>JBEKLY010000061.1:0-29903 GCA_050010015.1 Terriglobia bacterium
ATGGTGACGCCGTACATGACTCGGGCGGCTTCCATAGTGCGCTTGCTGTGGGTAATGAGGATGAACTGCGTGTGGCGGCTCATCTGTTCGACCATGCGGCTGAAGCGTTCGATGTTCGACTCGTCGAGCGGGGCGTCCACTTCATCCAGAATGCAGAAGGGGCTTGGCGTGTAGCGAAAGATGGCGATGAGAAGCGCCAGGGCGGCCAGCGCTTTCTCACCACCCGAAAGCAGCAGCACGTTCTGAAGGCGTTTGCCGGGAGGTTGGGCGGCGATGTCGATGCCGCTGTCCGCATCTGTCTCGTCAGACAGCCGCATCTCGCCGATTCCGCCCCCAAAGAGGCTGCGGAAAGTTTCTGCGAAATAACTGTTGATAGCTTTGAAAGCTTCCAGGAATTGCTGGCGCGAGACCTGGTCGATTTCGCGAATGGCCTGGGTTGTATCCTCGATCGAAGCCAGCAGGTCCTGGCGCTGGGTGTCGAGGAAAGTAAGGCGCTCCTCGGCCTCCTGAAGTTCTTCGAGAGCCATCATGTTGACGGGCCCCAGGTTTTCGATGCGCGTCTTGAGTTGCCGAGCCTCTTCCTCGGCGACCTGCAAGGTTTCGCCTGACAGTATGGATTCGGGAGCCAACTCGGCCGCGAGCGCGGACGGCTCCGCGTGCAATTCCTCGCGGCATTGCTGCTGCTGGTGGGTGCGGTCGGAATCGGCGCGGGCAAAAGCCACCTCCGCTTCCGAGCGCCGGGAACGGTGCGCTTCGAGGTCGGTTCGTGCCGCGTCCACCTGCGGACCGAGTTCCGCCCGCTGCGCCTCTTCCGCCGCCGATTGCTCCTCGCATTGGCGAAGCGCGCTTCGCGCGGCTTCCAATCCGGCTTCCAGCTCACGCAAGCGATCCAGGTTGGCTTCGCCTTCTTTTGCCAGCAGCTCCTGTTGTTCGCGCCAGCTCTCGGACTGTTGCTCGAGGCGCACGATGCGGCTGCGGACTTCCTCGCACATGCCCAGCAGGCGCTCGACTTCGGCGCTGGCCGCGCGCGTCCTTTCCTCGAGCGCGCTCGACGAGCCGCTTGCCTCCGCGAGCTTCTGCCCAAGCTGCTCCATCTCCGCGCGGAGCTCGCGAAGCGCAGCCATGGATTGTGTGACGGTTGCTTCACGCGCAATCTTTTCCTGGCCCGCCGTTTCCAGTTCCGAGCGCAGGCCGGTTTTTCGCTCTTCGGCGGCCGCGAGGTCGCGCTCGAGCTGGGCGGCTTCAGACTGAAGCACTTTGAGTTGCGCCGCTGCTCTCTCACAGGCATCGCGGGTCTGGCGCAGCTTTTCGTCGGCCACAACAGCTTTCTTTTCCGCTTCCTGCTTCGCCGCAGTCAGGCTTGAATGGTCCTTCGCAAGTTGCGCGGCGCGGCCGGCGGCATTGGCCAGGTCAGCCTCGCACGCCTGGATTTTGCTCTCTAACTCAGCGGTGCGGCGCTCGAGCGTCCGGAAGTCGCGCCGCAACGCCAAGGGGCCGGCGCTCGAACCCTTGCCGCCGGAAACCAGGCGATGCTGGTAGTGCTCACCCGAGCGAGTCAGGAAGTGGCATTCGGGGTAAGACCCCGCCAAACGCTGGGCCGTGCCCGAGTCCTCAACCAGATAGGCGTGGGCGAGCGCCGGCAGCGGCAGGTCGCCATTCAGCCCAAGCGACTTCTGGAAAGTCATCAATTCCCGCACCGGCGCCACGACTCCCACTTCAGCAAGCAGTTCAGTGTGAGTCCCGCCGTTCCCGTGGCCGTTGTCCATCGAAGGCATCTGCGTAACAAAAAAGGTGGAGCGCCCTCTTCCTTCCGCACGCAGCAGCGCGATGCCGGAGCGAGCTTGTTCGTGCTGCTCCACAACCACGCACTCGAGTTCCTGCTTGAGGAAATCTTCCACCACTTCTTCGTAGCCGGGCGCAACCTCAACAAAGTCGGCGAGCACGCCGAGTGGGCGAAAGCGATGGCCGTTGATGGGGATTTCACCTGCCAGCAGTCGCCGGACGCTCTCCGTGCTGTATGCGTGACGCGCCAGGGACTCCTCCAGCGCTTGCTTGCGCGCTGCGGCAGCGGAGTGCTCACGCCGCAGCGTTTCGAGACCGGAATGCAAAGAGGTTTCCTCGGCCCGCGCCTGCTCGAGGGCCGCCTCAGTTTCAGTCAAGGTCAGCGCCAGGTCAGCCAGCGATGTCGTGCCTTGCCGTTGAGCGGCGATAGAAGTCTCGAGCTCAGCCGCCCAGCGCTGGTTTTCCTCTTCCGCGCGCTGCTTCTCAGACGCGGTTCGGGCCGCCTGACGCGCGAGCGCCAGGCTGGCCTCTTCGGCCTGCACGAGTTGGTTGCGCAGTTCCGCGGCATGGCTCACCGCGGCCAACAGGGCCTGCCGGCATGATTCGACTTCCTCCTCCGCTGCCGTCACCTGGATGCCGAGTGATTCCTGACGCGAAAGGAGTTGGGCCAGCGCCTGCTGCGCCGCTGCCCAATCCTGTTGGACCTGCTCGAGCTGAAGGTTTCTCTCTTTCGTCTGCTCTTCCAGCGAACTCAGTTCCGCTTCGAATCCGGCGCGATCCCGTGCTGCTTCCGCGGCCCGCGCCTCCAGGCTTGCCGCCTGCTGGCGCGCTTGTTCGCAGCGCGAAAGCAGCCGCTCGCGCTCCAGGCCGCCCTGTGATATCTGTTCGCGCAATTGCGTAAGCCGGCGCTCCCACTCCTCATGCTGGTGCGTGGCGGCCTTCTGCTGCTGCTCGAGAGCTTCGAGCCTCTGCGCGGTGAGCCGGCACGCTTCCTGAGCCTCCGTCACTTCACCGCCCAGCCGCGCGCACTCCGCCTCGAGGGCCGCCCAGCGAGAAGTGAGAACCACTTTTAGCCGGCTGCGCAGATCTTCGTGCAGTTCCTTGTAGCGCCGCGCCTTGGACGCCTGGCGCTTCAGCGAGTTCACTTGCTTCGTGACTTCTTCCAGAATGTCGGCGATGCGAGACAGGTTCTGCCGCGAAGACTCCAGCTTGGCCTCCGCCAGCCGCTTGCGCGTTTTGAACTTGGAAATCCCCGCCGCCTCTTCCAGAATCAGCCGCCGATCCGAGGGCCGCGAACTCAGAACCTGCCCGATTCGGCCTTGCTCGATGATCGCATAAGATTCCGGGCCCAGCCCCGTGCCCATGAACAAGTCCTGGATGTCGCGCAGACGGCAGAGCTGGCCGTTAATCAAATACTCGCTCTCGCCGGAGCGGAATAGCCGGCGCGTCACCGCAATCTCGCCGGCGCGGTGGCGAAGCTTGGATACCTGCTTCTCGCCGCTGCCGTTGCCTCCGGCAGTAACTTCACCGTCGTAGCCGGAAATAACACCAAGTTCCGGCGCTTCCGGTTGCGGCGGTTCTTCCTCCGGGTAGCCGGCCTCGTTGTATTCGGGGTCGATGAGCGTCATGCTCACTTCCGCCATGCTCGTGGGAGGCCTGGTTCCGGTGCCGTTAAAGATCACGTCGGCCATACGCTCGCCGCGTAGGCTCCGCGCGCTCTGCTCCCCGAGGACCCAGGAAACGGCGTCGGAGAGATTGGATTTGCCGCAGCCGTTCGGACCAACGATCGCGGCCACACCATCCGAAAACTCCAGGCGCGACCGATCACCGAACGACTTGAAGCCCAACAACTCAAGCTTCTTCAGTTTATACAAGCTACACCCCTTCCCTCTGGTCTTTCCGAGGAGGTGCAAAGCCACGAGCGCGATGAAATGGAAGCCAGAAGCATCAAACTGTACCCTGCGGTGGGCCCGTTATCTAGCCGACACTGACACAGCAGCATAGGTCGCCACCCGGTGTGGCAAAGGTGTTCCCGTCGACAACCTGCTCGACCCGGCCCCAGCCTGCCTTCTGGCGCGCAAACCAAAGCGGAGACGAGCGATCCCCTGTAACTCCATAGCATAGGTAACATGAAAAAACGGGGAAGTAAAGAGAAAACCACAAAAGGTGGGATTTTTCTAAACGAGGGGCACTATATGTAGGGGCCTGCGGTTGACTCTTCCGCGGCGACTTTATGACCGGTTCGCAAGCCGCCCCACGTTCGGGTTGATGACCGGGAACGCGCAGGAGTTGGTTTGCCCCGCTCGACAAAAATGGCATGACTGACATAAGGCAGCGGGCGGGCCTCAACACATTCCGTAGCTTCTAAGCTGTCAAGTCTGCGAGTGATAAGCTCGGCACACGCTCAAAGTGGCGCCGATTGCGGGTAAGAAGTTTCGCCCCGTGCAGGAGAACGATGCCCGCGATCAAGCTGTCCGCCATCCCGATCGTGTTGCCGTGGCGGTCGAGTTCGAGACGTGTTTCGGCCGCTTTCTCCGCAGCGGCGCGGTCGAGCACTAGAGTGGGAATACTGTCAAGGAGCATATGGATGGCGTTGCGTTAAAGCAGTTGGCGGGCCCCGGACAATAGTTCAAAACAACTGATCGCTGTCACTTGCAACTGGCCCGCGGCCAGAGCGGCAGCCACTGCCTGAGCTCCGGGTTGACGGCCTTCAAGAAAATCGATCAGAACGTCTGAATCTGCCACGATCATCGCCAGTCCTTGCGCAGGGCAGCAGCCCGCTCTCGAAGCTTCTTGGCTTCGCTAGCTTTCAGGCACCCCTGAAGTGCAAGAGCCTTCTTACGGCGATGCTCCCACTCGGTTTGGGCGTCGAGGTACGCGTTGAGAGCTTCCCGGAGGACGCTAGAAAAGCCCTTCTCGCCTCTTCTCGCCGCCATCGCTAACAAGCGGCTCCGGTGTTCAGGTTTCAGCTCAACGGTTACTCTCATGAAGTCAATTTTAGCCTCTCAGCAGGCAATGTATCAAGGCGTCTTACCCGCGAGTCGTGGGTTTAGGCCGAAGGCTTCTGGCCACGATTTCCGCCACATCGACAATTTCCAGGTCGTCGCGCTGGGCGCGGTTGGCGGCGTCGCGGAGCATGGTAGGGCAGTAGGGGCAGGCCACTGCAAGCGTCGAGGCCTTGGTTGCGGCGAGCTGGGCAAAGCGGAGCTCGTTCACACGGTGTTTCGTCTGCTCCCGCTTGTCGTCAGTTATGAAAAGTCTCGCACCGCCCGCGCCGCAGCATTGGGTGTTTCGGCCATGATGTTCGGGCTCAGACAAGGCGACGCCGCAGGCTTGCAGAATCTTGCGCGGCTCGGCGGTGATCCCGCGGCCGCGGGCAAGGTAGCAGGGGTCGTGGTAGGTCGCCGGCAACGCCGCCGGCGCGATGGGGAGGCGAGGAAGATGTTCCGCGATGAACTCCGTGTGGTGCACGACTGTGATGCCGAGTTCCGCGTAAGCCGGGATCTGCCGGTAATCCTTATCCAACATGGTTGTGCAGTGGGGATCGCATAGAACGATCTTCTTCACGCGGGCGTTCGTAAAAGCTTCGATCACTTTTTCCGAAAGTTGCATGAACAGGTATTCGTTGCCCGCCCGCCGCGCCGGCTCACCGCAGCAGGTTTCACGCGCCAGCACGCCCCAGGAGACTGAGGCGGCGTCGAGAATCTTTTTCATGGCCGCGGCAACTTCCTGGCCGTGCTGATCGAAACTCAAACCGCAGCCCAGCCAGAAGAGCCATTCCTGGCTGCCGTCGAAAATCGGAAACTGCTTCGAGGCTATAAGGTTCTGCCGTGTTTCCTGCCCCACGCCCCAGGGGTTGTGGGGAGCGCGTTCCATGGTGGTGAACAGCTCGGCCACTTTCTCACTGCTGATGCGTCCCTCGCTGACGAGGCCGCGCCGCAAATCCAGGATCTTTCTCCCCACATGCTCGATGCCTACCGGACAAACGTACTCGCAGGCGCCGCAGGAGAGGCACTGGAAGAGGTCTTCTTCTGAAATATAAACCTTCCCTTGCCCTTTCTCCTCGGCTGTTCCGGCCACAAGATCGCCGCCGTGAAGCAGGCCCTTTTGCAAGTCGAGGATGATTTCTTTCGGGTTCAGCGATCCACCCGCAAGATTGGCGGGGCAGAACTCGGTGCAGCGGCCGCATTCGACGCAGGCATTCACGTCGAGAACGTCCTTGCGTCCGAGGTCCGGAAAGCGGATCATCCCCAGATCTTCGCCTTCCTGCCGCAAGGCCCGCGTGGTGCTCGTGGTCTCGGAGCCCAGGAAGATGGTGAACGGGGATAGCACCAGGTGCAGGTGTTTTGAAATCGGGATCACGTCGAGCAGCGCAAAAAACGAAATCGTATGCGCCCACCAGTTGATTTTCCAAGCCGCAGTTCCGACGGGGAACACTCCCCAGCCCACGAGATAGGTCACCATGAGCGCTGAGATGAGGAAGGCTACAAGCCCGGATGTGGCAGAGAGTTTTCCCAGGGCCTTGGGACGCAATACGAATCGCCGGAACGACAGGCCAATCATCGCCGTCAGGACCGCTACAGCCCAGACAGCGACGAACGCGCCGTACCAGGTTCGCGTCTCGGCGGCTTTCGACAGGCCGCGCAATCCAAGCAGCATGTGTTGCGCGCTGACCCAGGCGAAGGCAAGAAATCCCCACAGCACGAAGGCGTGGAGGATGCCGGCAACGGGACGGTCGCGCACCACTCGATACTGCAGGAGGACTTCTATGAAAACACGCCAGAGGCGCTTCGGAATGTGATCGTGGGGAAGGTCTCCGTGCGCGGCAAGCACCGCACGCAGGCGCCGTTTAACAATTCTCAGAAATATCCAGACGCTCGCCAGGCAGATTGCGACGAAGATTGCCCGGCCGAGGCCATCAAAAAGGAAAGCGGCGGGGAGGAAGGCCGCGATAATTGGTGTCAGCACTGTGGTTTCCTCATTCGCCTTTAGCAACTGGATAACCCTTGTTTACCCAATCGGTCCCTAAATTATCGGCGAGGTAAAGCACCTTCAGCTTCTTGAATCCGTGGTTGTGCAAAGCTTGATAGGCCGGCCTGACGTTCGGGCAGTGGTTCCAGGGGCAGCATCCGCAGTAAATCACGACGAATCGG
Source organism: Terriglobia bacterium (assembly GCA_050010015.1). Lineage (GTDB taxonomy): Bacteria > Acidobacteriota > Terriglobia > UBA7540 > UBA7540 > CAVROP01. The sequence goes on from JBEKLY010000061.1 coordinate 6,936, forward strand.
TCTCGGGGAATCCCTTCCATCCGCTTGAGTAGTTGCTCGAGCGCAGCCTGGGTTGCGGCCGGACCAAGGTTTTCAGAATCCGGGATGTGGGCTTGGGTGTAGGGCATACGAAAGCCGACGTAGATTAGGACGGGCCTTTCGCTCGGAAGAGACGACAGAACTTTGGCAAGGTCTTCCGGACGGATCAGGGCGGCGGCAGCGATGGGAGAAGGGTCCGCCGATTTGCTTTGAGGGCGACCGGGCACGGCGTCGGCGGGAGCGGCCAGGACCATCCGGCTTCCCGCGTCTGCGAATAAAATCAGGCCCAGGACGAAAAGGCCTGCTAGTGCGGCAACAACTCTACTACGGCTCAGAAATGTCATGAGGGCTCGCTCCTGCCTGATTGCTGGTTCGAAAGCCTTGCCTGCCGAAGTCTCACCCGCTCTACGATCCGAACAGCAATATACCCTTGGCCGAGGTCGCATTCAAGGGCCCGGGAGCCACTCAGTAGATCAATCTGATGTGGCACGGCCAATTTGTCCGTGACGAGGCGCGGGCAGGTTGTCCGCGCCTTGGGGTATCTACATTTTCATCGTCTTTGTTGGCGGCATGGCCGTTCTCGGCCACGTGGAGGCACAAAGCTCGCATCTGTGTCCGCCTTAAGCCCCAAAGGGGCGATCTAACGAAGCCCAGGCCAACGGCCTGGGTCAACGGCGCGCCTCCGATCTCGAAGCCCTGTAGGGGCGAAATACACCTCCGGCGCTCAGTCGTTGACATGGCGTTCGTCGTACTCAACCCCGTGGCTCTCAAGCAGCTTGCGATACGGTTGGGACAAAGACAGCGGCACGGGAGGTACCCTATTCCGCCCTTTCAGGGCTGACCCAATCCAAACGGGCTGGCATCGCCGACCCAGGCCGTTGGCCTGGGTTTCGTTAGAGCGCCCCTTTGGGGCTCAGCAACTGACCTGCGCACCACTGCCTGCGCGGCGAGGCGCCACGATAAGAGACTCAGGTGATATGCAGAAACTCCAGGGCACAGGCAGGGTGCCCGTGCCACCGGAGCTTGCTCGATTGGTTGGTAGACCGCGACGGAGTCCGTGGGGAAGCCAGATCAAGGCGCAACGCTGGCTGTCACTTTGGGATGCGAGGCGCGAACCTCGTCGCCGCGGAAGAAACGGCCGGGCGCCGCGCGCATTACTGCCATGGCCGGAAACAGTTTCGTATAATCGTTGCGCGCATTCCAGAAAAGAAATCCTATCCCGCCTTTTTCTTTCGCCACGCTGACCTGGGTTCGAATATAGGCCTCGGAAAAGCTCTTCGTGTGCCAGGCGAAAGCCTGAAGCCAGGGCCGCAACACCACTTTGGAATCCGCTGTGATCTCCGTGAAGCGTTGCATGGACCCCGAAATAAAGTGCTCAGGTGCATCGCCGGGGTGCGCGTATCCGTCCATGCCGAAGAAGTGCGAGGGATAAATCATGGGCGAGAGCACGTCGCAGGACTTTGCCATGGCGGGGATGTCCTGGCCGGTGTGTTCCAGGTCAACATTACGCTGCCACGCCATCACACCGAAAACATCCAGCGAAAACAAGACTCCCAGCGGATGGAGTTCGCTGTAGGCTCGGGCGACAAACTTGGCGATCACGTCGGTCCGCGCCCGGTCCGGATGCGAAGCCTGGTAGGCGAATCGGGCGTCCTTCTGGTCGCCTTCCGCGGGGAAGCGCACGTAATCGAACTGGATCTCGTCGGCGCCGGAATTCGCCGCCATTCGGGCCAGCGCCAGGTTATAGTCCTGGACCTTGGGTTGCGATGGGTCGGTCCACACCAGTTTCCCGTTTTCTTTCCACGCGTGGCCGGTGCGGCGAGATTGCACGGCCAGCTCGTTGTGGCTCTGGACAAGGCATTCATCGCGAAAGACCGCAATGCGCACGATTGCATGGAGCCCCTGTGAGTGGATGTAGCGGATCAACTTGGGAAGGTTGCGGATGGGCACATGCTTCCCCTGCGGCGCAAGGGGATCCTCGAAAGGTACGTTTACCAGACCGTCGAAGTCCTTGACATCAAAAACGACGGTATTCCCACCGGCTTCCCGCCAGCGGCGGATCAAGTCCAGGCCTTTTTCGCTGCCCGCCATCCAACCGGTGAGATAGATCCCGCGCGTCTCGAAATCCCTGGGGACAGGAACCGGGTGCTCAACAATCGGCGCTGTGAAAATGCCGGGAATCGTTAACTCGGTGCCGGGCTTGAGGTACTTCCCGATCTTGCCGGCATTAGCTTGCTGGATGGCAGCCTCGAATTCCCCCCGGGTCATATAACAGGTTTGCGGCAAATAGTGGAGAGCCAGGGATGGCAGGCTCTCTCCTTTGGCCACGGTGTGGAGTTCGGTCTTCGTCGCTCCCTCGAGAGGGCCCGGCGGCGGGAACTTTTCCTTTTCCTTGGATTTATGAGGTATATTCTTGGTCGCAACCGCAGCGCGCGCGGGCGGTGAACCTGCATCAGGCTTCGCCGGCTGCACCTTGGCTTGCAACTGGCCCGGCGCACATACACCGACCGGCGAGCCGCCGAGTATGAGGGCGGCTGGGACCACTAAGAGTACGTTGGACAGTAAACTGCATCGAGAAGTGGCGAACACGTTTTTTTCCTTTTGTGCTGACAAGGCCGAGACGATAACAGCCTCGAATCACGATTGGGCGGTGCGGACATTTAGACTGATGCGCGGAGCCCCGCGGCTCGCGAGTAGCGCCGCTCTTTAGCTGCACGCCGGTTGCCAATGTGGTAATCGGCGCAAGTGTCGCGCGTCACAGATGACATTCCTTAAGCAAATCGGCTGGCGCAGCGCGAAGCTGTGCGGTTGTCGTCGATTGAAACGTTGCCGAAACGCAGAGCTTCGCTCTGCGCCAGCCTCGAGCTTATTCGGGAGGTGAAGATGAGGGGAAAAATCCTCAGTTCAATGCTGGCACTAATGGCTTCTTGCCTGCTGTTCACCCACGCGGGATGGGCAGAGGCCGCGACTCCGGAGCACCCGGTGGTGCTGCTCTGGCCGCAGGGAGCGCCGGGCGCCGTGGGCACAGACGACGCAGATCGACCCTCGCTGACTCTTTACTCACTCCCCGAAGGACAGAATGCCCGCAGCGCCGTTGTGGTGTGCCCGGGCGGCGGCTACGGCGTGTTGGCGATGGACCACGAAGGCCGCCAGATAGCGGAGTGGCTGAATGCCCTGGGGGTCGATGCTTACATTCTGAAATACCGGCTTGCACCGCGTTACCATCACCCCGCCATGATGCACGACGCGCAGCGCGGCTTGCGTTATGTCCGCGCGCACGCGCAGGAGTGGGGAATCGCACCCGACCGGATCGGCATTTGGGGTTTCTCGGCGGGCGGGCACTTGGCATCAACCGCCGCGACGCACTTCGACGCCGGAAATTCCTCTGCCGACGATCCCATCGATCGGGTCAGTTCGCGGCCGGATTTTGCCATCCTGGCTTACCCTGTGATTACTTGCAGCGAGCCGTTCATGCACCAGGGTTCGTGCAAGAACTTGTTGGGCGACAACCCGGATCCTAAACTGGCCGATTATCTCTCGAATGAAAAGCAGGTGACTGCCCAGACGCCGCCCACTTTTCTCTTCCACACGAACGACGACGAGGGAGTGCCGGCTGAAAACAGCGTAGCCTTTTATATGGCCTTGCGAAAAGCGGGCGTGCCGGCGGAACTTCACATTTACCAGCACGGCCGGCATGATGAGGGCTTGGCGCAGAAAGATCCTGTCCTGTCTACTTGGCCTCAACTCCTGGCGAACTGGCTGCGATTGCGCGGGTACGTGATGTGAGTCGAGGAGTCGAAAAGTTGAAAAGTTGAGGAGTCAAGACATGAAGGGCTGCCCGAATCCGTCGATAACCCTACCGCCGTAGGGGGACGGTTTGCCGTCCCCTTTTGCCGGCCCAGCGGCGGGCGGGTAGGGCAAGCCCTACCCCTACACGACTTTCTTGTTTGCTGTAAGCCAATACTCGGCGTATCATAGAGCAACCGAAAGCCCTTTGCCGAGCGAGGTTCCTTCCGCCGAAAGGAGTACGGATGTCGCCCAAGTATAGACAGCGGGGATACATGGATTCTGACCGCGACCGCGAGAGGCCCGAGAAGAAGCCGATCCACAAGCGGGAACAGATCGGGCCGAAGACTCCCAACATGCCGGGAAAGCGCGAAGTGTCGCGGTGTGCCTCCTGCGCCTTGATCCTGCCGGCCGGGATTGACCTTCAAGGACGCTGTCCAAAGTGCGGCTTTGAACTGCACAGTTGCAAGCAGTGTGCATTCTTCGACACGGCCGCCCGCTTCGAATGTACCCAGCCGATCACGACTCGCATCCCAAGGAAAGACATTCGCAACCAGTGCAACTTTTTCTCCCTGAGGACGACCGTCGAGCGTGAGACCTCTACCTCTAGGCCTTTGGACGCACGCCAAGCATTCGAGAACCTCTTCCGAAAATAAACTGGGTAGCGCTGACCTTCAGGTCAGCAGCGCGGGTGCTCACCTCATATTTGCCGATGCCAGGCAGCTCCGTGCAAGTCCAGTGATGCCGACCTAAAGGTCGGCGCTACCGACAGGCACCGTGGGGGCTTCGCTTGGAATCACATCCTAATTCCGGAGAAGTCTGGTAGCGCGGACCCCCGGTTCTGGGGTCCGCGTTTTTTCCCTGGGACCATTGACGAGCCGCGGACCCCAACATCGGGGTTTCGCGCTACCCAGCCGGTCGATTTTCAAAGCAGTCGCTCATGCCCGTCGGCTGACGGGCACCCAGAAACCATGAAAATCGCACGCTGGCGGACGTAGCGCGGGCGTCCCGCCCGCGGTCGCGGGAGCGGCCCGCTCCCGCGCACGGGCAGAGCCTGTCCTGAGCGGAGCGAAGGAATGCCCGTGCCCCGGCGGGCGAGACGCCCGCCCTACGATTTTCAGAGCAGCCGAACTGTGGGAGGGTGGGCATAATACGACAAAATGTCACTATCTCCTTTGTTATCAGTTGGTTACACTTTTCCATTCAACCCGCTTTCTCCCCCATTCACTGCTTCTTTCTCCCTATCCAAGTTTTTAGCATTGCTCGCTGATGCATTGGAGTGGTCTAATTTGCCCTCCGGCAGGGAGGACCTTCTTCCGTGAGCGGATGTTGTGCCTCGCCGCTTGGCTCGACGGTGAAGGTAGCCGGAGTTTCCCGCGCCCTACGTATCTGATTCAGCGTTAATGCGCTGCGATAAACCTTAAAGGAGACCTGATGGCCACTGTGACTATAACTCCAGAAGTACGTTCCCCGCGACGGAAGGAATTCCAGCGCGTTCAACCACCTGCAACTTTTACCGGCGCGCGCATCGAGCCCTTACAAAAGGGCCTGCCCAAGACCACGCAATCCGTCTGCCCGGAATGTCTCGGAGTGATAGACGCCCGGCTCTTTGAGGAGAACGGCGCGGTTTACATGGAAAAAAGCTGCGTGGAGCATGGTGAGTTTCGGGACTTGATCTATTCGGACGCAAGACTCTATCTCAAGATGGAGGAGTTCGAATTCGGCGACAACCGGGGCCTTGAGAACCCGCAAATTGCTGACGCGGCCCGTTGCCCGGAGGATTGCGGTTTATGTTCACTGCATACCTCCCACACGGTGCTCTCCAACGTGGACCTCACCAATCGCTGCAACCTCACCTGCCCCGTCTGCTTCGCCAATGCCAACGCCGTGGGTTACCTCTACGAACCGACTTTTGAACAAGTGCATGGAATGCTGAAGACGCTTCGCGAACAGCGCCCCGTGCCCAACCGCGTGGTGCAATTCTCCGGCGGCGAACCGACGCTTTATCCGCGCTTTCACGACGTGCTGCGCATGGCTACGGAGATGGGTTTCACCCACATCCAGTGCGCCACGAACGGCATCGAGTTCTCCAACGCAGAATTCGCCCTGAAGTGCAAGGAAGCCGGTCTCCACACGCTCTACCTGCAGTTTGACGGCGTCAGCGACGAAGTTTACCTGCGCACGCGCGGCCAGCGCCTGCTCGAAAAGAAGCTGGCGTGCATTGAAAACTGCCGGAAGGCCGGCCTGAAGATCATCTTGGTTCCCACCATCGTGAAAGGCGTCAACGACCACCAGATCGGCGACATGATCCGCCTGGCCATCGACAACGTCGACTGCGTAAGCGGTTTCAGCTTCCAGCCTGTTTGTTTCACGGGCCGCATCAACCGCAGGGAACTCGAGAGCAAGCGCTTCACGCAATCCGACCTGGCGCACGCCGTGGCCGACCAGACCGGCTTGACCGACAAATATGAAGACTGGTACCCGCTGTCTTGCATTTCTCCATTCTCAAAGCTCCTGTCGAACTTGCAGAATTACAATCGGCCCAACCTGACTTCTCACCCTCATTGCGCCATGGGCACCTACCTCTACGTCCACCCGCAAACGAAGACTGCGATTCCCATCACCCGGTTCTTCGACATGCCCGCCATGCTGCGCGACATCGACCTGCTCGCCCGGCAGGCCGAGGGCGCACGATTCAAGATGTTCACCAAGATCAACGCTTGGCACAAGCTTCGCCGCCACTTCAGGCCGCAGTTTGCGCCGCCGGGTTTGACCTTCGAGCGCTTCCTGCAAACCCTTCAGGGCATGACTGACCACGAATACGGCCGGGGCAAGGGCGACGGCACCTTCACTTATAAAACGCTCCTGGTGGCGGGTATGCACTTCATGGATTCATACAATTACGATTTCGCCCGCGTCAAGCGCTGCGTGATCCATTACTCCGCCCCCAATGGGTTGGTCTACCCCTTCTGCATCTACAACTCCGGCCCCTGCATGCGGGAGAAGATCGAGCGCCAGTTCTCCGTTCCGTTTGAGCCCGAAGCTGCCAAGCCGAACGGCAACGGCCTGGTCCAGGTCGAGACCTAGTCGCCGCGTGAAAAAGCCTCACCACAGAGGGCACAGAGTTCGCAGAGAAAACACGAGTCACCATCTCTGCGACCTCTGTGATCTCTGTGGTGAATGTTTTGGCTGTTGAATCCCCCAACCAACTCTTGGTACTGTATTCGGGCGGGCGGGGATGGCCCGCGGGGAAAACTACATTTTCGAGCTTGGAGGACGAATCAAGATGAAGAATGCTGCCATACTCCTAATCCTGCTGGCGATTATTTCAGCCGGTGCATGGGCCGCTCAGGACCAAACGACGCCACCGAAGGCCGCTCCCAAGGCGGGAACGACGCACGCGAAGCCTGCGGCGCAAATGACTACAACACCCTCAGGATTGCAGTATCGAGACATGGTGGTCGGCAAAGGCGCACAGCCTAAGAACGGCGACACCGTAGTGGTGAATTACACAGGAACGTTCTCGGATGGAAAGGTCTTCGACACCTCCGTGGGCAAGGAACCGTTCAAGTTCCACCTTGGACGCAGCGAAGTTATCAAGGGCTGGGATGAGGGAGTGGCTACGATGCATGTAGGTGGGAAGCGCAAGCTCGTTATACCCCCCGATCTGGCCTACGGCGCCGGAGGCTACCCTGGAGTGATTCCTCCCAATTCCACCCTGACGTTTGTGGTCCAGTTGCTCGACGTCAAAGCACCGATGTAGGGCGCACCTTTGGCCAAGGCTGTTCAGCACGGCCCGTAGCCCGGATTCCTCACCACCCGCGAGCCTTGCATCGGGGCGGGGAAGGGCGGGACTTCAGGGTATGTGTGAAAACCCGGCCGGCCTGTCATCCTGAGGAGCCGCCGGCGACGAAGGATCCCTGCAGTTCCTCGATTATACTAGCTGCGACAGACTGCAGGGATCCTTCGCTGCGCTCAGGATGACGTGATGGTTGAGGTTTCACACAAACTCTTTAGCCCCGCGCTTCCGTCCCTGGTGAGAAATCCAGGCCAGTACGAGGACCGCGCTAGTCCCGACTATCGAACTGTGGTAGCCTGATCTTTGTGTTCCCCGGCAAAGACTTTGCGGCGGCACCTTCATCTTATGGCTCTAATCGCTCCCTCGCTATTGGCGGCTGATTTCGCACGGCTTGGCGAAGCGCTCAGCACCATCAAAGACGCCGGCGCGGGCATGGTCCATGTGGAGGTGATGGACGGCCATTTCGTAGAGGATATCAGCGTGGGGCAGCCGGTCGTCAGCAGTTTGCGTAAAGCCACGGACCTGGTTCTGGACCTACACCTGCTCATTGAACGTCCGGAGCGTTACGTCGCGGAATTCCTTGCGACGGGCGCGGACCGCGTCGCGGTTCACATCGAGGCCACCACGCGCCTGCATGAGGTCTTGGAGGTGATTCGTGCGCGGCGAGTCAAGGCCGGTGTTGCCTTGAACCCGTCAACGCCGGTCGAATCACTAGTGGACTTAGTGGGAGAATTCGACTATGTTTCAATCTTGTCCTCCGATCCGGGGTTGAGCGAGCGAGCCTTCATTCCCAGATCGCTGGATAAGGTACGCGCCGCGGCAGCCATGCGAGACCAGCGCCGAGCGGATTTTCTCATTCAAGTTGAAGGCGGCATTCGGCTCGAGCATATGGAAGCACTTGTGCAGGCGGGCGCAGACATCCTGGTGGCGGGTTCCGCCATCTTTAATAGTGAGGACCCTAAAGCACGCTTAGGAGAAATGCTGCGGCTGGTTTCCGGCTCGCGACGGAACGTGTAGCGCAGACCTGCTCTTTAGGTATGCGGATTTTCGCCAGGTCCTCGCAGCGCGAATCACCACTTAGTCGGTGGGGGCCGTTGTGGCCGGTCTTGGGCGACCAGAAGGGTTGCCCCTACGTCAGGATCAGGAGTAAAGGCACTGTCGAAACAAATTAATAAGATGGGCCTGAAGGGCCTAACCTCATTTTTGTGCGTGGTCGTGCTGGGTGGCGTGTTTCTTCCCGGATGTCTAGCTCATCGTAAGCGGCGCGCGGACTTGGCCGCTGCAGTCAACCCCGGCGATCAGCCTGACAAGATTCTTTACGAGAAGGCCACCAACGAGATCACGCACGGGCGCTACGACGTAGGGCGCCTTACCCTCCAGACGATGATCAATACCTATCCGGACAGCGAGTATCTGGCAAAAGCCAAGCTCGCGATTGCGGATTCTTATTACCAGCAAGGCGGCATCTCAGGTCTCACGCAATCAGAAGCTGAATACAAGGATTTCATCACCTTCTTCCCGACCGCGCCCGAGGCTCCCATGGCCCAGTACCGCGTCGGCATGGCGCATTTCCGCATGATGGCGAAGGCCGACCGCGACCAGACGGAAGCCCGCCTGGCGGAAGTTGAGCTCAAGGAGTTTATGGTGAAGTACCCCGAAGACCCCTTGACCATCCGCGCTAAGTCCCGCCTGCGGGAGGCCCAGGAAGTTCTGGCGGAAGGTGAGTTCGAGACGGCGAGCTTTTACCTGGGGAGGGGCGCGTATCGCGCGGCGCGAGGGCGGTACAGGGAGATTATCGAGAAGTATCCGAACTTCAGTCAGGGCGACCAAGCCATGTTTGGAATGGCGCAGTGCCTTGAACACCTGAAGACTCCCAAAGACTCGATTCCCTATTATTCGCGCCTGGTGCGCGAATTTCCGCTCAGTCCGCACGTGGACGAGTCCAAAGCCAGACTGGTGGCTATGAAGCAGCCGGTCCCAAAGCCTACGAAGGCGACGCTCGCGCGTGCCCAGGCAGATGCGTCCCGGATACACAGCAAGAGCCTGCTTGAAAAACTGGCAATCTCCATGGCCGGGACGCCAGACACCAGCGCCACCTTACGAGGCCCGGTTGAGTTAGGCGCGACAGCGAGCGGGATTGAATTGGCGAAACGGACGCCCAATGTTCCCGTCATCACGAACGCTTCGATCATCGCTCAGCCGCTGAATGACTCCAGCTTGGGCTCCGGAAAGACCGATGACTCCAAACCGGCTGCCGGGAACTCCGCGAGCGCCGGCACTTCAGCGAGCGAGGGCGCTCCAAAGACTGAAGAGAATACGGCTGCGCCAACCGGTAACCCGAGCCCTAACCCGACCACCGCCCCCAACCCGAGCCCTGGCCCTGGCTCGCCTGGCGCGGCGCCGCAGGAAAACAAAGAAAACCAGACCCCTGCGAAGACGGACGCGGACAAAACCAAAGCCGCCTCCACATCCACGGCCACCACTCAGGACCAATCGGGCAACACCACGCCTCAAAAAAAGAAAAGCCGCTTCCACATCCTCAAGAAGATCGTCCCGCCGTTATAAAAGCAGGATTTAGGAGTCAGAGCGCGGTGTACCGAATCCAGGAACTGCGCGACTCTGCTCCGAGATGGTGTGAAAGAATCAACCGTCTGTCATCCTGAGCGCAGCGAAGGATCTCCGCAGTTCCCTGTGTTCAATGATTTACGAACAACCTGCAGAGATCCTTCGCTGCGCTCAGGATGACACGGTCCCAATTCTCTTACCCCTTCCAACGGTTGGGGCGTAAGGGGCCGTCTGACGGGATGCCGCACAAAGGTATCGACCGAACGCCCGACTCCTGACTCCTAGATCCTGACTTCTGACTCCTGACTCCTGACTTCTGACTCCCGACTTCTGCCTTCTGCCCTTCTTGACTTCCTGCCCCTCTGGTGATATTTGTTTCACGCGTCAGTTGGCGCTTCCGCATTGGAAGGGAGGCCGTGTGGCTCGATTGATCCTCATCGCGGACGATAGCCCGATAATTCAAAGGAAGGCTCAACGGATTCTTCAGGACGTGGGCTTCGAAGTCCAGACAGTATCGAACGGGGTCGCAGCCGTCAAGAAACTGCCCGCGATGCGGCCGGTTCTCGTCCTTGCCGACGTTTCCATGCCGGGCAAAGATGGGTACGAAGTCTGCGAATTCGTGAAGACCTCAGCGGGTCTGCGTCATGTGCCGGTGCTCCTGGTGGGCAGCGATCTCGAGCCGTACGACGAGCAGAGGGGAGCGCGAGTACGAGCTGACGGCATCATCAAGAAGCCCTTCGTTCCTCACGACTTGGTTGCCGTGGTGAGACGGTGGACCACTCCCACGCAAGCTCCAGCGTCCCCACCTACTCTTGCCGAGACGCCGCTTGCCGCCTCATCCGCACGCTCTCAAGAGGCATCCAGCGCAAGCCATGCCGTTGCCTCCCAACACGCTGACTACGGGGGCAGGGAAGAGGAAATTCCGTCGGCTGACGCAGCCGGGCCATTACCTGTGGCGGATGACATTGTGACGAATGTTGGACAGTCTGATGAACACCCGGAAATCGAGGCGGGAAGTTTGCCGGGACCATCCGCGGAGGCCGGCGAGCCTTTTCCGGGAATGACGCTTGGACCGTCTTATGAGTCAGATTCAAAACCTGTCCTTGATAGCGCCCCTGGGCCGACCCTCGCCGCACCCGAAACCAGCCTGGGAATTGAGGAGTCAAGACCTGAAGAAATTCCGATCTCGCCTCCGCAAATTATTGACTTAACTGCGCCGGAGGATGCACCTGAGATCAATCCGGTGTTTGTCGAGCCCATCCCAGAGCCCTTTTCGGCCATTGCGCCTGAGCCGGACTTGATTGCGGCTGAAACGATTCGAGAAGTCGAGGAGTCAAACGCCCAGCATCCTCACGAGCTGAGATCATTTCATCGACTGGTCGACCTGACGGCCCCGGAGGCTTTGCCCGAGCCTGCCTCGCTGATTGCCGAGCCCAACCGCAAGCCCGCCCCGGAAATCTTGCCGGGGACGACCGGACCCGAAACGACGCGAGAGGTCGAGGAGTTAAATTCAACTTCTCAGGCTCTCAACGTATCCACTTCTCCAAAGGCAGCGCCGGAGCCTACTCAGATTGCTGCTGCACCGGGTCCGGAATCCGTCCCTGAAACTGAACCTGGGTCAACCTTGAGCAGTCCAGAGGCAAGTCAAGAATGGGGCGATCTGATATCGCGACCGCCGGCCCTCGAGACCTCGACCGCTCCCGACGCGGAATGGGTGTACATAGTCGTGCACAAAGTCGTCTCCCGCATGGCCCCTCCTGTCCTCACCCCGGAGCAGGTTGTAGAACTTGCACGCCTGCTTACCCGGGAGGTCATGGCGGAATTTGGCGGACCCGGGGGACATGTGGACTTCCCCGTTGAAGGGCCATCGCCAGGCTAGAAGCTGTTTCAAAAACGCCAGGCTGAGGAGAGATTAGCCAATACCACCCAGGCTTCGCGGCGACCGCGCAAGGGCTCAGCCCCGCAGGGGCTGAACATGAGTAGCCGGGGGCAACGCCCCCGGAAACGTTGCCCCCCTCATCCCCTTTCTCCTCTCCCCGCCTGCGGGGAGAGGGGTGCCGAAGGCGGGATGTGGGGCCTTGGTCCGGGGGTTTCACCCCCGGCTACTCATCTTGCTCCCCTCCGGGGAGCAGGGACACCCGCGCTGTCTACCATCCCCGTTGCAATCGGGTACAGGAGGTTTTGAATCAGCTCGCGCCGTCCTACCAGGACCGGGTCGAGCCTGCCTCCACTGCAACCGGCCCACATTCTTAAACGGCCGGTTCGGGTAGTGTCCTAATTTGGCCCGTAGCGCCGGCTTCCAGCCGGCAATGGAGCCGCCAAGATGGCGGCGCTACGACCAAATTAGGACAGCACCCCGGTTCGGTTTCGCTTGACAAACGAAGCACGGTAGGCTAGAATAGTTCGTGAAAGCCTGCCGGGAGGCGCAGGCCGAGAACTGAGAACTAATAACCGACAGGATTCACCATCCATGCGTTGGAGTCAAACGTTCATTCCCACATTGCGCGAGGACCCTGCCGAAGCGGAGGTTCCCAGTCATCGCTTATTGTTGCGGGCGGGTTACGTACGTCAGGTAGCGGCCGGCGTCTACGCGCATCTTTTTCTTGCTCAAAGATCGCTTCTCAAAGTGATGCAGATCATCCGCGAGGAGATGAACGCCATCGGAGCTCAGGAGTTCCATTTGCCGGCGCTCAATCCGGCTGAACTTTGGAAGGAGTCCGGGCGCTACGAGGCTTACGGCGAGACGTTGTTCAAGATCACCGACCGCAACCAGCACGAAATGTGCCTGGGTGTGACGCACGAAGAGGAGATGACCAACATCGCCCGCAATGAGCTGCGGTCCTACAAGCAGTTGCCTCAGATCTGGTATCAAATCCAGGAAAAGTACCGCGACGAGCCGCGGCCCAAGTCCGGGCTGTTGCGCCTGCGCCAGTTCTGGATGAAGGATTCATACACGTTCGACCTGAACGAAGCCGGGCTGGATTCGAGTTACCGGAAACACTACGACGCGTACCGGCGCATTTTCGATCGCTGTGGTCTGAAATACGTGATCGTCGAAGCCTACTCAGGGACGATGGGCGGCACCCAGTCGCACGAGTTTGCGGCGCCCACGGACGCGGGTGAGGATTCATTGGCCATTTCGGAGTGCGGCTACGCGGCGAACCTGGAGAAGGCTGAGGGGCAGGCGCCGCCGGTGGAGGACTTGCCTGGTGACATGCCGCCTGAGCCATTTCCTACGCCCGGCCTGAAGACCATTGACGATCTGGCGAAGTTTACTGGCGAAAGCCCGACGCGGTTGATGAAAACGCTGGTTTACATGGCGGAGAGCAAGCCGGTGATTCTCCTCCTGCGGGGCGACCACACCCTGAGCGAGACGAAGTTGGCCACCGCGCTGGGCTCGAACGTATTTCGCCCCGCCACACCCGAGGAGGCTTTCGGGCTGCACGGCGCTCACTTGGGTTCACTGGGGCCGGTGGGACTCAAGGGTGTAAGGATCCTTGCGGATCGCGCGCTCGAGGGAAGAAAGAACCTCATCGCCGGCGCCAACCGGGATGACACGCACTTCCGCAATGTCACGCCGGGACGCGATTTCGAGCCCGAATATCGTGACCTGCGGGTGGTGATGCCGGGTGACCTCTGCCCGCGCTGCGGCCTGCCTATGCGGATTCGCGTGGCGGTGGAATTGGGGCATATTTTTAAGCTGGGCAAGCGTTATTCTGAAACCATGCACGCGACCGTATTGGATGAAAGCGGCAAGGAGATGCCCCTGGTCATGGGGTCGTACGGAATCGGAGTGGAGCGCATTCTGAGCGCGGCTGTCGAGCAGAATCACGATGCGGAAGGCATGTTCCTGCCCCGGGCGATCGCGCCCTTCGAAGTGATTCTGACCGCGGCCAACATGGACGATGCCGAACTGGTTGCGGCGGCGGAAAAGCTCTACAAGGAGATGCTGGCCAATTCGATTGACGTGTTGTTCGACGAGCGTGCGGAGCGCCCGGGGGTCAAGTTTAAAGATGCGGATTTGATCGGTGTGCCTTACCGGGTGACGCTCGGCAAACGGAAGTTCGCGCAGGGGTTGGCGGAGATCTTCCAGCGCTCGACAAAGCAAGTTTCGGATGTTAAGCTGTCAGAGGTTGTGGAGCGTCTGCGCGCGCACTATCTTGCCTGAGGGGACGCTCGAACGACTGTGGACATTGTCATTCCGCCCCCGCACGTAGCGCGGGGGAGGAATTTCGCTTTGGAGCCGGGTGAGTCTCGGGATTCCTCGCTCAACTCATTCGCAACGGGCGGAGTGAAATTCCAGGCTTGGTTGGGAATGGCAATGAAGGGTCGGCATGCGGCGAGGAGAAGAAGCTGCGGGGCGTTTGAAAGCGCTTTCGGCTTTGGCGCTTCTGGCGGCAGTGATTTTTGTCGCCATCAAGACTCTGCCCGCATACGTCGACAACTTTCAGCTTCAGGACCACATCCGCCAACTCTCGGCGCAATTGGCGGTACGATCCACGCCCGCGACGCCGGGTGATGTAACAAATGAAGTGGTACAATTCGCCCAGGACCATGGAATTCCACTCACTCCCGACAACGTCAGGGTCACGATCGGGCACCGCGTCACGATCATCTTGGATTACACCGTTCCGGTGGACCTGAGCGTTTATACGCTTCGGCTTCACTTTACGCCGTCGGCGGATAGCTTGTCGTTATAACCCGTGCAACGAAATGCGCCAGCACCGCGCTCGAAGCCCCGTTCGTTACGCAGACTGGGGTGGTCACGCCTGGCCAGGATGGCAGGCTGGAAGAAAGGTGTGGTTGCCGGCGCCGCGCTGGTTCTGGTTTGCTTCACCGGACTTTTCATTTACTATTACGTTCGATTCTCCCGCCTTATCGACGCGCGCCTGAGCGGCGACATTTTCAACAATGCTTCCTTGGTTTTTTCCGCCCCCACCCCCGTCTCCGTCGGTGAGATGGGCAGCCCCGAGCAAGTCGCCCAGCATCTGCGTCGCGCCCTCTATGCCGAAGGCAGCGGGGGGTCTGATGTGGGCACTTACACCCTGGCGAAGGATGCGATTGAAATCACCCCCGGCCCGCTTTCGTATTTCGCGGACGCCGCGAGCCAAGAAGGGCCGGCCCGTCTGACCTTCCGAAATTACCGCTTGGCTTCCATCGCCCCAGCCGGAGGCGGCGATAACCTCGAGACTTACCAACTCGAGCCCGAGGTGATCACGACGCTGTTTGACAACAACCGCTCCAAGCGGCGCCTCGTGCGTTATCCGGACCTTCCGAAAGTGCTGATTGACGCGATCGTAGCGGCGGAAGATCATCGCTTCTTCTCCCATCACGGAGTGGATATACTGCGCATTCCGGGCGCGGCGCTGGCCGACATCCGCGCCGATCGCAACGTCCAGGGCAGCAGTACCTTGACCATGCAGTTGGCTCGCGGCTTTTTCTTGTCGCCCGCCCGCGTCTGGCGCCGAAAAATCGAGGAAACATTCCTGGCCTTGCTGCTGGAAAAGCGCCTGAGCAAGGAACAAATTCTGGAATTGTACGCAAACCAGATCTATCTTGGCCAGCGGGGGAGTTTTTCCATCTATGGCTTCGGGGAGGGGGCTAACGCTTACTTTAACAAGGACGTTTCCAGCCTGAGGTTGCCCGAGGCGGCCCTCCTGGCGGGCCTGGTTCGCGGCCCGAATCTTTATTCACCTTATCACCGCGCCTCGAGGGCCCTCGAACGGCGCAACCATGTGCTGCGCGAGATGCACGAGCTGGGTATGATCACGCCCGTCGAGGCTGCGGCAGCTACTGAGTCGTCCTTGGGAGTCGTCAATCAGAACGTGGAAGGCCGCGAGGCTCCCTACTTCGTGGACATGGTGCGCGACCGGTTACTGACCCAGTTTTCCGACCAGGATTTGAACTCGCAAAGCTACCGCATTTATACCACTCTCAATCTCGATTTGCAGAAGGCAGCGTCGGAGGGCGTGCGGCTGGGCATTGCCGAAGTGGATGAAACGTTGAGCAAGACCAAGCGCGGCAGGGAGGCAAAGGCCCAGACTCCCAATCAACCCCAGTTGGCGCTCCTGGCGCTCGACCCCCACACCGCTGAGATTCGGGCCCTGGTGGGGGGAAGAGACTACGCCACTAGCCAGTTGGACCATGTGATGGCCAAGCGCCAGCCCGGCTCCTCCTTCAAGCCTTTCGTTTATGCGGCCGCGCTGAGCACGGGTATAAACGGCGGGCAGCCCCTGATTACTCCCGCCACACAGCTTAACGACGAGCCCACCACCTTTCAATTCGGCGATATTACTTACGAACCGGAAAACCTGAAGCAGGAATACCACGGGATGGTCACCCTTCGGGAGGCCCTCACTCATTCTATGAACGTGGCCACGGTGCGCTTGGCGGAAATGGTGGGCTACGACAAGGTGCGGGACCTCGCGATCGCCGCGGGGATCAACAAAGACCTGCTGGCGACGCCCGCCATCGCTTTGGGCTCCTATGTGGCAACCCCCCTCGAGATCGCCGGAGCTTACACGATTTTTTCCAACGAAGGTCAATACGTTGAGCCAAAGTTCATCCTGGCCGTTAACGACTCGTCGGGAAAGAACCTCTGGCGGAGTGCGCCGGTCACGCGGCCTGTGCTTGACCCGCGCGTCGCTTATCTCATGGTTGATTTGATGGAGAGTGTGATCAACAACGGTACCGGCGCCGGAGTCCGAAGCCGTGGATTCGCAGCCCCCGCGGCCGGGAAGACGGGGAGCTCGCACGATGGCTGGTTCGCCGGGTTCACCTCAAACCTGCTGGCCATCGTCTGGGTCGGCTACGATGACGACCGCGATATTAAGCTCACCGGAGCGTACTGCGCTCTGCCGATCTGGACGGATTTCATGAAGCGCGCCGTGGAACTTCCAGCTTACAAGGATCCACACCCCTTCCCGGTGCCGGATGGAGTGATTTCCGTCCCATTTGAAACAGACTCGGCTTCGAGCGACGCAAAGATCGTCAGAAACGAATACTTCATTGCCGGAACCGAACCTCAGCCGACGCAACCGGCCAGGGGATTCCTCGGACGGCTCTTCCACCCCCAGAGCCAGCCCAGCCTGCCTCCTGCCTTGGTGCTTCCGCCCGGGCCCCCGGGTTCGCAACCGACGCAAGCCGGCGCGGTCAAGCCGCCGGAGGCTCCTGCTAATGCGCACAAGCCTGGGCTGATAAAGAAATTTCTGTCGATTTTTAAAGGTAAGAACTCGAAACAAGCGCCGCCTGAAAAAGAGACAGCGCCGCAGCAGTAGAACGTCTGAGAGGATCGGCTGTCATGCTGAGCGCACAATGGATCTGCGGCCCACTTAGGGAGATCAAAGTGGCTGTCATCCTGAGCGAAGCGAAGGATCTGCACTTCCGGTCGGAGGCGAACCAATGCAGATTCTTCGCTTCGCTCAAAATGACAGACTTTCGAGAGAGCGAAGCGAAGCATCTGCATTTATCTCCTCGACAATCGAGCCAATGCAGATTCCTCGCTGCGCTCGGAATGATAAGGCGGGTCGATGACTCCACCCTTCACAGGAACGCGGTTTGCGAGGTTCAGACATGAGAAATGAAACTTTCGCTCAACCCGTAACGAAGCGGCTTATTGCACAGACGCTTTTCCTCGTTTTTTGTTTCTTTGCCGTGCACTCACTATTCGCGTTTCAAGGGGAGCAGTCCAAGTCCACCCTGCCTCCGCCCGGGCCCGGGCAGGTGCAGCCCGCCCCCTCGAGCGATCACCCGCTCACCTTCGAGGAGCGCGGCGACATTTTCATGGCTCGTAAGTCTTACGAGGATGCCGTTGATTTCTATTACCGGGCTTTGAAACAGACTCGCTTTGCCAATGCCATTGTTTGGAACAAGCTCGGTATTGCCTATCAGCAGTTGCAGAATTACTCGGCCTCGCGCAAGGCTTACAACCAGGCGGTTCGCCGTCAGAAGGATTACACGGAGCCCATGAACAACATCGGAACCACTTACTTCATGGAGAAGAGGTACGGGAAATCCGTAAAGTCCTACCTGAAAGCCATCAAGCTGAATCCTGACTCCGCTTCCTACCACTTGAACCTGGGAACTTCTTACATGCACATGAAGAAATACACGGAGTCGGTGGACGAATATCGAACTGCCTTGAGCCTTGATCCCAATATCTTCTCTCAGCGTTCCGCGTTTGGCACCACCATCGAAGCGCGCGGCGCCGATCCGGAATACTATTTCTACTTGGGGAAGGTGTTTGCTTCTCTGGGGCGCGCTGAGGATGCGGTGCGCAGCCTACGTCGCGCGCTCGAAGACGGGTTCAAAGACCGCAAGAGAATTCTCGACGACCCGGACTTTATGAAAATCAGCCAGAACCCCGCTTACGTCGAATTGATGAACAACCCGCCGGTGGGGATCAAGGAGTAGAATATACATTCCGGATCGATTTTTTGATGCGAAAAGCCCTTCAACTATTCCTGCTCCTGCTGGGTTCCTGGCAAATCGCCGCCGCTTCCGAGGTCCATGCCGTTCTGGTCTTTCCCTTCGAAAACCGCAGCACGCGGGCGGACCTGAACTGGGTTTCAGAAAGCTTTGCGGAGACCATTGCCTCGCGCCTTTCGGGGCCTGACTTTTACGTTCTGAATCGGGCTGAGCGCGATGTCGCCTGCACCCAGCTGGGCATTCCCTCGGACACCCCTTTGACGGTGGCCAGTGAGTTCAAAGTGGCCCAGACCCTGGGCGCGGATTGGGTCGTCTTCGGAAGATTCAATGTGGAGGGGGCCGGCCTCACCGCCACCGCCCGCCTGCTTGACCTCCGAAAGTTAAAGCTATCGCCTCCTATCGCAGCCACCGGTGAACTGTCGGAGTTGGTGGACCTCCAGACGCGATTAGTCTGGCTGCTCGAAGCAGCGCACGATCCGCATTTTACCGTCGGCACCGAGGAGGATTTCAGCCGCAAGTTTCCGCAGGTGCGCCTCGATGCTTTTGAGAACTACATGCGGGGTGTCCTGGCCACCGACGATCCCGCGCGCATTCACTTTCTCGAGGAATCCGACCGGCTGAATCCTTCCGATCACCGCGCGGCATTTGCCCTGGGCCGCTTCTATTTCGATCAGAAAGACTATGCCAACTCGGCCAAGTGGCTTAAGAAGCTGAACCCGGGGGACGCTCACTACCTTGAATCGCTCTTCTTCTTCGGAGTGGACGAATACTTTCTCGGTCACTACCCCTCGTCGAAGACGGCCTTCGAGAAGATTGGGAGAGAAATTCCTTTGAACGAGATTGCGAACAATGCGGGCGTGCTGGCTACCCGGGCAGGACAGGATGAGCAGGCTCTCGAGGAGTTCGAGCGGGCCCATGCCGGGGATCCGACCGATGCGGACTACTGTTTCAACCGCGGCGTGGCGCTCTGGAACCTCCACCGGTACAAAGCCGCAGCAACTTCGCTGGAAGAGGCAATCAAGCTGAGAGACGACGACTCGGATGCCCACACCTTGTTGGCCGTGGTGCTCGAAAAGCAGGGCGATGCGGCGGGAGAACGGACCGAGATGGAGTGGCTGCATCAGCACCAGATGGGCCTCGAAGCCCACCCTTCGCGGGATGTCCTGCCCCAGCCGCGCCTCAAGAAGAACTTCGACGAGCGCGCGTTTCTTTTGCTCTCTTTGGCGGTGCACAATGCGCTGGAAGAGCGCCTGGCCGCTATGCCCGCCGAGCAGCACGCCGCCGTCCACAAATCCCACGGCAAGACTCTCGTCGGCGAGGGACGCCTGGCCGAAGCCGAACGTGAGCTGGCGGAGGCAACGTCGCTAGCCCCTAGTGACAGCGAGGCGCACTTGAGTCTGGCCGAGATCCTGGAAGCGGAAGACAAGCCTCAGGAAGCGGCGGCGGAATTTCAGACCGCGCTGAAGCTTAAGGACAGCTTTGCCGGCCACCTCGGTCTGGCCAGGGCATATCTTGCCCTGAATCGCCGCGATCAGGCTCGCCTGGAGGGAGAAGCGGCCCTGAAGCTCGACCCGGATAGCCGCGAGGCTCAGGAGGTTGTCGGGCACATCAACGCGGGCATGAAGTAGCGGGGACGTTGCCGAGTTATGCTGGGCGCTCTTGACGAAAACATGCCCTCTCCCTGGGGAGAGGGTGGACCACGACGGCGGTTTCATCAGCCGTCGCGGGCCGGGTGAAGGGTTACTTCTGTGAGATTTCAGCTCCTATTTAGACAGGGAGGAGCGGGCCCTGCCTGCCGGTCAATCTCCCTGATCTCCTCCTTGACCAGCCGGGAAACCGGTGATGTAAAGAGGGATCCTTGAGAATGCACCGTTACGCGTGGCTAGCTGCTATTGCTTTGCTCTGCGTCGCAGCGCGGGATGTTGCGCCCGCCGCGAATGAGCAGAACCGTCCTCGTGTGGTCGAAATCCGCCTGGACATGATGATCCACCACGTGAGCGCCGAATACGTGGTGCGCGGCATAAAGTTTGCCAACGACACGCACGCGGATGCGGTCATTCTGGAGTTGAACACGCCCGGCGGCCTTGAAAGTTCGATGCGCGATATCGTCTCTGCCATTCTCACTTCCAGCGTGCCCGTGATTACTTTTGTGGCGCCCAGCGGGGCAAGCGCAGCTTCGGCGGGCTTCTTCATCCTGGAGGCCGGCGACCTGGCGGTGATGGCCCCCGGAACCAACTCCGGCGCGGCCCACCCGGTAGTGCTGGGCGGGGCCGACGTGGGTAAGACCATGGAGGCCAAGATCGAAAACGACGCGGCCGCCTACATGCGGTCAGTTGTGGGAAAGCGCGGCCGCAACTTGACTCTGGCTGAGGACGCGGTGCGCAAGAGTTCCTCCTACTCGGATAAAGAAGCCCTGGATGGGAAACTGATTGACGCCGTGCTCAGCACTCCCGCCGCCATTTTTGCAAAGTACGACGGCCAAACCATCAAGAGGTTCAACGACACCACCACAGCCCTGCATTTGAAAGACGCCGAGCTTGTGGATTACAACATGCCGGGCCTCGAGCAATTCTTTGCCTGGGTGGCGGACCCCAACATTGCTTTCATCCTGGGCGCGCTCGGCCTGGCTTGCCTTTATATTGAATTCACTCATCCCGGGCTGATTGCGCCGGGCGTGGTTGGCGCGGCCGCCATCGTCTTGGCGATGTACGCCTTCAATTTGCTGCCCATCAATTCCCTGGGCGTGCTCTTGATCGTGGCGGGAATCGGGCTGCTGGCCCTGGAAGTCAAGGTGATGTCGCACGGAGTGCTGGCGGGTGTGGGCGTTCTCGCCTTGGTATTAGGGGCGCTGTTCCTGGTGAACTCTCCCTGGCCGCAGGCCCGCATTCATCTCTCTACCGCGCTCGGTGTTGCTGTGCCGCTGGCCCTCATCATCGTGGTGCTCCTGCGCTTTGCCATCGCGGCAAAGCTGCGCAAAGCGGTGACTGGAGAGGCCGGCATGGTCGATGCCGTGGGGTTGGCGAAGACTGATCTCCAGCCTTCAGGAAAAGTTCTGGTTCATGGCGAACTTTGGGACGCGCGCGCCCGACAACCCGTCGCCAAGGGGGCGCGGGTGCGAGTTCGGGAAGTCGAGGGACTGACTTTGGTAGTCGAGCCGGCCCCTGAACCCGATTAGCGTTCATTGTATGGCAAAATCACTGTCATTCCGAGCGAAGCGAGGAATCTCGCTCTGGTTTTGAACGAACCAAAGAAGAAATCAGGGCGAGATTCCTCGCTTCGCTCGGAATGACAGTCGTAGGTGAAGTTCCCGAAACTGGTCGGCACCGCCAGATGACTCTGTTGTAACGTCGGCCCTTGTGGCCGCCCTATCATTTATCACGAGCGCGGAAAGGAGCTTCGAATGAGCCCGACAGTAATCGTCATTGTAGTAATTCTCTTTTTGTGGGTTTCGGCTTGTTTGAACGTGTTGCGGGAGTATGAGCGTGCAGTTACGTTTCGTTTGGGCAGGCTCTTGGCAACGGATAAAGGGCCGGGCTTGATCTTCATCCTCTGGCCCATTGACAAGATCATTCGGATCTCCTTGAGGATTATCGCTTGGGATGTTCCTAGTCAGGATATTATCACTAGAGATAACGTTTCCGTGAAAGTGAATGCGGTGGTTTATTTTCGCGTCCTGAGCGCGCAAAAGGCCGTCGTGGAGCTTGAAAACTACCGCTACGCCGTCGAGCAACTGGCCCAAACCACCCTGCGGTCGGTGCTGGGCGAGGTGGAACTGGATGACCTGCTCTCCCAGCGCGAGAAGTTGAACGCGCGCCTGCAGACCATTTTGGATGAGCACACCGAGCCCTGGGGCATCAAAGTGACCAAGGTGGAAGTGAAGCAGGTGGATCTGCCTCAGGAAATGCAGCGGGCGATCGCGCGCCAGGCCGAAGCCGAGCGCGAGCGCCGGGCGAAGATCATTAATGCCGATGGGGAATTTCAGGCTTCTGAAAAACTCTCCGAAGCTGCCCATATTCTGGCCACGGAGCCCATCACCATCACGCTGCGCTACCTTCAGACGCTGGCCGAAATCGGGACCGAGAAGAACACCACCATCGTTTTTCCAATCCCGGTCGAGCTGCTGAGTGCCTTGATGGGGAAGTACTCGCCCCCCGCTGCCCCGGGCTCTGCTCTCGGCCCCCCGGCGAAGTAGGGTCGGGCGCGCTACTCTCGCAGGCCCGGAGGGCCGAAAGGTCGTGGCCCACGGCGAGAGAAGGTGTGAAGAAATTCGGAAGTGTCATCCTGAGCGCAGCGAAGGATCTCTGCAGTTGTTCGTAAATCGCTGAACCACAAGAAACTGCCGGGATCCTTCGCTTCGCTCAGGATGACAGCCA
>JBEKLY010000062.1:0-29253 GCA_050010015.1 Terriglobia bacterium
GGCTGAGAGCGCAAAAGGTGATCGCGCTGTGTGGGGCATCAGGACTCTCCGACGAAGAGGCGGAGAGGCTGGGGAGTTGGGTGGAAGCGGGAGGAGGATTACTGGCCACCTACGATACGGGGTTATACAACGAGCTTGGGGAGTTAAGGAGGGATGGGGGAGCGCTGAAGAAGGTGTTAGGGGTGGAGATGAAGGGGGAGCCGCTGGAGAGCCAACCGGAGTGCTACTACCGGGTGAAGGAGGGCCATGAGGGGTTGGGGGAGTACGGGCCGGGCTCGGTGGTGGAAGGGCATGGGCGGCTAGTGCCGGTGGAAGCTCTGGGTGGGGCGAGGGTAGTGGCGGAATGCTGGAATCTGGGGACGCAGGAAGTGCGGGGTCCGGCGATTATCGCGAACCGCTATGGGCGTGGGCGGACGCTGTACATCAGCGGGAGCCTGGAAGCGAATTATCTTTACGACCGGGTGGTTTCGACCCGTCGGCTGTTACGAGCGATGGTGGAATACCTGGGAGGCGGGCTTCCGCAGCCGTACAAGTTGAAGGCTCCGCAGGGAGTGTATGGGGTATTACGCCGGGCCTTGAACGAGGACTTGGTGCTGTGGGTGTTGGGGAATGTAGGGTTCAAGGATGCGGCAGTAGGTCGAATGCGGCAGGAGTACGAGCCGGTGAAGGAAGTAGAAGTGACGATTCGAATTCCGGAGGGGCGACAGGCGAAGAGTATGCGGCTGATCCGGGCGGGTCGGGAGATTTCAATCCGGGAAGAGGACGGATACGCAGTCGGGACCATCCCCACTCTCCATATCGCCGAAGTTGTGCATTTGGTACTTGGGTAATCTCAGAAGTGGGTAGCACAAACTTCATTGGGTGCAATTAATGGACACGAAGGTGCTGAGCCGGCGCCAATTCATGATGGAAATAGGTATAGCCGGAGCACTGGCGCTCGACGCCCCTGCACTACCTTTTCAGAAGGCGATTCGCTCCCAAAGCAACGCAACGAGTCTCTACAACAAGAACTGGCAGACGGCCATCGGTTTAGGGGATGAGCCTGCAACCATCGTCGACAGATTCGGCCAACTGAAATCAGACGACGCGAACGTGCCTGAACTTGCTAATGCCGCGATGGGCGGGGGTTCGCGTAATGTAAAAGTCCTCATCGAGGTAGGCGACCCGCCACGTCCTGCATCAGCTCTGGATGCATCACAATGCCTGGAAGACGGTTACTTACCTATCGTGCGTACCAAGCTGCATGCACAAGAGGGGGAGTTTGAGTCAGTGATCTTCAGTTCGGATTGGGGGGAAGTGAAGGCCGACTACATAGGCATCGCCAATGGAAGGAACCCATTCTGCGTCAAACTGCTCTGTCCTACCACCACGTCAATCACGGCAGACGAGGGAATTGTCCTTGCGCCTGACAAAGTTCTGGCGGTAGTCCGTGCTTCTTCCAAGGTCGAAATCCACAATGCGCGATACAACTACTTGACTCCTGAGAGAAACAGCAGGGTTTTCCCGTCTGCAGTCGCATGGGAGGGACTTCCCAAGGGAAAGTGTCCATCGTCTCTAGATTCGGCCTTTTCCGGTGCGCGCACTGCCCAGACCAACGTCGAGTACCTTTTCCCTGTCGCCCCTGGAGAAACGTACCACGTATTCTTGGGGATCGGTCGCCCCGAGTGGCTAGTGGGCGACCCTGGCCAGTTTCGAGCCGTAACACTATCCGTAGAAGATCAGCGTCAAATTGTGGAATTCGGGCGAGCGCAGCCTGATCTCCCCATACTTCGCGAATTCACGGTCAGGCCGGCCGGAACACATATTCGAGTACGAGCGCTCGGGCTGGAGGGTGGTCCATTACTGAGCGGCGTATGGATTTTCGATGCTCCGGCGGACTCGAAGCAGATTATTGCCGGAAAGCACAACACGCAGGCGATTTATTATGTCCCGTGCGGAAGAGAGCGTGTCGAAGACATCATTAGTTCGGCGAACCTGGAATATAGCTCCCAGCAACAACATTCCTCAACCGCGTGGATACAGCTCCCCTATCATCTTCACCCCGATGAGCAGCAAAAGGCGGCCGCAATCTCCCCAGAGGCAGCTCTATCGGAAACCAAAAAGCGTTGGAATTCTCTCCTGGGCGCGGGTGCGCAGTTTACAACGGGCGTTCCCCGCTTGGACAACCTGTACAAAACTTCATTGATCAATCTGTTCCTGCTTCGCACGAAGTACCCTGGCGGGGGAAGTGCGGGCCAGGACATCTACGTGGTAAAACCAGGGGCAACGGTTTACGACTCGTTCTGGTATCGCGACGGTGCTTATATCATCGTTGCCATGGACGTGGCAGGCTACGCTCACGAGGCGCAGAAGTCTTTACGTCTCTTTACCGATCCAGGCTTGAAAGGAGCGCTGCAAAAGTGGGGACAGCAATCGAGCGGGCTTTGGGCAAGCCCTAATGAAGAGTGGGACTCGCAAGGGCAAGCGCTCTGGGCTTTGGGCCGTCACTACGGGCTCACGGCCGACAGGGCGTGGCTAGAAAGCGTTTATGACAACATTAGCAGAGGCGCGCTCTGGATCAAGAAATCCACAGACCAGACGAAGGTATTCTTGGCTAACGGACAGAAGCCCATCTTTTGGGGCCTTCTACCGAAGGGCGTAAGCGAGGATACAGGGTCAACCGGCGCCACCTATGTCTATGAGCAGGATTTCTGGGGGATCCTCGGAATTCGCGAAGCCATGATGGCGGCCGAGAGTCTGGCTCAATCCAGCGACCTGCAATGGATGTCCGAAGCCTCGAAGGAGTTCCAGGCGAATCTCTTGGCGTCGGTTACGCGCGCGTATCGTCAAGTGGGCCATGGGCAATTCATACCCGGAGATCCATTTGACCCGGACCTCGATATCAACGGCGATACGGCAGCGTGTTACCCGACGCACTTTCTCGATGCGCGCGATCCCATGGCGACCAGCAGTCTCGAACGGATAGCGCGCCACAGCCATGAAGGTCTATACTCCTGGTTCAAGACTGTGAACAACGGCGATATGTGGACCTACATGACAGCGGATTGGGCCATGTGTTACATGCTCCGCGACGATTTACCGATGTTCAATAAGCTCTTTCGAGCCTACGTCAATCATGCCTCCCCAACCAACGGCTGGGTTGAGTGCATTTATATTGATTCACGTCTTGGGACAGGTGACATGCCGCACGGATGGGCTGCGGCTGAATATGTGTTGCTGCATCGAAATTCGTTGGTGTACGAAAACGAAAACAATCTGGAACTCTGCTGGGGTGTCGATCCAGATTGGTTGGGTGATGGTGCGCATGTTACCGTTAAGCATGCACCGACCAAGTTTGGGAAAGTCGATTTTGACCTCAACCGATCTGGCGCAACGCTGGCCTTTGATTACAACCTTCTTTCCAGTTCCGGCCAGCTGAAACCTGAAAAGGTAAGTCTTCATATTCCGCCCTCCGTGAGCAAGGACATCAGGTCAGTCCGGGTGAGGGACAAGGTGCACTTGTTATCTCAAGGAGAATCAGTACTGCAAATCGGCTTTTAGCCGGGAGAAAAGTGATGGAGGAGTTAGTCTACGCCTCAGCCACGAAGCTCGCAGAAGCGATCCGCGCCAAAAAGAT
The DNA here is from genome assembly GCA_050010015.1 of Terriglobia bacterium. Classification (GTDB taxonomy): domain Bacteria; phylum Acidobacteriota; class Terriglobia; order UBA7540; family UBA7540; genus CAVROP01. The sequence continues at coordinate 3,617 of JBEKLY010000062.1, forward strand.
TTCTTCCAGCGAGGTCGTCTCAGCTCACTTGCGATCCATCGAAAGGGTGAACCCGAAGCTGAATGCGGTGGTCCAACTGGCAGCAGATGCGGCCATGGCCCGGGCCAAGAAAGCCGATGAAGCCCTTAGCCGCGGGGAGACCTGGGGCCCGCTGCATGGAGTACCCGTAACCATAAAGGATGGGTGGGAGACTGAAGGAATTGTCTCGACCGGGGGAACGGCCGGCCGGGCGTCGTACATACCGGCAAAAGATGCAACGATCGTCGCTCGAATGCGTTCCGCCGGGGCCATCATTGTGGGCAAGACCAACGTTCCAGAGTTGTCGCTTACCAATGAAACCGATAACGCAGTCTATGGGCGAACGAATAATCCCTACGATCTTTCTCGCACCCCCGGGGGGAGTGGCGGCGGGGAAGCCGCGATTATTGCGGCGGGTGGGTCGCCTTTGGACATCGGTTGCGATGCGGGAGGAAGCATCCGACTGCCGTCCCACTTCTGCGGCATCGCCGGCATCAAACCCACCACCGGTTTGGTCCCCATGACGGGTTACTTTCCATTTCCCACCGGCGTGCGAGCTCAGTTAACGGCGGCCGGGCCGATGGCTCGAGCGGTCGAAGATCTAGTTTTGACGCTGCCGCTGATCATGGGAGTAGATTGGCGAGACCCGGTTGTTGTTCCGAGGTTGTTCGACGACCCCTCTCGAGTTGATCTTCGAACGGTACACGTAGCTTTCTATGTCGACAACGGGATTATTCCTCCCACCGCTGAAACTGCCACAGTCGTGCGAAAGGCGGCGAGCGTCCTCGAGAACGAAGGCATGGCGGTCGAGGAGGCGCGGCCCCCGGGCCTTCAAGAATCTTCCGAACTCTTTTCCAGCCTGATGGGTGCGGATAGTGGAGCCGAGGTGGACGCCGCTCTCCAACTGGCTGGCACCAGGGAAATGAGCCCCTGGTTGAAGCGGCGGCGGGAAGCGCTTATTGGACGGGAATTTTCCGGTTTCGATTTCTCGCGCCTGTTATCGAGATTAGACGCGTTTCGCGGGTCGATGCTCTCATTCCTCGAGCATTATCACGCCATCATCTGTCCCGTTAACGCCTCGCCCGCCTTGCCGCACCATACGAGCTATGATGGCGACAATATTCACCGCTTTAGCGATGCTCAGGCTTATAACTTGACGGGGTGGCCCTGCGCCGTGGTTCGCGGGGGTACTTCATCTGAGGGACTACCGATAGGGGTCCAGGTCGTGGCACGTCCCTGGGGTGAGTCGATTGCCTTAGCGCTGGCGGCGCGCCTCGAGGCAGTGCTCGGGGGGTGGCGGCCCCCAAATACTGGAGTCTTCTAACTACGATCGCACGTCCTGCTCCGAATAACCCACGCTCGCTAAGGAGCGTCCATCTTCAAAAACTGTTTCGAAGCTCTGTCCATTAACTATCATAACTATACTATTTTCAACATCAGCTCTTGGCGCATGTACTAACCCTTTGGGTATTAGCACAGCTTCTCCTGCGCTTAAGGGAATGTCGCCTTCACGAGTTTGGATGGTTACCTTTCCCTCATACACAAACCAACCTTCATCCGAATTGGGATGGTGGTGCCACGGGAAGGTATCCTTCACTTTGGCGACTCGCAGGGTGTATTCGCCATCGACCCAAAACACGTTGAAGTTCTTGCGCGGCGGCTGGTGAGCTAGCAGCTCGAGAATATTCGTCTTCTCTATCATCGCCTGGCCTCCCAATGGGCGGGTGCATTAGATGTTCGCAACGCCGGGTCTCAAGCCGGAACTGGGCGACCTAAAGGTCGGCGCGACGCGAGAAAAGCCTCGTCAGTGTTTGAGCCGCCAATTGCTTCGCTGCAGCGGTTCCATGGTATGCTGGATCGATTTCAATCCGTACATCACGTGTTGCCGCATCGCCTCCTCGGCTTCTTGCGGATCTCCTTTCACAATGACCGCAATCAGATCCCGATGGAAATCGGCGGGCAAGCTCCGGCGTCCACTCGAGGCGTCGTAAAGCGAATTAAAACGAAGCACGTGGCTCTTCTCGATTTGCGATTTCAGCAGCTCCGAACGTGCACACTCCGCGATCCTCATGTGCAGATCCTCGTGGTACTTGTTCACCGCAAAAACGCGTTCGCCGTTCTGTTCTTCCCCTCGTACTGTGGCAGGCAAAGCGTCAAGATTTACGGCGAGCCTTCCGAGCTCCAGGCGTTCCTGAAAGCTAGCCCGCTCTGCGCATAGCCGGGCGGATTGGCACTCCAACGCCTGCCGCAATTCAAAGCGCTCGCGGATTTCGTCTGCATTGGGCACTTTAACTCTTGTCCCCGCTCGGGGCCGGCTTTCCAAAAGGCCCTCAATCTCCAGCCGTTGTAACGCCTGTGCCACCGGCACCAGGCTCATATGAAACTCCTCAGCGAGTTTGCGCCTCGAGAGGACGGAGCCGATGGGCAGATTTCCGCGCAGCATGCGGTCCAGGATTAAGTGATACGCGCGTTCCGCTAAGCTCAGCGGAGTAGCACCGTTTTTCCAAGTCTCTGAGATTTCCAGCGAAGAGCTTTCAATCATAGAAAGGTCTCGAACTCAGCCCCAATTTACAGGGCCTATTCAATTCGAAGCAGCACTACTACAATAACTGCAGGGTCGCCGATGTGACCCGGCTCACGGTTGGAGGATTACCTTCATGGTGCCCGGGTCGCCCTTGTGCAAGCGCTCGAACCATGCCGCTCCCTCGCTGAGGGGTGCGACCGCACTGATCAAGGGATCCACGCGGATGGCCTTGCGAGCCAGTAGGTCAATGCAGGCTGGGTATTCGCCGGAGGACGCGCATGACCCCAGGAGGCTTATCTGCCGCGTCACGACGGATTGAAGCGGGAGTTCCACTTTCGGGGACAGGTTGCCGATCAAAGTCAGAATCCCACCCTTGCGCAGGCTCGCTAGCGCAGTCTGGATCGTTGGCGTGTTTCCCACGGCCTCGACGGCCACGTCCGCCCCTCGACCCGCAGTGTAATCACGCACAATGGCGCTCGGCACGTCCAACTTGCGGGCATTGAGGCAAATTTCAGCTCCAAGTTCCGCCGCAACCTGCAGTCTCTTTTCGTCTACATCGACGGCGATGACACGGCTGCATCCCGTCAGGCGGAGAACTTGGACAACGAGCAAACCGATCATCCCGCTTCCCACTACCACCGCCGTATCGCCCAATTTTACCGGCGTCCGTCCCACCGCGTGCACGGCGACGGACACGGCTTCGATCATGGCGGCGTGTTCGAAGCTGAGCGCATCGGGGAGCGGATAGACGATGTGCCGGGGTACCGCGACGTACTCCGCAAATGCACCGTGCCGCCGGTACTCGGGGGGGGACACTCCCAGCACCTGGCGGTTGTCGCAGAGATTCACTTCACCGCGGCGGCAGAAGTAACACTTCCCACAATAAACGGTGGAGTCAAACGTTACCCGATCACCCGCCCGGAAGTCTGTCACGTCGGCCCCGGTCTTGTAGACCACACCGGAAGCTTCATGGCCCATTACCAGCGGGGGGATGCGGCGGCCGGTACTGCCGTCGAACCCGTGAATGTCACTTCCGCAAATGCCGCAGGCTTTCACCTGCACCAACACATCCTCGGGACCAATTGGGGGTTCCGGCATTTCCGTCATTTCGAGCTTTTCGTATTCCTTCAATAATAGGGCTCTCATATTTAACACTTCCAATTCGCCTGGGTGAATTGGCGAAACTCCTGATCGCTTCGGATGTACTGATCGGGAATGGTTAGAAACAGTCCTTCTAAGGGGAGCTTACGTAGGACTTCCGGCAACTGTTCGAAGCCCGTGCAGACCTGCAAAATGAGGCGGGACTTTTCCAAGATCTCTCTAAATGCCGGCACAAGATCGAGCATACTGGGACCGATGCTTTCCATTGCCACTTCCAGCCCCGCGACGCCGGGTATTCCCAACACATGCTTGTAGTGCTTGCAGCCTGTTGAGTGCAAATGGAAGAGCACATTTTTCCCAAGCCGACGGACCACTTCCGCGTCACACGGCATGAAGATATCGCGATACATGGCGGGCGAACACAAACCCATCGCGTCCTCTTGGATCACTACAGTTTTCCCCGGCGCCCAATACCCGAAAATGTGTCCAAAGCCGCCTAGTTTGGGTTTAACAAGAGAGTAATGCAAATCCACTGCATCTATAAGTACACGGTTCACCCGGGCGGCGACTGTTGCCAGTGCTCTCGGATTCTCGCACAAGTCCAGGAAGAATTGACCCATGCCGCGCATGGCCGCCAGGACGTCGGAGGGCCCGCGGAGGATCGATGGGCTGATATAGCAGTCAGAAGGCGCCTGAGCCTCCAACCGCTTCGTCTCGCGGCCTAAACACTCGAACCACCCATTTGGCGCGGGAATAGGCAAACCGGCCAGATCCTCGACTGATGTCACAAAATGCTGTGGGGCCAGGGATCCTTCTGCGTAACGCACCGGACAGCCACAACAAGCCTCGAGCCAAGGTATTGCCCGCCAAGCCGCCGAGAAGGCTACGAAATCATCACAGGAGACCGCCCGACGCGCAAAACTGTACTCATACTCCGTCATGACTGACTGGCCCGTCACATCCTGCGGGCTGACGGTACCGCTGGTGAAGGGCCGCCGCAGAAATTGGATGGGAAGATAAATACGCTCGTCGTAAACTCCCACCGGGGGACGATCGGCTTTCTTCTTGCTCCAGAAGCTCTCCTCGAAACGCTGAATCGTCTCGTGGAGTTGTGCTTCGCTCCTCATTTCATCAAGTCCCTTGGTACCGGCACAGTGTTTTCCAGGAGCGCTCTCGCGGCCTAGGCGCAAAAGTATACCCCGCCCCCACAGGGCATTGCAATCGTTTGACATGAAAAACTGCTTGCACGCCGTCTGGCATTTCAGTACACTCACCGCTGGCAAAACTATTATCTGACAAATCCACCGAGTTCCTGCAAGCGATATTTCATTGGGGTGTATTATTTCTTACAAGAAAGGAGCAATCGGAATGCGACCTGAAACGTTTCTTGCCGCGACGGCCGACCTCGCTGGGGGGAGCCGACCAGTCGCCACCAGCGATAAAGTTGTGGTGGGCATGGTCGGCCTGGGGCTGCGTGGAACCCAGTTGACCGACTTCTTCAGCCGGCGCTCGGACGTCGAAGTAGCCTGGATTTGTGATGCTGACAGCCGGCGCTTCGAGGGAGCAGGAAAGATAGTCGAGCAGGCCAAGGGCGCCTCACCCAAAACCACTGACGACTTTCGCCGGATCCTTGACGACAAATCCGTGGATGCCATCGTCAATGCCACGCCGGACCACTGGCACGCCGTCACCACCATCATGGCGTGCCAGGCCGGAAAGGACGTGTATTGCGAGAAGTCCGGATCACACAACATCTGGGAGGGCCGCAAGGCGGCGGAGGCGGCGCGCAAGTACAAACGGGTGGTTCAAATTGGTCTGCAAACCCGCAGCGCCCCTTACGGGAAGACGGCTCAAGACGCCATTCGCTCACAAAAGTTTGGCAAGGTTGTCCTGGTGCGTGTCTACAACATGTTGGGTGAACGTCAGCGGCTGGTGATGGGCCAGGATCAGCCAGTGCCCGAGGGCCTTAACTGGGACATGTGGCTTGGCCCTGCCGCCATGCGTCCTTATAACCCCGGCTACCTGCGCCGCCTTCACTGGGACATTGACTATGACAGCCTGACGGGCAACGCCGTCCACCAAGTCGATCTGGCCCGATGGGCGATCGGCAAAGGATTCCCGCAGTGGGTTCATCACTCCGGCGGGAAGTACGCCTTCGCGGGCGACGACTCCGAGCAGCCCGACACGCGCGTGATCACTTACGAATATGGCGACATGACGCTGACCATAGAGCACACGGAGTGCACACCCTACATGCACAAGATTCCGGTGCCTGTGCGCGATGGCAAGGACCTCCCGGAATGGTATCCGTTTATCGGAACCAAAATCGAGATTTACGGTACCGACGGCATGATGCTCCTCGGCCGCGTGGGAGGAGGCTGGCAGATCTTCGGCCCCAACGGCGAAAAGGGCGACTGGGACAAGTACCCGCACACTCAGATGCAACTCGATCATGTGGCCAATTTCATTTCCTGCCTGCGGAGCCGCGAAAAGCCCAATTGTGACATTGAGGAGGGACGAATTTCCGCTGCCCTCTGCCACATGGGGAACATCTCCTATCGTTGCGGAAACCGCAAGCTGGAGTTCGATGCTGCCAGCGAGACCTTCGGCAATGACGCGCAAGCCAACCAATACCTTCGCGGCACTTATCGTGCTCCGTGGGTCATTTCGGAGGAAATCTAAAATTCACTCGAGGCCATCGTATTGGCAGAAAGGTGCTGATATGTCAAAACCTCAGCAGCCCTCCGAATCCACCGAGACGGCGACGCCAACCCAGCCGCTCAAGCTGGCGATTATGTCGAAGTTCCTCCAGTTTCTTGACGTACCTGGGATGGCCGCCGCGGCGAAAGAAATGGGCTTTGACGGCATTGACTTGTGCGTCCGGGAGGGCGCTCATGTGCTGCCGGAGCGCTGTGAAGACGACCTGCCCAAGGCCGTGGAGACAATTCGCAAGGCGGGCCTCGAGGTGCCCATGATGACGGCCGCCATCGTGGATGCGCAATCCCCCCACGCCGAACAGATGTTGCGGACGGCAAGCCGGCTAGGCATCCGTTATTACCGCTGGGGCGGCTTGGGCAGCTTCCGATATGTCGAAGGCCTCAGCATGCCTGAACAGCTCGAATCCTTCAAACCCCGGGTACATGATCTCGCCGGGCTGAACCGGCAGTACGGAATGACGGCCATGTACCACACTGAATCCGGGCTCAACCGGTTCGGCGCTTGTATCTGGGACCTCTGGTATGTCCTCAAGGACTTCAACCCTGACGAAGTCGGGGTTAATTTTGATGTGGCTCATGCCGCGGTGGAGGGCGGTCTTGGGGGTTGGATCCACGACACGCGCCTTATCCTGCCTTACACACGCGGCATTGCCATAAAGAACTTCAAATGGGGCAAAGATGCTGAAGGACGCTGGGCGCCCATATGGTGTCCCCTGGGTGACGGCGGCATGGTGGACTATGACCGATTCTTCCCCATGGTCAAAGCCGCGGGGTTCCACGGCCCCGTTCAGCTGCACTTTGAGTATCCGCTAGGGGGCGTTGAGATCGGCGGAACCAAGCCCACTCTCTCGAACCAACAGATCTTCGCATCCATGCGCAAGGAGCTCGCTCAGGTCAGAACGTGGCTCCACGAGTACCAGATGTAGTGTAACGGTTAGCTTGGTGTCCTGCATTCGTGATGCGCCAAGAGAGAACACGTACTGTCTGCCTCTACATCGCGCGCCCGGACATGGAAACCAGCTTGCACGTGGGCTGGTACATTAATTCACTCGCCACTAAAGAACGAGTGTCCGACGTACCACCAAGAATGACAAGGCACGTGCGGCATTGGGGAGGTCGATGATGGATAGACGTGAGTTCTTGAACCGAACGACAACGGCATCCTTTGCCCTCGGCTTTTCTTCTGAATTGTCCGCCAATCCCCTGAGCGACGGCGGGGGCCAAGGCCACGTCGGGGACTCATCGCCAAAGCCTACATTGTCGGGGACCGCGCCGCTGACCGTACAAGGAGACATGGCGGAGCAGATGGTGGATGGAATCCACCACTTGTTGCTCCGCAGAACCAAAGAAGCGGCAGGCGAGCGGCCACTGCTGTGGAACCGAAACTATGGATCAGTGGAGCTCTACAGCCTTTCCGTCTCACCTAACCGCGAGCGATTTCGGCAGATCGTCGGAGCTGTGGATCCCCGTCTTCCGGCAAGCTCCCCGGAACTGGTGGGGAGCGTCGCGACGCCGCCGCTGGTATCGACGGGTGACGGTTACAAAGTTTTTACGGTGCGTTGGTCAGTATTGGGAGCGGTGATTGCGGATTTCGGCGGGCTCGACGCTGAAGGATTGTTACTCCAACCCGACACTACACCTGTAGCGCGCGTGGTGGCGGTTCCCGACGCCGACTGGACTCCTGAAATGCTGGTGGGATTGGCGCCTGGAGTTCCCACCGTCTCGCAATTCGCGCGCCGCTATGCTGAGAATGGTTGTCAGGTTTTGGTTCCGCTGATTGTGAACCGGGACGACACCTTCTCCGGTATACCGGGGATAGGATTTACGAACGAGCCACACCGGGAATGGCTTTATCGGATGTCCTTCGAAGTGGGCCGGCATGTTATCGGCTACGAGATCCAGAAAATACTTGCCGCCGTTGATTGGTTCACTGCCGAGAATGCCAAAGCGCGCGTCCCCATCGGCGTTGTGGGCTATGGAGAAGGGGGGTTGCTGGCGCTTTATTGTGCGGCTCTTGATGCCAGGATCGACGCTACCGTGGTGAGCGGCCATTTTCAGGAGCGAGAGGCAGTATGGAAGGAGCCCATTTATCGCGATGTTTGGGGGCTGGCCAGGGAATTCGGAGATGCGGAACTGGCGAGCTTGATCCTGCCTCGCGCGCTCGTTGTCGAAGCTAGCCGGGGCCCCGAAGTGAACGGCCCGCCCCATGCTCGTGAGGAGCATCGGGGAGGAGCATGTCCCAACGGAAAACTAGCTACGCCGCCGCTCGATTCCGTGCGAAGGGAAGTCGAGCGCGCCCGTCCGTTTTTCGCGGGTTTAAAGCTGGAACACAAGCTCCGCCTGGTGGAGAGCGATGCAGGAGAGGGACCCTGCGGATCGGAGGGTGCACTCCGTGAACACTTTGGCTTGCTGGGTCTGAACGCTCCTCTACGCCCGGCTGGGATCCCCCCCGTCGATGCCCGTCAGTATTTCGATCCCAATTCAAGGTTGCAACGCCAGTTTAGTCAAATGGTGGGCTTCACGCAGGCCCTGATACGGAAGTCACCGCAGCGGCGCAAGGAGTTTTGGGCAAAGGCGAACAGCGCGCGCCCGGTGGCCTCGGAGTTCACCGAGCCCCCGTGGCAATCCTGCTCATCGCAGTGGTCGACTTCGCCCGAGAATTGGAGGCAGGCGACCAAGTCTCACCGCGACTACATCTGGGAAGAGGTTTTCGGCCGTCTGCCCTCGCCGAGCCTACCGGCAAATCCTCGCACCAGGTTGATCTACGATCAGCCGAAGTACCACGGCTACGAGGTGATGTTGGACGTATGGCCGGACGTGTTTGCCTACGGGATCCTTCTGGTGCCAAAGAACATAAAGGAGGGTGAGCGCCGTCCGGCGGTAGTGTGCCAGCACGGCTTGGAGGGGCGTCCTCAGGATGTGGCCGATGCTAGCGTCGACTCGCACTTTTACCATCGCTTTGCAGTCCGGCTTGCGGAGGAAGGATTTGTAACATACGCTCCTCAAAACCCCTACATTGGTGACGAATACTTCCGCATTATCCAACGTATGGCCCACCCGTTGAAGCTCTCCCTATTCTCTTTCATTCTCGGCCAACATGAGCAAACGCTGAAATGGTTGGGCGAACAACCCTTCGTAGACGCATCGAGGATCGGACTCTACGGACTTTCATACGGAGGGGTGACCGCGGTCAGGGTTCCGCCGTTGCTTGATGGTTACGCCCTCTCGATTTGTTCGGCAAACTACAACGAGTGGGTTTGGAAGACCACCAGCGTGGAGTCGCCTCGCAGCTATCTTCTCGGGTCGGAATACGAGATGTGCGATTTCGATTTTGCCAATACCGTTAACTACGCCGAACTGTCGAACCTTATTGCGCCGCGGCCTTTTATGGTCGAGCGGGGAATCTATGACGGAGTCGAGTCGGATGAGTGGGTGAATTACGAGTACGGCAAGGTGCGGTGGTTCTACTCCTACATGGGCATCCCCGATCGAACGGAAATTGAATTCTTTGACGGGGAACACGAAATTCACGGCGTGAAAACGTTTGAGTTCCTCCGGCGCCACTTGAATTGGGGAAAGCCGGACAAAAGTTAAGATTAAACTGTCATTCTGAGTGCAGCAATGACACCACATTGGGGCGTAATGCTTACGCAAAAGGAGTAGCCAATATGCACCGCAGAACGTTTCTGGGCGCAGCAGTTGGCCTCGCTCTGGCGGGCCGATCAGTCGCCGCAAACGATAAGATTGTAATTGGTATGGTCGGCGTGGGGGGGCGCGGAACCCAGTTGACCGACTTCTTCAGCCGGCGTCCCGACGTCGAAATCGCTTGGATTTGCGATGTCAACAACAAGCGGTTCGAGCAAGCAGGAAAGATCGTCGAGCAGGCCAAAGGGACCCGGCCCAAAACCACCGGAGACTTCCGCCGGGTTCTCGACGACAAATCGGTGGATGCCATCGTCAATGCCACTCCTGAGCACTGGCACGACGTCAGTACGATTATGGCGTGCCAGGCCGGAAAGGATGTGTACCTCGAGAAGGCCGAATCCCACACCATCTGGGAAGGCCGCAAAACGGTGGAGGCGGCGCGCAAATACAAACGGGTTGTTCAAATTGGCCTGCAAACCCGCAGCGCCCCTTACGGGAAGACGGCGCTAGAGGCTATCCGCGCACAAAAGTTTGGCAAGGTCGGCTTGGTGCGCGTCTACAACATGTTGGGTGAACGCCGCCGGCTGGTGATGGGCCAGGACCAGCCAGTGCCCGAAGGCCTTAACTGGGACATGTGGCTCGGCCCTGCCGCCCTGCGTCCTTATAACCCCGGGTACCTGCGCCGGCTCCACTGGGATCTCGATGGCGGCAGCCTCACCGGCGATACCGTCCACCAACTCGATCTGGCCCGATGGGTGATCGGCAAGGGCTTCCCGCAGTGGGTTCATCACTCCGGCGGGAAGTACACCTTCGCGGGCGACGACTCCGAGCAGCCGGACACGCGTGTGATCACTTACGAATATGGCGACATGACCTTGACTATCGAGCACACCGAATGGACGCCTTACATGCACAAAATCTCCCCCCAGGTGCGCGATGGCAAGGACCTCCCGGAATGGTATCCGTTTATCGGAACGAAAATCGAGATTTACGGCACCGATGGCATGATGCTCCTCGGCCGCGTCGGAGGAGGGTGGCAGATCTTCGGCCCCAACGGCGAAAAGGGTGCTTGGGACAAGTACCCGCACACGCAGATGCAACTGGATCATGTCGGCAATTTTATTTCCTGTGTGCGCAGCCGCGAGAAACCCGATTGTGATGTGGAGGAAGGCCACATTTCCGCCGCCCTCTGCCACATGGCGAACATCTCCTATCGTTGCGGGAACCGCAAGCTGCGCTTCGACGCTGCCGGCGAAACCTTCGGCGACGACGGCGAGGCCAATCAATACCTGCGCCGCACCTATCGCGCTCCGTGGGGCATTTCGGAGAATATCTAATGATCACTCGACGCCAGGTGCTTTTAGGTTCTGCCCTTTTTCCGCTTGCCGCCGCGCAACCCCAGCGGTCGATGGGCACGGAAATGTCAAATCTTCTGCAGTCCCTCGAGTCGCCCAGGCCGGCTGCCAAGCCGCCGCAACCGCTCAAGGTGGCGATCATGTCAAAGTTCCTCCAGTTTCTCGACGTGCCTGGAATGGCCGCGGCGGCGAAAGAAATGGGCTTCGACGCCATTGATTTGTGCGTTCGCGCGGGCGCGCATGTCCTGCCTGACCGCTGTGAAGAGGACCTGCCCAAGGCCGTGGAGACCATTCGCAAGCAAGGCCTCGAAGTCCCCATGATCACCGCCGCCATCGTGGATGTCCAATCGCCTCACGCCGAAACAATAATGCGCACGGCGAACCGTCTGGGCATCCACCACTACCGATGGGGAGGTTTCGAGTACGTGGAAGGGATCAGCCTCCCTGAACAGCTCGAATCCTTTAAACCCCGGGTACGCGATCTCGCCGCGCTGAACCGGCAGTACGGAATGACTGCTATGTACCACACCCACTCGGGGCCCAACCTGGTAGGCGCCTGCATCTGGGACCTCTGGTATCTCCTCAAGGACTTCAACCCTGACGAAGTCGGCGTTAACTACGACGTGGGTCATGCCACCGTCGAAGGCGGCTTCGGAGGTTGGGTCCACGACACTCGCCTTATTCTCCCTTACACTCGCGGAATCGCCATTAAGGATTTTAAGTGGGGCAAAAACGCTGCCGGACGCTGGGAGCCCATGTGGTGTCCCCTCGGTGAAGGCGGCATGGTAGACTATGATCGGTTCTTCCCCATGGTCAAAGCCGCAGGATTCCAAGGCCCCGTTCAGATTCACTTCGAGTATCCGCTGGGCGGCGTCGAGAACGGCGGGACCAAGCCCACTCTCTCGAACCAACAAATCTTTGCATCCATGCGCAAGGATCTCGCCCAGGTCAGGATGTGGCTCCAGAAGTACCAAATGTGAAGCGTCATGAACACCAGGTTCACTTTCTCGCGGCGCCAGTTATTACTAGCGGCGGCGGGTGTACCGCTGCTGGCTGCGAATACGCACCAGGAGATTCTGCCCGGATTGAGTATCCTCCCAGGATCCGTCAACGCGGTCCTGGTGGAGCGCAACGGGAAGAAACTGCTGATTGACTCGGGAGAGCTCACAACGGCGCCGGGCGGAGGTGTAGCCGATTGGGCGCTGTATACCCATCACCATCGCGATCAGGCTTCCGGGGCTCCTGCTCTCGCGGCGGCTGGCACCCGGATTCTCGTTCCACTGAAAGAGAGGCGGTTTTTTGAGGACGCGAGGACCTTTTGGAACGAGGCTGACAATATACTCGACCACCGCTATAACTTCCGGCCACACCTATTTACGCTCCGGGAGTCTGTTCCGGTGGCCCGCGCCCTACAGGGGGGCGAGTCGCACCAATGGGAAGGGTTGACCTTCGAGGTAGTCGACACGCCTGGGCACACTGACGGCTCGGTGACCTACCTCGTGAACCTCAACGGCAAACGGATCGCTTTTACAGGGGACCTTATTTGTGGCCCCGGGCAGATTTGGGAAATCTACAGCCTGCAGAAGCGTTTTCCCCAGATGCGAGGCGACTACTGGGGATTCGGCGGAGCTGTAAGCGAAGTCAAAGCGAGCCTGGACCGCGTGTTAGACGAAAAACCAGACCTTCTGATTCCTTCTCACGGCGTGATTATCGAAAATCCTGCGTCGGCGGTGGCGAAACTGAAAGAAAATCTGGACGCTGCTATGGACAACTTTTTGACCCTTGCCGGCTGGCGGACTTCGCCCTACCATGTGGGAGAATACCCGCCCGACAACCCGCCGCGAATGTTTCCGCCTTTGCCGGCCGTCACCTACCCGAAGTGGATTCGCGACATCGCCTCGACGACAAAGGCGATCGTGGCAGATGACCGATCCGTTTTCCTCTCGGACTGTGGACATCCCAAGGCTATCGAGGAGTTGGCGCGACTGCAGGCCAGCGGCGAGATCGGCTCGGTCGACGGCCTCTGGATCACGCACTACCATGACGATCATACCGAGTTCGCCAATGCTGCAAAGCGGCAATTCGGCGCCAAAGTATACGTCCAGCGGGAAATCGTCGATATCATCGAGCACCCGACCGCGTACCAAATGCCTTGCTTGTTTCCGGAATCCATTCATGTAGACCGCGTAATGGAACACGGAGAGACCATGCATTGGAAAGGGTTCGAGTTGACTGCTTACCATTTCCCGGGCCAGACCCTTTATCATGATGGTCTGCTGGTGCAGCACGCCGGGTTCAAGGTTTTTCTTACGGGCGATTCCCTGACGAACTGGGGCGTGGATGATTACTGTAGCCAGAACCGCTGCTTCCTTGGCCCCAATGTGGGATACGAGAAGTGCTTTCAAATTTTGCTGGATACGCAGCCTGACATGTTGGTGGCGGCACACTGGGGGCCCGAACCTTTATCGGCGGAATATCTGAGAAGGACGATCGACCTCTTTAAGAAACGCGAAAAGCTGTTCCGTAATCTGTTTTCCTACGACAACCCAAACTTTGGCACAGACCCTTGCTGGATTCGCGCCTACCCTTATCGGCAGAGCGTTATGCCGGGGGCGCCCGTGGTGATCGAGGCGCGCGTGATGAATCATTCCGCTAAACCCAAGGATGTGCGGGCGGAACTCACGCTGCCTGCGGATTGGCAGCCTGGACTCCTCGTCGGCACGCAGCGGATTTCTGCTGGGACCGAAGGACGGATTCGGCTCGACGCGATGGGGCCTTCAGCGCCTGACCGGCGCCGCCATGTCATTGGACTTACCGTGAGTGTCGACAGTCAACCTCTGGGCGAGTTCGCCGAAGCTATCGTCGATTTCCTCACCTGAGCGAATCCTTTCCGCAGGTCAGGCGGCAGATCCGCCCTGCGATGTTACCCGTCGAGGATTTTGACGCGGCCCTGAAAAATCTGCTTGACACGCTTTCAGAACTGATGTATCAAATCCAACAGGTAGTTTTCCCGTTCGAGACAGATTTAGTTTGGTTTATGCTGCTGTGAATCGTTTTCTCAAATCCCTTGACTACTGGGGATAGCGCTAATAGAGTATCAGAAGGTCCGGTACAAAAAGTCCTACATTGCAAGGCTGTTTGTTTGGCGTGGGTTTTGGTCTCTAAGGGCATAAGGAGGAACAAGATGACGCAGCGACGGCGTTGTGTGCTGATGCCTGCCGGTTTAATCGCTTTGGCGGTTGTCCTGACAGGCTTTTATCAACCTCTCCAGGCTCAAGTCGGAACAGCATCGCTTAACGGGACCGTTTCAGACTCTTCAGGGGGAGCGATTCCGGGCGCTACCGTATCGCTGGATAGCATGACGCGAAAGCTCAGCCGGCAGGCTGCTACCAGCGATGTGGGGAATTACGTGTTTACCTCGCTTGAGCCAGACACTTATCAACTTGTCGTGACCGCGAAGGGCTTCACGACCCAGACCACTCAGAATGTGGTGCTGGCTTCCGGACAAGGCAGCACTTTGAATGTCAGCATGGTAGTTGGCACCGCCGTCACTGAGCTGACGGTGGCTGAAAAAGCGCCGCTCTTGGAGACTACAACAGCTACTTTGGGTTCCGAAGTGGATTCCCAACAGTTGACCACGTTACCACTCTTGGGCCGAAGCTTTACGGATATGATGCTCATCCTTCCCGGAGCCTCGCCCCCCGGCTTGACGTATTGGTCAAACTATGCTCCCGGTGGCGGGGGCGAGTCGCAAGGGGGCGACGTAGCCTTCTATGGCCAGCGGCCGCGCGATAATTCGTTTTCGCTCGACGGGATGCTCAATGCCGAACTGCTCTTCGACGGTGTCCCGATGTACCCTCCTCCCGAGTCGATCGGGGAGATGAAGGTGGAATCGGGCATGGATTCGGGCGCTTACGGGTATGCCTCAGGAGCCAACATCGAGGTGGTGACGAAAGCCGGGACGAAAAACTACCACCTCGACGCTTGGGAGTACGTTCGCAATGACGACTTCAACGCGCGCAACTACTTCGACCCCACCGTGAACCGGATTCGGTGGAACCAGTTTGGGTTTTCAGGCGGCGGGCCATTATACATCCCGCACGTCGTGTCAAAGGAAAGAGCTTGGTACGTCTTTGGCTGGTATGAGGGGCTTCGCTATCCGACCACCTCAAACTCCTATGCCCTGGTGCCAACCACAGCAGAATTAGCCGGTGATTTCTCGGCTGACCCACCCATCTACAATCCTTACACCAGCGTGGTCAATTCGAGCGGCAGCCTCGTAAGCCGCTCTCCGTTTGCGGGCAACCAGATTCCAATTGGGGCGACAAGTGTGTGCAGTCCAAATCCAACTTGCTTTGATCCCGCAGCGCTGGCGATTGCGACGAAGTTTCTTCCCGCGCAGAATCTGCCCACCTTTAGCGGTCCCGGCGCAACGGACTGGTTAGGCACCACCATCGGTACGAATACCTACGACCAGTGGAGTGCGCGCGTGGATCACCAGTTTGGCTCCAAGGATACAATCTACGGTCGCTACAGTGACGCCCGGAATCCGAGCACGAGTGTCGAGTTTCCAAACCTCCCCAGCATAAGTCACCTGCGCGTTACCAACAGCGTGGCAAGCGAGACGCACACTTTTAGCCCTACGTTTGTGCTGACGACGCGACTTGGTTGGCAACGGTTCAATGATTCGAGTTTCACGGGCGGCCCTAGCATTGCCAACACGATCGGCACGTTTAATGCTTTTCCGATCGCATTTGCCGGCATCGATATGATTCCGCCCATCGTGATTGACGGGTTCGGAGGTATCAGTCAGGGTTTTGGGTATTATGGTCCGGAGAATACGATCATGTGGACCGTGGATACCCAAAAGATTAAAGGGCGTCACACCCTAGGGTTCGGCGGGTGGATTGTGCGCGACGCGTATAAGACCAATAACCAGACAGGAACGGAGGTGGATTTTAGTGTATTGCCTACGTCGGCGGCGACCGCCGGCAGCACTGGTTATGGGTTGGCGACCTACTTTCTAGGGTTACCTTCGACTGCCGGCCGGGTCATCGGGAGCACCGAAGGCGATATGTTTACCCACTACTACGCCCTCTACGCGCAGGATAGTATGAGGGCCACAAAAAAGCTCACGTTTAATCTGGGGCTTCGATACGACTACTCCCCGGTAAGTTTGAATCGACACGGCAGTGGCACATTTGAGTGGGAGACTGGCCAATACGTCTATGACCTCCCAAATCCCATTACCGGCTCGCCCGCCAATGCTCCTCGGGGGCTTATTTCCCCGGACCACAGAAACTTCGAGCCGCGTGTGGGGCTCGCCTACCAAATCAGTTCAAAGACGACCGCGCGTGCTTCCTATGCGATCTTCATGGACATGATTGGTGAGAACCCGCAGGAGCAACAGGGGAACCGCGGCAACTGGCCGTTCTCTTTCCCCCAGAGCGTTGCAGGCCTTAACACCGGCTTGCCCCAATACTATCTGGAGAATCCATTTCCGGGCCCAGCAGCGGGTTCGGCTACGCCGCTGGGCTGCCAGCAGTGCTTGGAAGTTTACCCGTCCGCCACGCGAACTCCCTACGTGCAGCAGTGGAGCTTATCCGTTCAGCAGCAGCTTAATCCCACGCTGATGATGCAAGTGGCCTACTTCGGCTCGCATGGGATCGATCAACTAGGGCAAATTGTTGATAACACCGCCGTGGTTCCGGGTCTGGGTCCTTACCAGGATCGGCAACGCTGGCCCCAGTTTCCACCTTACGTTAACAATGGATTCAATCAGTTTCCCTCGTGGTACGACGGGGTGAGCGTGGAGTTACGCAAGACAACTTCTCACAACCTCACCTACCTGCTCACCTACACCTATTCCAAGACCATCGATGTGATGGACTCACTGATCGTGGGTAACATCTATCCTTTTGCTCAACCAGACCGTTTCGACATTTCGCAGTTCAGGGGGCCGGCGTCTTACGATGTAACCCATCGGCTCACGGCAAGCTATACCTGGGGTATTCCCGGAAAGACCGGAAACAGACTGGCTGACGCTGTAGTAGCCAACTGGAATTTTTCCGGCGTCTACACCTTTGACAGCGGGAGCCCTTACTATGTGCTCTTGGAATCGGACAACGCAAATATCGGAGGTGTTGGAGGCAGATTAACCTCCTTGACGAACCTCGTGGGTAATCCCATCCTTCCCCGCAGGACTATCCAAGAATGGTTTAACACGAATGCCTATCAAATTCCTCCGTTTGGAACTCAGGGTGACGCCGGCAAGCACGCTCTCTACTCTGACGGCATGAACAATTTCGACCTTGCGCTTTACAAACGGTGGCCGTTCAAGGAAACTCGCGACTTTGAAATACGCGGGGAATTCTTTAATGGTTTCAACAATCACTCGTTTAGTCCGCCCGGCTATGTTGAAGACCAGCCCGCAAGCTTCGGCGTGATTGGCGGCGTTCGACAAGGCGGCCGACAGATGCAGGTTGCGCTCAAACTACACTTCTGACGTATTGTGTCCCCCGGTCAAGTGGGCTTTGAGTGGCAAGATCTGTTTCTCATAGAAACCGAGTACTTCTTTCACCAGCCCTCCCTAGGCGGCACAATCTCTCGGGGAGGGCTGGTGATTTTTTGGTTTTTCCGATCGGCTGCCGGGGGGGCGCATGCCTAACGTGGTTTCGCCCCAAACCCGCCGGCATGCTTCCACCGCGAAGCGGTGGACCGTGAGTAGCCGTGGGCGCTAGCCCTCGGTCGCGAAGCCTCCGGACAGATACCTGTGGGTTTCACCCACGGCTGTCGGAAGCGCCCCCCTCCCGGGGAGCAAACATATGTTGGTTATCCCCCGCAAGCCTGGAAGCCGCAAAACTGGTCTACCAAAGGATGGCATTGTACAGTACGGCAAGAGGAAGTTTGGCGGCCTGATCCTACCTTTGTTTCTTCTCGTGTTTCTTCTCGCGGTTGGGGCATGGGCCATGCCCCTCGATTCTTTCCAAGATCTCCTGGACAGGGCCAGGGAGGCCCAGTTGGCCGGCAAGTTGGACCAGGCGGCCGACTTTTGCCGGGCAGCTTTGCGTATGCGGCCGCACTATGGACCTGCCGAGTACGGGCTTGGGCAAATAGTCTCGACTCAGAAAAACTACCAGGAGGCCGTCGCACTATTTTCGCAAGCCTTGCATGACGACCCCTCTCTTGTTGACGCCTATCTTTTTCGTGGAATCGCCTTTTTGAATTTGCAGAAGCCGGATCAGGCCTTGTCTTCCCTGGAGCGATTCTACCGTCTGCGTCCGAGCGATCCTGAGGTCCGGTATTACCTGGCGGGGGCTTACAACGCGCTGGGAGATTATTCCAAAGCGGCTGAATGCTACTCGGCGCAGCTTCAACTGACCCCCGAGCGAACCGAACTCTGGTATTTTCTTGGCGAGTGCCTTCTGGATATACCGCGCCAAATGAAGACAGACCTTCTTGGGGGCCCCCGCGGAAAATACGTTTCGTGGATGCTTGACGCGCAGGAGCAGACGGCAAAAGGGGACTTCACCGTTGCCGAGGGCGATTTTCGCGAATCGATCCGGGCCGATCCCGCGAATCCGGCGGCCTACGTAGAACTCGGCAATCTGCTTCTGCGGGAGGGCAAGCACCGAGAAGCCACCGGGCAGTTTCAGGAGGCCTTGCAGCACGCACCGCAAAACTGCCGCGCCCTCGAAGGACTTGGTGATGTCGAACTTGCCCTGGGCGATGTCCCTGCTTCGATTGCACAGTATGCCAAAGTTGCCGGGGACAGGGAAGCGTGCCTTGAGGCGCCAGTCCCGATGAATCTCGGTTTGTCCCCTGCCGAGTTTGGCGCCCGCCTCAAAACTCTCTCTGAGTATGCAGCTTCGGCGAAGTGGCGGCCTGCCGCCAAGTCCGAACTCTCCCGTCTGAAAAGTCACGCCTCGGGGGTCGAAGAGCTTGCCGCAGCCGAACGATCGGACGCCTCCAAACTGGAACCATGCCGTTCCGCGGCCCCTCGCCAGGAGTGGCTCTCTTCTCCTGGCGTGCATCTGTTCCTGGCTGATTGTCTGGAAAACCGCGGGGACCTTCAGGGTGCGATCAAGGCCTTAAGCGCAGCCGAACCGCGGTTGAATAGCGACGATCCTGAAACGGGTTATTGGCTGTTTAGCCTCTATCTGCGGCTCGCTCAAGACGTGTTGGCCGAGTTTGCCAGCCGAGCCCCGAACTCCTACCTGCTGGATCAGGTACGAGCGGAAACTTTCGAACTGCAAGGACGAGACGCGGAGGCCGAACAGGAGTACAAGAAGTCCATTGCCTCGAGCGGTGGCGACCCGAATCCTTTCATTGAATTTGGACGATTCAAATGCAAGCGGAATGAACTTGACGATGCCGTGGCGGTCCTGAAAGAGGCCTTGGCGCGGGCGCCTTACAACGTCAGAGCTAACGACTTGATGGGTCAAGCCTGCTTCATGAAAGGGGACTACGCGGTCGCCCTTCCTTATTTACGGAACGCCACCCGGGCGGAGCCCGGCAACGAAGATACGCGGATTCGGTGGGCCCAATCGCTCGCGAAGCTGGGAGATATCCAACAAGCAGTAACGGTGCTGGAAGCCGCACCCTCAGACGGTGACGGCCGCGTTCACTATGTGCTGGCCGGCTATTATCGTAAGTTGGGTCAGAAGGAACAAACGGCGCGCGCTCTCGCCTTCTTTGAAGCGCACAAAGGCCAACCGCAGAGGAGGCAGCCTTCGGAGTAGAGCGCCTGGGGCCTGTGTCTTCGAAGAGGCAGAAACTAAGAAGCAGCCCTCTCCCTTGGAGTTGATCGTTACCCGTATCAACAGCTCGACACCAGGGGTCGAGCTGAGTCAACAGCCCTCTCCGCAACGGAGAGAGCTATATTCGGGGCTTGCGCACGCCCGGCGTCCTGCCAGTGATGTGGGACACGAGCAGCCCCGGGAAGAGAGCAAAGGTTCAATGTGGTCCAGGCTCTCGTTAACGTAAGAAAGCAATATTATGCGACACAGATTTTATGAGATGCTGCTGGTAATTCTCGCGGTGGTCGGCTTGTTTTTTTTGGCAGAGCAGATCACCGCCCAGCAGACCACCCCTCCTCAAACTCGGCCCAGAGAAAACTCTTCGTTCGCACTCGAAGGGACCGAGTTGTTGAGGCGTGTTGTTACCGACGGCATTCGTGAAGAACAACGCCAGCAAATTGTCCGCTATTTCTTAGCTCAGATTGCGACGACTCCGATGAAGCGCGACAGTCGCTGGCAAACCGACTTTTCCTCACTCAAATCGTATAAGGCCTCTGTTGAAGGGCATCGGACTAATCTCCGCGCAATGTTGGGGCTCATCGAGCCGAAGCTTGGTACTCCAACGGTCAAACTCTTGCGCGAAGAGGCGGGCCTGCGCGTCGAGGATGTGACCCTGCCGATTGACTCGGGTTTCAGTGCGCGCGCTTTGTTGTTTTTGCCGCAATCCAGTTCCCCAGTCGCTGCAATCATTGCAATTCCTCCCGCCACTGAAAGCCGAGAAGAATTTGCGGGGATCGCTGAAGGAATGACGCCCTCCCAATGGTTGAGGACCCTCCTTGCCGATAATATTGCGGTGGCGGTTCCGCTCATGGTGGAGCGGCGTGATGATCATCCCCTCTGCCGGCAGGCGGGTTCGAAAGACCGGCGGCGGATTTTGTGGCGAGCGGGTTTCATCGTGGGTCGTACTTTGGTGGGAGTCGACGTGCAGCAGATGCTCGCCCTAAGAGAGTTCCTGGCTTCACAGGGGAATATTGATCCGGGCAAAATTGGCATCATGGGTGAGGGCCAAGGCGGGATGACGGCACTGTACGCCGGGGCGATGGACGAAGGGTTGGCAAGCGTTGCCAGCATCGACTACTTCGAGCAGCGGGAGGTTTGCTGGAAGGGTCCGGTTGACCAAGTGCTTTATGGGCAGCTCAACGAATTCGGAGACGCTGAGGTGGCGGCGCTCGTTGCCCCTCGACCTCTCATGATTGTCCACACCTCCAAAGGCCCGATTCCCGCTGCTAGCGTGGAAGCGGAATTTATGCGCGCCCGGCGGTTTTACGGCGGCTTGAGCAAGTCCGCAGTGCTGACCAAGCTGGAAGTTCAGAACGACCCGCTGAACGCAACCGCTTCGAAGCTAGCCGCTGCGCTTGGATCAACTCCGTCCCAAGACCGGCGCGAGCCTATCATTCGAATTTCTCGTCAGGAAGTGGACCAAGCTCGAAATGAGCAATTCGAAGCGCTGCTTAAATACTTGCGAGGCCTCTGTGACTCGAGCGATCAAGTGAGGGCAGAGTATTGGCAACTGAATTCCACTCCGCCCGCTGACCGCGCTGAGACGGTGCAAAAGCTGCATGCGGAATTAGCGAAGCTGGAGGGGGTGATCTCTTCTGAAAATGTTCCCATGCACCCGCGAACGGCCTTGCGGGGAGAGACGGGCAAGTTCTTGGCCTATGACGTTTTCCTGGACGTAGTTCCAGGGGTCGAGGTCTACGGACAACTCTTGGTTCCACGTCCTATCGCCGGCCACATCGAATCGCGCCACGCCGCCGTCGTGTGCCAACACGGCTTCGACGGCGCACCCAAATACGTGAGCGGCGTGGGAACCGAACTCGAAACTAACGACCATTTCTACCATCGATTTGGGCAACGCTTGGCCGAGCGTGGTTACGTCGTATTTGCTCCGTACATGGCCGTGCCGTCGTATCATCCGCCCGCCGGTGGCCCCGGAGCCAACATCGAAAACCCGGCTGGCCTAGGTGACGTAATCGAACGCGCGGACCTCATAAATCCAATAGTCCGGCTGGCAGCCCCGTTGGGCATGATGCGCAGCAGTATTGAACTGGCGAAGCTGCACCGGGTTGTTGACTTTCTTCAGTCCTTGCGCTTCGTTGATGCTGACCGGATCGGGTATTATGGCCTTTCGTACGGCGGCTATGCGGCCATCTGGATGCCTCCGCTCGAGCCCCGTTTGAAAGTTACGGTGATTTCCGCCTTCTTCAATGACTGGCGCACCATGCTCACAGATACCACTCGATTCGGGTCCTCGTATTGGAGCCTCCCGGATGAGGACTTCTATAACTGGAACGTCCTCAACCGCTTTGCCCACACCGAACTCATTGCTGCAATGTGGCCCCGTCCTGTGTGCATCGAGTACGGCTCAGAGGATCCGGTCACCACTCCCGTTTGGCACAAGCGGGCCTGGAAGGAAGTGAAGGCGTTGATGGATGCTTGGGGTATTGACGATAAGATCCGCGACGATGACTTTATGGGGCCGCACACTATCCATGGTATTGGCCCGTTTTTCTTCCTGGATCAATGGCTCCGGCCGGAGCGTCCAGCCGGGCGGGATTATGGCTGCCGCGATGACAATTACTGCAACGAATCTGTGGCTCCGGGATTTCATGGGTACTCCCAGGTTTCGAAAACGTCCGTGGCTTACACTACACAAGTGCTGGATTCGCGTCCCAATTCGGTGATCCATGGACGCTTCTATGTTCCTCCCGGCTCGAACGTGCTCACGGGGATGGCCTTCAAGCTCGCTCGAATGGGGGATCCCGGCGATCTGCTGGTGAGGTTTGGGTCAACCGAAGCGTCAGCGGACCTTGGGGTTGCAACAATCCATGCAAGGGACGTCTATCCTGTTTACGACTTGTGGTATGAGGCGATGCTTGATAAGCCTCTTGGCCTGGATCCGACCAAAACATACTTCTTCGAAATCGCGACACAATCCGGACTGGCGCCCAGTGATTCCTACACGGTCTTTGGACCAGTGCCCTTGGGGGGAAAGGATTTTCCTCCGAATTTTGGGTTGTCCTTTCGAACCTTTGTGCGGAAGGATGAATGACTGCAAAGATGCCGGAACGAAGCTGGAATGTTTACGAGAATAAAGGTACGGTGCGGAGAAGCTGACGGAAGTAACCCCTCACCCGGCCCGCGACGGCTGGCGGGAGCGCCGTCGCGGGCTACCCTCTTCCTTGGGGAGAGGGCTATTGGTCCGGTTTTGTAGTTGAAGGAGAACAGATAATGAAGTTAGACGGAAAAGTGAGTTTGATCACGGGCGGGGCCGGGGGAATCGGATCGGCGACCGCCTTGCACTTGGCACGGTTGGGTGCGGACATCGCAATCTGCGATCGGCAGATCGGTGGTAGAGCCGAGGCGATCAAAGGCAAAATAGGCGCCCTGGGGCGGCGTTGCTTTCTGCTGGCGGCCGATATGAGCGTTCCAGAGGAAGCGACCCGGTCGGTCCATGAAACCGTCACCCAGATGGGAAGCATTGATGTACTGGTTCACGCGGCAGGAGGGGGTGTTAACGGGGGCCTGCTCGAAGTTGCTCCCGAGGCATGGTACGGGGCGTTTAACGTCCACGTGCACGCCGTGTTTCATCTCTGCCGTGCCGCTGTGCCCTTCATGAAAGTGAAAAAAGAAGGAGCGATCGTGTTGATCTCCTCGGCGGCAGGATCTCGGGGTTGCCTGGGCGCCATCGCGTACGGAGTGGTGAAGGGCGCTCTTCCCCAATTCGCTCGTTCTCTGGCTCGCGAACTCGCGGAGGATAATATTCGTGTCAACGTTGTCTCACCTGGCATTATCCGTACGCCGTTTCAGGACTCCCTCACACCTGAGCAGGTGAAAAACAATATCGCAAATCGGATACCCCTGCATCGCGAGGGAAGACCTGAAGACGTGGCCGAGGTGATCGCCATGCTGGTTACCCACAACTTTATTACGGGCGAGACAATCGCTGTTGACGGCGGAATGACTATGCGGGTCGTTTAGCAGTTTCCTGTGCCAAGGGCATCTCGCCCGCACCACAGGACTCACGCGGATGGTGTTGAGGTATGGAGCGAAGGCGATTTTTGCAGGGCTCGGTTGGCGGCTTCGCGGCTTGGGTAGGAATGCCGGCGAGTTGGGCCGGGGTGAGCCCAATCTTGTCTGCAGCGCAGGCGGGAGAGCAGCCCGCTTTTCCGCCTGACGATTACCAGATGCCCGAATGGCTGCACTACGCGCGAACGGTCTACTTCGATGGTTACTCGCCGCCTGTCTATCCTCACATGAAAGACTTTGACGCACGGCGGCTGGTGGAAGCGGTGGTGCAGGTCGGGGGAGACTCGATGCGCTTTCAGCCCATTGGCTATTGGGCTTACTATCCCAGCAAGGAGTTCCGCGTGCATCCGGAACTCGGAAGCCGGGACCTGATCGACGAGGTGGCACGAGAAGCCCGGCGTCTTAACCTTCATTTCTTTTGTTACACAGGTTATGGTCACCCTCATATGGAGGTCGGATGGGTCGACCAGCACCCGAAGTACGCTGACTGGGTCTTGCGCAATCCCGAGGGAAAGCCTTACGGAACCTATTGGCACATCGGCTGGGCGAATCGACAAAGGCTCTGTTCGACGGGTGATGCCTATCGCGCCGCGATTCGCCAGATCGTCAGGGAACTTTGTGAACACGACACGGATGGGGTGTATTTCGACGCGCCCAGCGGCTTTGGCTACACGGGAGTCTGCTTTTGCGACTCATGCCGGAAGAATTTCAGGAAATTCAGTGGCATGGACTTGGATGCCCTCGCCGGGATGGCCAAGCTCAATGGGCTGCCGTTCGAATGGGATGAAGTGTTGCCGCCCGACGTGGACATGAAAGCCCTTATCGCATGGTATGCGTGGGCGAATCAACTGTGCCGAGAAGACCTGTTGGACTTCCGCAAAATCATTCACGGCAGCGGCAAGTTCATGCTATGTCACGATGGGTCCTGGTTCGGGCAATCGCTTCCGTTGCAGTACCGCCTGCCCGAGGGCTACATGGTGGAGGCAAGCCGGGAAGTCTTTGATCGGGTGATGACAGGGATGATGGGTGCATCCATGGTGCGGCCGTACAAGCATGTGGCGCAGATGTACATGGGTAGCTATGCACTGTCGTGGTTTGGCGAGCCGCCGCACGAGCATCCTTGGGTGCTGCACAACACAAATTTAGAAGATCTGGACGAGATTTGCATGGAAGGGTTCACGGGCTTGGCGTGCGGGAATTCACCGCTTTATGCCACAGCCAACCGGCTGTATTTCAAGATGGGGAGCGGGACTGGGAAGCCTGCGCGGGAAGTCTACGAGCTGATGCGGCGGGTGGAGGAAATACATAAAGGCAGTACGCCGGTGCCTTACGTCACCATCGTGCCCACCTGGGAATCCCTGCAGTTATGGCGCACCAGGGGCAAGAGTTGGAATTGGCCGCTGATGAGCGGGGGCATGGGTCTGGTGCTGCTGGACGCGCGGATCAGTTT
>JBEKLY010000063.1:0-29128 GCA_050010015.1 Terriglobia bacterium
GCCCATACCGCACCTCTACTTCCCATGTGCCATTCGCACATGCGATCTTTGCATTCAGCTATGGAGAAGTATCGGTCCTGAAATTAAACCGCGAAAGATGGGTTCACCGGACGCGTACGAAGGGAGAAAGGCCGGGCAAGGCTGGTGAGGGATGGGCGCCCAGGAACTGGGCGGTGGGGGGCACCCATTAAGGGGTCAGGAACACGATGGATTGCCGCTTTCGCGGGAATGACGCGGCCTTCGAGTAGGGGCGATTCGCGAACTGCCCCTACCAGCCCGATTCGCGGGAATGACGCGATTTTTCAGGGGAGCCATCAGCTATTCTGCGAAGATAACCAAGAGTCCCCTTGACGGATCGTTAGCGGCTGCCTTGACGAAAAAGCACGACCCGCGCGGTTCGTAACAACGTCCTCAGGTCGAGAAGGGGCGAGGCATTACAGATGTAGTAGAGGTCATACTGAAGTTTTCGCCGGGAATCCTCCAGACTCGAACCATAGGGATAGTTAACCTGGGCCCATCCGGTGATGCCGGGCAGCACGTAATGCCTCAAAGGGTAAAAGTTAATTGAATCGTTCAAGAGCTCGACAGATTCGGGCCGCTCGGGCCGCGGACCAACGAAGCTCATTTCTCCGCGCAGAATATTGATCATTTGGGGCAGTTCATCCAGGTGAAGCTTGCGCAGGACTCTCCCGACGGTGGTCGCGCGGGGGTCATTCACGGCAGCCCACTGCGGCCGTCCCTCTTTTTCGGCATCCGTTCGCATACTGCGGAATTTCAGCAGTTCGAAAGGGCGTCCCATCCAGCCCACGCGCTGCTGGCGGAAGAGAATAGGCCCCGGCGAATCGATCCGGACTGCCAGCGCCGTCAGCAACATGAGCGGCAGAGCGGCCAATAATCCGACGCATGACAGGAAGATGTCCGAAAGCCGCTTTAGCCGGCGGAAAAGACGAGTTTGCAACAATTCAAAGCCCTGCGCCACAGAAAGGCAGAACTCGCTCAAGATGTCCAGTGGTAATTCCTCCGACGCGCGCATGCAAAAGTCGAGTAGAGAGTAGACTTGAATTCCCTGGAAGCGTAATCGGGTGAGTACGCCGGCGAGTTCGGAAGTCATGGAATCCCTGCGGACCACGACGACCTCGACGCTGCGCTCGGCAACAACCTGCACCAGGTTCTCGGAAGTGGCGGGACCTAAATCCGCCACGCTTTCCGCGCTCTCGGAGGCTATCGGCATGACAGCCGCAGGCCACTGGATCTCGTGTCCCAAAGCGAATACTGTCCCCGCCGCATGGGGAGCATAGGCATAAGCACGATGCGCCCCGGTGGTCCATCCGGCCAGGAACCCCGAATCATCGGCTGACGCCCGCCCCGGCTTGCCGGTTCCGATGCGCAGCATTCCGACCAGATGATAGTGCGGGTTGACGCGGCCCACCGCCGCGCGCAGGCTCTCCGTGTCCTTTGCACTCCCGATCAGCAACAACTCTTCCGGCGACTTGAAGCGACAAAGACTTCGGAAATAGCACTTCCGCCAAATATATGTGGTTGCAGGCAGAATCAGGGTGGCAAACTTCATCGGCCGATAGCACGCGTTCTGCCAGTGACAAAGATGGAAAAAGAGGTAGCAGAAGCCGCTCCCGGCGCCAACGGCCAGGACCACTCTTACGAAAGTTCCTAGCCCGTTCAGCCGGGCCGCGCTGTAAAGGTCGAATACATAGATCGCCGCTACGTACGCAAGCAGGAGCAGTAGCAAAGACACAAGCTCCTGCGTCATGTTCCCTGCCTTCTGCTGCGGACTCCAGCCCGCAATTGCACAAGACAGAATCAGCGCAATGTCGCCAAGAAGCAGCGCGATTTTATCCCGATTTGGATGTCCCCAACGCATATCAGTTCAACCGGTCTTTACGACGAGAAACGCCTCCGAAGCGGACACGCGTTTTCGTGATCCAGTCCACATCGCAAGATCAGACTACGGCTTTAGTCCGGGATCTCTTGCCGAACCAAGCGTGAAGGCTCGACCCTTATTGCGGGCGGTGTCACCGCGGCCCTCATCACGTCGAGGTAGCATTGAGCTATCGTGCTTGGCCGGAAGTGGCGTTCGATATAGTGGCGCGCATTCCGCCCTGCTTCGCAACGTGCACTTGGGTCTAAGTAATACCTGTTTATTGTTTCGGCGAGAGCCCTAGGATTTTCCGGCTTAACGCAGATGCCGCACTCGGCATCACGGATCAGCTCCCAGGTATCACTGTAGCGGTCCACCGCGGCAATCGCAGGTTTGCCCGCGGCCATGATCGTGAATAGCTTGCAAGGTACGGATTCCGCGCTAAACCCACGCTTCAAGGGGATCAGACACACGTCTGCGGCGCCGTACATTGCGGGCACATCTTCGTGCGCCTGGAATGGTAGAAACTCGACGTTGCGCAATCCGGCAGACTCGCAATAGCTCTCGGCGGCATTTTTCGCGGCGCCGTTTCCCACCATCAGAAACTTGATTTCTTCGTTGGCCTCCAGCAGTTTTGCGGCGCCAAGAGCATTCTCGAGCGCTTGGGAGAACCCCATGTTGCCGGCAAACAGGACCACGAACTTGTTCTCCAGGGCGTGTTTCCTGGAGAAAGAATTCTGCTTTGGTTGTGGAGTCACAAAATCCGTATCGATGAAGTTAGGTATGACAGAAATCTTGCCGTCCGGCACCCCCTTGGCCGACAAATTACGCTTGAATCCCTCGGAGATGACGCTAATCTTCGCAGCCCTATCGTAAACATACCTTTCCATCGCCTTGAGACACTTCATCGCTCTGCCGTTCTTCAACACTCCAGCCCTGACCGCCACGTCCGGCCAGATGTCCTGCACGTTGTAAACGAAAGGCGCCCCTCGCAGACGGCTGATGAAATCCGCAATCACTCCATTACTGAGTGGAGGAGACGGCGACAGTATCACATCGTGCCTTGGCAGGGTCGCCGCTCTCAAAGCCGACAAAAGACTGAAGCTCGCGTAACCAAGAATGCGCGCTGCGACACTTGATTTGTCATGTCCCGCCCGAACACGGACACGGTAAATCGTCATTCCTTCCCGCCGCTCCCGGTACACGAGCTTCTTTGACCACTCGGGCCCAACCCGATTTGGATCGTAGTGAGGGACAGAGGTAACCACCGTCACCTCGTGTCCTTTCGCGACGAACTCTTCGGCGAGCTTCGTCATGATCACGCCGGTGGAGGCGATATCAGGCCGAAAATAGGTGCTTAGAAGGAGAATTCGCATATTGGCATCTCGGCCTGTTATCAGGAAGCAGCGCCGGTTTCGGTGCAAACCCGGGATGTGGCTCCTTTCCGGGGAGCGAGAGCAAATCGATGGGAAGCGTTTTTCCGGGTGCTTCTCAGCGCGGCACAACACCCAATGACAAACCACAAAGTGGGTGTGAACAGCGAGGCATTGAAGAGAATTCCCGCGATAAATGTGCGCACCACCCACTCACCGTGGAAGCCGAGTGGCCAAAACATGAGGGCCACAATGATTAGGGCGCCGAGAATTCCCATACGCTCGAGCACGGCGCCGGCGCCATGTGTGTCGTCGCGCGACCAGCGCAGGTTGCTAAGTAAAGTTCGAAGAGAGGGCTCGGGCCAGATGTGAACGGCCGCATCTCCGTCGAGGGCGCTATCTGTCGCGTCAGGGTCCGCTCGCACATCGAACGACCCGAAGGGCTGGCTGGGAATCTGGTGAAATCCAACGTAGAGGTCGAGCACGCGGATGGCGAAGTTAGGTTCAGCGACGATCCAAAGCGGGTTATCAGCGACGCCGGAAACAATGGACGCTCCCCGCGAACCCGATACACTGAGGGTCCGTCCTAGCAGGACGATCGCCAGGAGAAACCCCGTGAGAATTGCGAGCTTTGCCCTCCTCGACAGTTTTGACCCAAGCAACGCGGCCAAGGCTGCAAACATGCCAAGGACCAGGCCCGTGCCGGATTGTGTTATGACCAACATTATGCAGGAAGCAGCTACAACGAAGCGCCGGGCATTGCGGTGAGATTTCCAGTACTCTAGGTGAAAGAAGTACAAGGAAGCTATAAACAGTATGCACACATTTCCCATCACGGAAGGCTCGGTGCACAACCCGTTCGGTCCCCTCCCCCCTTCCGCATCCCAGCGAGTGTCCGACAGGACGTGTGCGAAAGTCGATGCGTAGGCGTCAGGCCACCACATCTGGAGTGCGAGAGCGAGAAGATAGAGCACAACCACGCCGAGAAACACCCAGGGCGACATGTATCGATATAAAACTCGCACTGCGTAATAGACAGGAAATGCAAGCACGATTTGCCCGCAGGCGCGGAGCGTTGCAGTCGGATCTGCGAACGCGACGCTCGGCCTCACATAGATGAAACTAAGAAGTCCGATGCCCAACACAACCAGGTCAATACGTCGGATCGACAAGAGGCGTGGCCTGAGGAAAAAGAGTCCCATTAGAACGAGAATCGAAGTTCCCAAGGCCGTAAGCTGCACGTCCGTGTCGGGGAGCACGATGGGTGATACGCAAGGCAAGAGCGCTGTGAAAAGGACGGCATTCGCACAAAAGCGAAGCGGGACACTCTCGCAATCCGCCCGACCGACACAGGTTTCAGTCATCGTGTTCCCCGCCTACCGCTATGAAGATTTATTGCTTGTACACCGCGAGTGTGTCTGCTGCACATTTTTGCCAGCTATACGACCTGACAAGCTCCTTGCCATCCCGTACCTTTGTTGCCCGCTGCGATTCGTCAAAACAGGCTACGCGTAGTGAAGACACGAAAGACTCCAGGTCTTCTGCTTCGAAGTAGAAGGCTGCGTGGCGGCAGATCTCCGGCAAGGATGAAGTATGGGCAACCAACACTGGGCACCCGAAGGACATAGCCTCCAACGGTGGAAAACCAAAACCTTCATACAATGACGGATAAACGAGCAATCGGGCTTGTGTGTAAAGTCGCGCCAGTAATGAGTCTGGCGCAGCAGGAACGAACTGAACGCGCCGAGCAAGGCCGAGCTCGCCGATCAGAGCCAGTTCATCGTCTGTTGTTGCTCCCCCACCCACTACTACTACGCTGAAGTCGTTCTTGAACCCAGCGGCGGCAAAACCGCGCAATAAGATAAGGAAATTCTTGTAAGCGGCCCGGGAGCCAATGTACAGCAGGAAAGGGCGCTCGCAAATGGGTTCGCCCACTGCGTCCAAAGAAGTCCCCATTTCGGGCACGCCGTGGTGCACCACAAAAGTCTTACTCTCCGGCACCCTATAAAATTCGTGCAAGTCTCGCCGGGTTGATTCCGACGGGCAGATGATGGCATCCGCCGATTCGAACTGCCGCGCCCTCAATCGCTTGATCATTCCTATCCGGTGAAACAATGCCGGATAGCGTTCGTACGCACAATCATGGTGTGTAACTACCATCTTCTTCCATCTTGTGATCCGCACATGCCGGTAGAGAGTTGGGTGGTAAACGTCGAACTCACCGCAGAACGGGAGCAACGCGGTGGAAAGCACTTCATTGACAATGTAGCGAACTTTGCCGGAACCGAGCGAGGCTAAACCATGAAGGCCCCGTGTTTTCACCTGAAGCAGGTTGTTAAAATCAAGCCCGTTCCCCTGAATACCTAAGACTATTTCCGGTCGACAACATCCCATCTGACTTAGGTGCGCTATCAATTCGTGGTAGTAGCGCGAAACACCACCCGTGCTCTGGAGCGAAAACGCTTGATGGTCGTAAAGGATACGCACGATTCTACTATCCGCTTCCATCACCGCAATGTGGATTGCAGGCGATTACGGGCTTCATTTCGGACCAGCCGACAAATATCCCACCACCATTCCGAGCATCCGAAGGAGACGAATGCGTGTGGTGCATATGTCCAGCTTGCACAGGGCGACCAGGGTTCCCGCGAATGGGTAAGCCAGGAAATCCTTCACCAGAGCGTAGGGCGAATAATGGTGCTTCCTCAGCAGATACCCGGTTCCTAGAGCGTACGGATAAGTCTGCTTGGAAATGCGCTTCCGGATCGTTTCCGGGGAGGGGTGATAGACGCACAGGGCGGGCTCGAACCATAGTCGGTGACCGTTCCCCAACGCGCGCAGGTATAAGTCCGTCTCCTCGCCGGATTGGAATCTCGTGCCGCAACCAGCCCCGATTTCTTCATCGAAGGTGCCAACGTCATCGATAACTGAGCGACGCCAGAAGGCATTGATGGAAACCCCGTTGTGCCAAACATTGTGTCTGTTGCACTCGCATCCGAGCCCGCTTCTCTTTCCGGGTCCTAGAAGCTTGCCGTCCTCATCGCAAACCGAGGTGAGCAGCACATCAAAATCACTGTGAGTCTGAAACCACGAACTCACCCGCCCCAGGAGTTCCGGCGGGTACCAGCAGTCATCATCAGGGATGCCACACACTGAGCGTGACGCAACCTTGAACCCTACATTGCGGGCCCGTGAAAGGCCCGGGCACGAATGCAGGTGTCTGATCTGCAGGCCTTTGTAGCGCCCGAGAACTTCCGAAACCCGACCATCCGAATTCTGATCCGCAATCACAACCTCAAAATCCTTGTACGTCTGTTTCTCAAGACTCGCCAAGAGACGATCCAGTTCTCTGGTGCGACTCACGGTGCTGACAACAAGCGATATCACTTTGTCTCCTGTTTCTCAGCCGTTTGCTGGAACCGCCCACACCACCTCCGCTACATTCCGGTTCTGGGCGTTTCCGTGATCGTCATTTGCGACGTGCTTTGCTGTGGGTGGACGCAGGCCGGCTTACGGCGTTCAACAAATGGGTGAGCAGAGCACGCACTGCGTCGACTGAAAAGCATTTGAGATGAAGTGCTCGAGGACCTTGAAACGGCTTTTGATATACGCCTGGAATTCCGCATAATTCCACTCCCGCACATGTGCAGGGTTCAGTGGCGGCCCGTCATGGGTTCCCGCGTTTAAAAGATTCCGGTCGGGAGTCGAGAAGACCACGTATTGCGGCCTCAAGGCTTGGACAAACGACAGGAGGTCATCGGGGCACTGTACGTGCTCGATTACGTCCGCGGTGATGACGAGGTCGGACTGGAGTGCGGGTGGCTTCGCGAAATCGAGATCGATCCACGAGTGGCCAGGATACTTTTTTCTGAGCCATTGACAGGTTGGCGCAACGTCGAACCCGATGGTCGCACAATCGTTAAAATAGCGAAGTAACTTGAACGCAGATCCACAACCCACGTCACATACGTTTGTCAGGTTCTCGGCGTCGAACACTTCTCTTGCGAATCGATAAACCTCGCGCTGCCATGAGTCGGTGTTGACAGTGTCGTCAAAGTATGCTGACTCAGCGCGGTGCCTGTAACCGTCGTGAATGAAATAGTTCTGTGCCGTACCAGTGAGGAGAAACTGGTTGTGGGGCGGGAATGTTCCAGACAAACGGGATTCCCGCACGCGCCTGACCTCGAGCCCAAGTGCCCGCAAAGAGTTACGCACAATTCGCTTGGTTACTTCAGTTCTATTGTTCACACGCCCTCCCTGATATGAGTCTGCGCCGAACACCCGACACGCTCAATGGTCGTGGGATAAATCGTGCTCTCCAGCAAAACGGGGTTGAATAGGAACACCACCGCAAACACTACGAGTCCAACGGGAAAAGACCAGACTTCCTGAAACCAACCCGAATATTCCGGTACAGAGTAGAAATACGAGCGCTGCCCCATAGCTGCCCCACCACTTCATGGTTAAGAACGACAATAAGACCGTCGAGACGGCGATCACGATCGACTGCGCGAGAAACGGCTCTCGCTTGAACGAGCGAAGGTAAACAGACATACTTTGCACGATGAAGAAGCTCATTGACGCGAGCAAGAGAAGCGCGAATACTCTCGGAGAAACCATCCGACCAGCCAAACGCGGGAAACGGCTGAACAGCGCCACCATGGCCATTTCGCATATCGTCGCCAGGGCGAGGAAGACGCTGAGCGCCTGCCGCAAGGTGCGGAAGAACAATCGTCTAATCTGCGGATACTCGCCACGCGCGATCATTTGACCAAATGGTGTGGCCTTGGTGGACATCCATGAAATCATCAATACCGAAAGGTAGGTCGCGATGCCCAGTGACATCCCGAACTGCCCAGCCTCCCTCGGGCCGCGGTAGGCGAAAAGAGTCGGAACCAAGACCTGCCCGCTGAAGTAGAGGCATGCCCAACTGACGGCGATCTTCCACTGAAAGGGCCAGACCTCGCTGCGCCAGGAGACAGCATGCTCCCGGGCCGGGTAGCGCAACAAGCCGAGACACAGACGGCGTCGCTTGTAGAGGAACACCAGGCCAGCCGCCGCGCAGCCAATGTTCACCATCGCCGGTGAGTACAGCCCGTGGTGGGTCAGGAATGCCGACCACCCCAGCGATGCCCCCAGGAGGGCCTGCGCGAAACGCATACGGCCCACCTGCCAGACTTCTCCGCAGCCTTCAAGAAACGAACAGAAAGGATTCAGCAGAAAGAGGAAAGCAATGGCGAACACTGCAACGGTCCAGGGCCCCCGCCATGCCACTTGTGCTTCCGTCCGAGCGTGACGCGAAAAGAAGTACATCCCCATGGGCAAAAGCGACACACACAAGAGGACCGCCGCCACCAGATACCACCGCAGCGTTTTCTGAAGGATGGAGGCCAGCCTGGCATGGGCCACCGCGTCGCCTTCGACTCGTCCATCGGGATGAAGCGTCAGATGAGCGCATTCGTGGGCGGCCATCTGCAGGATTACAAATGAAAAGCCCAGCTCAAATACGATTTGCAGCGCCACCAGGCTTACCAGCGTGTAGTAGTAGCCCTGCTCGGCCGGGGTAAGAAAGCGAAGGATCAGCAGGACGGTTCCGGTGCTGCCGAGAATTTGGACGACGCGCGCAAGCACGGTGTAGGCGATGGCGCGGTCGATGCCGAGAATATACTTCAGGCGTAAGACCAAGCTCCACCACAGCGGAGTCGTTTCAACACCGGCTGAGGGAATACCCAGGGAGACGTCTTTTACAATCGAGCTCATAAGAACGATAAAAGCGAGTTACCTCGGAGTGCGGCAGCGGAGCTGCCGCCCTTAAAGCAGAATTCAGGAGCCGGTGGGTGTCCCACGTAACTATTCACCATTGACACGGGCTCACCACCCCTGACCCCTCCTCGGAGAGGAGGGGAATCGCTGGGCTTGCTCCCCTGCTTTGGAGATATCGGGGAGCGCGGGCATCCTGCCCGCCTTTCGCGCCGCAATTGCACGCAGGCTGCGGGCAAGATGCCCGCGCTCCCAGACTCCAGACAGCTCCGCCCTCTGACTTACAGGCGCGTTCGTCACCCAATCGTTCTGATACAGTTCTAAGTTATGAGTATTAAGTTGTGACTCAACTGATCACTAATTACTGAACAGTCGCCACGAGTGCTTACTTGCAGAAGTAAGCGTTCTTATTTGTCAGGCGTCGGAAGGGCGGGGCTGAAGCCCCGCCCTTCCAGGCCTCGGAATAATTGCGCTTATTAACGCAACTAAGCACTAGGCACTAGCCACTAAGCACTGACTACTGACCGTTTCGGCCGGCCCACGGTAGTGCTGCCTTTACGGTTTGGAAGACTTCGAGTGCGAAGAGTTTTCCGGGATCGGCAGGATCGATTCCCTGCCAAAGCGTACGGGCGAAAACCCGGACCACTCCAAAGGAAAAAGCTAACGCGGTACCCAGCAGGACGATGAGTGTGCGGGGAGGGAATGATTTCTTGTCCGGCAGGTTGGGAGGGTCGAGCACCTTCACGGTTGGGATTTCTTTCGCTTCTTGTATTTTGGCTAGCTCGTACTCTTGCGTTAACGTTTCGAACACAGCTTCTTCAATCTTGGTTCGGCGGTACAGGTCAGCGTAAGTCACGCCGAGCAAAGGCAATTTCCTGATTGAGGGATAAAGTTGATCACTCTCGGCAGGGCTCGTAAGAGATGTGCTTTCGCCCTTGCCGCCGATCCTGTTGAGCTGACTTTGGAGCTCAGCGACTTTCGCTTCCGAAGCGCGGACGCGGACATTGTTATTGGTGTAAACCTGGCGCAGCCCTTCGAGTTCTGAGCGGGCGGCAATAAGCTGGCCCTGGAGCGTCGCTGCCGCGTCCACCATGGCCTTGCCTTGCTCCTTGATGTCGATCGCCGTGTTCTTGCTGGCAAACTGGCTGAAGTCCTTCTCGGCAGATTGCAAATCCTGGTTGACAGCCTGCAAACGTCCTTCGAGGAAGATACGCTCACGGCGCGCCGAAGACGTGCTCACCTCGGCCGCCAGGCGGTTGAGTTCCTCAACGTATGCCTGGGCCATGGCGGCGGCTCGCTGCGGGCTCTTGTCGGTAACCGTAATCGCAGTGATCTGGCTCTTGCGATCTACGGCGGCGCTCGTATGAGACGCGAGTTCCTGGCGCGCGTCCTCCATCCGGCGGTCGCCATAGACCTTCTGCAGATTAAACTTCTGAATGAGGTGGTCCGCCACGGTGCGGCTGGTCAAGATGCCGATAAACAGGTCGCTGGTACTTTTGACGCCAAGCATCTCACCCGCCATGCCCGCGAGGCCGCCAGCCTGGCCTGAGAGCGCCGCAGCCGCCATGGCCAGACCGGAACCCGGTTGGCTGTCAGGCGGCATCAGGCGGGTAACGGATTGATAGCGGTTGGGAATGAGAAGCGCCACCACCACAGAAAGCGACACGCCAACGCCGGCAACGCGCGCCAGGAAGCGGCGACTGTCCCAGACGAGGCGAAGGTGCGCGACCGTATGTTCGCGCACCGCACGCTCGTCAAATTCGAACTGGGGCTCGGGATTGTCACCCAGGAGATCGCCGTTCGACGGAATTACCGGGACAGCCGCTTCGTCATCGGAACGCCCTGCTACCGTGTTTATATCGTGTCCTCTCATAGGTCTTATTTCGAAATCCCCCATTGGCGGGGCCAGTAGGTAAGCTGTAACGACCCCGTCACGTTGTTCTTGGCCTCCGGCGCAAGCACAGGCACCAGCCATTGTTCGTACTGAACAGAAGCTGACATGGTAAGCCCGCTGCCAATCTGGTAATTGACTTTCACCGAACCGTCATTGAGCGTGCCGCCGTGGGGAATGAAAGTGCTTGCCACCTGGGCATGACGGTATCCAAACTCGAGGGAAGTTCGCGGGCTGAACCAATATGTGCTCCAGCCCTGGTAGCCCGTACCCACACGGCCAATCCAATCGCCAACCAGATTATTCCTGTTCGTATAATCATCACGATAGAACGTTTCCCAATAGGTGAACTGCCCGGTCTTATTTCCTCCGTTACGAGGATCGGTGGTCACCCCTTCAAACCGGAAATCCAGCCGCGGCGCGTGCGGAAAGTGAGGCACATAGAAACCGGTGCTCATCAGCGCACGTACGGGGAAGAAGGCAACGAGAGGAGTGGGATCGTCGCGAGACATGAGTGTGGAGTAAACCGACAGCCAGTTGCGCAGCCCCGGCACCCGGTAAGAAATATCGAACCCGCCATTACGCTGGCCAGGGTTGTCCCACGCGGGGTACCAAACGGAGGACTTCATACTGAAATAGGTATTGAAGAGCGATCCGAAGGTCAGGGCCCGGCCCACGCCCCCAAATTCGGCGGTTCGTGAGAAGCCAAGCTCCAAGTTCTCAGTCGGCTTGATGCTGATTCTTTCCCCGTGAAAGAAAGGGCGTGGCGGGAACTGGTTCCCCGCGAGCTGGCCAAGAAAGGCCTCCACTTTCACCGGGCCGAGGCGCTCGAACGTCCAGGGAAGAGTGAATGGGACGTCCCGAGCTACGCGAAACATGCAGATGGGTTCGGCATTGTCACTGAGCAGCAGAGAGCCGCCCCGGTTCGGGCCCCACCACAAGCTCTGCTTGCCAAAGGAGAGATCCCAGTTTGCAACTTTGGTGAGAGCATAGGTGTCGAGAAGAGTGAACTGATTTATCTCCGGCAGCGGGTGAGCCGGCTCGACGGGCGTGCCGTCGAGCTGTGCGATTAAACCCTGGACTCCCTGGGAGTAACCCGGGGCCGCGGGCGAATGCTGGTATTCGCCCCGCGCGTACACAGTGAAGCGTCCCCAGTTGCCCCAGCCGGAAAATCCTGTCACCGGATCGAACCCCTCGGCATACGGGCGGCCGAAATCGTTGATGAGCGTCTGGCCGAAATGGTAGCTGTCGTTCAGCGGCTGGCCGGAAATGCCCAGCATGCGCGTATAGAGGGACTCCACTTGCAGGCTGTGACCCGGTTCGGGAGGATCCGGATCGAGCGCGAATTCCCGCGCCAGAGCCGCGTAAATGCCACTCGCTTGCGCGTTGTTGGATTCCCTCTCGCGAATTGTCTCGCCCGCTTCCTCGACCAGGCGGGCGCACTCGGTCCTTGTCCAAGGCCGCATGCTCAGGAATTCGGTGTGGATGTAACCCAAGGCTGCCAATCTCTCCAGGTCCGCGTAGATCCAACTGTCGAGCGGAACATAGGGCGAGGCTACATTCTGAGGCTTTTGCGATTCTTCCTGGCGGTTCTCACCGGATGTGCCGTTCCAGGCTTCGCCGCCCAGGCTCGGGTCGTGATGTTTATTGTATACTTGCCGGGCGGTCAGCCAGCCTATAGCCCCACCTACCAGCACGTCAGAAGGGAAGTGCTCATTTCCTGTAACGCGTGAGACGCTGACGGCGCCGGCAAGCCCGTAAGCAAACAGCTTCGTCAGCGGGCCGGGATATTGATGGGCAATCGTGCTGGCGATGGACCAGGCAACCGCGGAATGATCGGAGGGAAACGACGTCCCACCTTTGAGAAACCTTCCTTGCGCGCCGCTTACGTCAGGCCGTTCGCGGCCGAAGATGCCTTGCAGGACAAGGCTGGAAGTAAGAGCGGTGAGCGCCGATTCTCCGCTCAAAAGGCCGGCTTCCTGCTCGTGGTCGTCTCCTGTTTTCTGCCCCCAAAGATAGAGTGCACCGCCCACGCCAACCAGCGTTCCGAGGCCGAGGTTCGAGAAATCCACGCTCCTCCTCGTGTTAGCCGCCGAAAGGGTGTCGTGTTGCATAATGGAGTGGTCGGCGGCAACTAACCCTGCGGCAACTCCCCCGAGCATCAAAAGCCACCTTGCATCGTTCGATCGGATTCGATGCGGGCTCGTCAAGAGATCGCGCTCGTCTCCCGCCAAGCGTTTGATCCATGGCTTGGCGTTGTCCAGTCGCGATGGCGAATGCTCTTCGTTCCCGCCTGCGTGGCCGTCAGCCTGAATGGGCCCATCCGTCGACGAGATTTCCTGCCCGCGGGTTAGCGAGGCAGCCAGTAGAACGATCGCCAGGGTCGAAGCGAGGTTTCGAAAGACCTTCCTTCGCCTGCCCGATGGGCTGAAATCGAATTGGCTGCGGCCAGGCCGCGTTTGCGTGCTCATGGAATGATCGCAGCCGTAAGCGCGCCAGCCTCCGCTATCTGTGCCAGCGCGATGATATTCTTCCAGCGGGCGCCGCCCAACGTTGAGCGTTCCGGAACGACAACCGAGTCGCCGGGATGAACCGCGGCGGAGAGCACGCTTCCGGACCACAACCCATTCCCATGCCGGCTTTCCACTTCCCCATCCGCGCGGACAATGAATATGGCGCTCTTATCGGCCAGGCGCGTGGCCCCACCCCCTTGCGCGAGATACCAGCCGGCGTTTTTGCCGGGCACATAGGTAATGGCATTGGTGTTGTAGACTTGGCCCACCACAACGACGAATCCTGGCTGCTTGGGAATCTCAATCGAGTCGCCGTTGCGGAGTTCTACATCCTGAGATGAGTGTTCCAATCCCTTCAGGCCGGGCTCGAGGCGAATCACCAGGCGTCCGGTAACTGGCGCTCGCCGCAACGCCTCGAGGGCGCGCTGGCGCTGCTGCATGGCCTCTGCCTGGAGCGCGGCTTCTTCGGTTCCGTTAGCTGTCACGGCTGTCTTCACCACAGGGTTTTCCTGCTCGAGGCGCTGAATAAGGTCCTGCCGGCTGCTTTCCTGGAGCTCCCGAACAGAGCTGCGCGCAAATTTGATGCCCTGGGGATAAGCGGAAGGCAGTAAGCCTCCGGCGCGCTTCAGCAGGGAACTCAAGCGCTCGCCGGGCCGGATGCCGAAGACACCGGGATTCCTGACCTCTCCCTTCACGGAGGCAGCCGCACCCAGATCGTTCCACCCCGGTAGCTGCGGCAAGCTCAGCACGTCGCCGTCCTTGAGGGGCAAGTTGCGGCTCGGATCACTGGAAACAGCGGTCAGATCAACAGCCTCGTGCTCGCCTGAGGGCGCGGCGCCGCTCGTCGCATGATAGCGCGTGAGGTCGGCATCTTTCAGGTCGGCGCTGCGCTTCGGACCCCCTGCGACCCGCACCAGATCCTCGATGCGCATGTCCGCTGAGAGCGGGTATCGGCCTGGGTTAACGACTTCACCCGCGGCGTACACGCTCGGCGGATCCACGCGGCGGAGACTTCGGTGTACGATGATGCGGTCGCGCGCCTCGACCAACACGTTCTCAACCGGGTCATCATCGAGCGCCGCAGCAAGATTCACGTCCAGGATCCTGACCGAGCCGTCCGGCTGGTTGCGGAAGAGTTGCGCCGAATCAAGCGCCGCGTCCGGCAGCAAGCCTCCGGCCTGGTAGATCGCATCGCGCAAATGCATCTGGCCCGAGGTACTGTACTGTCCCGGGGCGCGCACCTCTCCGGAGAGCCAAATCACCGGCGCGGCCTCGAGATCGAACCGGCCGAAGATGCGGACGGTATCGAGCGGTTCGAGCTTCGGCGAGGCTGAGGGGTTGGTGAAGGCCGCCTCCAGGTCGAAGCTTTCCACCACCGGCCGCCAGTCCGGTTGGCGCAGGCGAATGATTTCGGCATAGTGCTTGGCCGGCTCCGGAAGCAGGTCTCTGTAGGAGGCGATGAGGTCCGGGAGGTGCATGCCCGGAGTGTAGGCATAACGCCCGGGCCGCAAAACATGTCCTTGCAGATAGACTTCGTCGGTGTTGTAAGGAGCGATCGGGAAGATGTGTATTTCGTCGCCATCGCGCACGGCAAACTCGGAGAGTTGGCGGCGAACAGCCTGGGGATTGCTGGTGTTGTCGAGATTGATGTCGAGCATGGTGCGCTTCTCGTGCGCCTCGAGGCGCTGAACTTCAATGTGACGCAGCGCGGCTGCGGGAAGAACGCCACCGGCCAGGTCGAGCACCTTGGCGAGATTAGTTTCGCCGTGCAGTTCGTAGACAGCCGGACGGCGAACCATGCCGTCCATCGTCACCAGCGGACCAACCGGGGGCACGAGTAAGGTGTCCCCGTTCTCGAGGTTTTTCAAATCAC
This sequence comes from Terriglobia bacterium, assembly GCA_050010015.1. GTDB lineage: Bacteria > Acidobacteriota > Terriglobia > UBA7540 > UBA7540 > CAVROP01. The sequence goes on from JBEKLY010000063.1 coordinate 15,287, forward strand.
CGCGAACGCCACGCAGCAGCAGGTCGTAAACGTCCACGTCTTCGACGAGTTGCTGGCCGCGTACGTGGCGGAGAAGGCGAAGCGACCCGCGGGAGGTAACACCTCCAGCCGCGAACAGGGCGTTGAGCGGCGTCGAAAGCGAGCTGATGTCGTAGGCTCCCGGTGACGCTACTTCCCCAACCACGTATACGCGCACCGTGCGGAGCCGCCCCAGCGAAATGTCAGCGGATACGTCACGGTACTGCGTCCGGAGGACGCGTTGCACGGCCTCCTGAACTTCGCCAAGTGTTCTGCCGCTCACCAGGAGGGGTCCGGCTTCCGGCAACGACAGGCGGCCTTCGCGGTCTACGGTTCGAAACAGCCGCTGCGAGACGCCACCCCAAAAATCGATCGTCAATCCGTCGCCCGGCCCCAGGACGTATTCCGGGCCCGCAGGAAGATCGATTGGAATCCCTGAGTTTTGAGGAGGCCGTCGAAACACGTCCAAGCCAAAACGTTCAAGGCGCCCCGTGCGCGGCGCGGCTTGCACATAGAGGTCGTAGAGAGACGGCACGCCGGCGTACGGGTTGGGCGACGTCACCATCGTGAAAGGCTCGGAGATCCCGGGCGTCTGTGGCTGACTCCGTGGCGCAAATGTGTGCGGCGCCTGCTTCTCCGGATACTCGGGAAGGAGAGCGGGCATCCCCATGGCAGCATCGCCGATCCCGGGCGTCTGTGGCTGACTCCGCGACGCAACAGCGGACGGCGCCTGCTTTTCCGGAAAGTCGGGAAGGAGAGCAGGCATCCCCGTGTTGGCATCGCCGTTCTCTTCGGACCGAAGCGAGACGGGCTGTGAGTCCGCCTTCGCCGACCCCAGCGGGGAAACACCACTGGCCGTCAGCAGCGACGGAGCACCCTGGTCAGGGCGCTCGAGGTCTGGGGGAAGAGTCTCGGTCCCCGGCTGTACCGGCGGAGCTAGGTTGGAAGACGACGTGGGTTGGCTCGCCGGAATAACCGTTGGATTCGTCGCCGCTGCAGAAGGTCCCGATTCAGGTCCGAGGTCGGTCGCTGCCCGAGCAATTCGGGCCGCGCGAGCTTTCCGGACCAAGTCTTCCTCTTGCCCCTGGGGCGATAGTTCATTGATCTGCGGCGTCAGGTAGCCGTATCGCTGCAGCAGGCGTGTAGCGAGACCGCGGAAAGGTGCGTCATTCTCCAGCCGATCCAGGATAGCCGCATCCGTCATGTCGCGTTCGGTGACGATTTGTCCCTTGTCCGTGGCCTGCTTGGCCATGAGGCGTTTTAGCTCGACCATGAGGCCGGGATCCTTGGCCAGCACGTCGCGGATCTGTGGGACCGAAGCAGAAACCAAGTCAAGGTTGTCCTCAGCCCAATCCGAGACGCGTTCTTGCTCCCGGGGTTCGGAGGCCTGCCGTTGCTTCTGGGGAGCTGCGGCTGACATGGAGGAGACTGCGACAGCGAATATGACGACCGCTCCAACGACAATCCACCGGGTGAGTGCAGCCCCGACGGGTGGAAGAGAGACCGTGCAGGCGGGGAAGCTTTCGAGAGCCCGGTTTTGGTTGCGTGACATCCTTTTGCTCCTTGAGAGGCTGGGAGAACTCATATCAGGCTGCACCCCGGATTGGTTTGGTTCGAAGGATACCAAGGAGGGCTTCTTCCGAAGCCTCCAGATGGCGGAAATGAATGTCAGGTGACGCCCAAAAGTAAACGAAGTAATTCCGGTGCTGCGCAACAGCAATAATACGCACATCGGGCCGTTGCCGCAGCGTGATGTCGCAGACGTTAGGTCGCTCCCACAGCTTGTCTTGCGAGATGATGACGAAATCCGGGTTTGTCTCTTCCACTCTTTTCGGAATGTCGGGCTCGTCCGGAACGTCGTTGACGATCTCAATGTCGGGCTGATCTCCCAGTGTAGCGCGGATTAAGTCGCGCATGAGACGGGGACGATTTGCTACCAAAACCCGAATAGGGTTTTCCATGGCACTCTCCGAAGAGCGTGAGTATTAGCCACAAATGGCCGACTGACAAGGTTCAAAAGCGGACCAGAAATGGACTAATAGGGAGGCGAGTCCGAGATTAGTCCGAAATTGATGCTTTAGTTGGAGAGAAACTTGCTCGTTGATCAGATGTCTGTTCGAGGGCGAGCTAACCGGACAGGGTTCAGGATCGAGCATGTGGCCTCGACCCGCAGCGCGCGACTTGTGTAAAGCTGTCCGTCCCGGGGCTAGTGCTGGACCCGCAAGGAGTCACACGAACACTCACTCATGACGAATTGCCCGATCGAGAGCGGCAGCGCAAGCTCCAATTGTGTTCCGTCAAGTGAAAGCGATATAATGTCTTAATCATTACTTCAGTTACTAACAACTAAAAGTAATATTGACAAACTACTTTATCAATTAGTATAATCCCTCGCGATGGACCCCAGCGACCCTCGCAGGAAAATGTTTTCTCCTTGAAAACAAGCTGAGGTTTTTGAAGAATGAAGGTGACAGCAAGCAAGCCGATTAATGATCGGCCGCAAGTGTACGTCCTTGTCGAAAACCGCTTGGTTCGAGAGACGCTCGTTCGTCTGTTTCAAGAACGGGCTGATTTCTGCGTGGTCGGGCAGGGCGGCTCCAAGGAAGCAAGTGAAGTCCCCAATTCGCAGTGCGATGTCGTTCTCCTGGACGACCTGGAGACTGTTTCCCTCTTCGGGCGCTCCTTCTTCAACAGACTCGAGGCGACTCGCACAGTCAGCGCCGTGTTGATCGGAATGGAAGACGATGAAGAGCAATTCCTGGAAGCCGTGCGCTCTGGAGTTTCAGGCTACTTGCTCAACGACGCCTCAGCATCCGATGTTATTTCCGCTGTCCGCGCCGTCGCTCGCGGGGAGGCTGTCTGTCCACCTCGTCTGTCCCTTGCCCTATTTCGCTCTGTCGCCCAAGCTGCCCTCGAGGCGTCGCCTCAGATTAGTCAAGAACCGATGCAGATTCTCACAATACTCCAGCAGCAGGTCATCGCACTTGTCGCAAAGGGGTTGACGAACAAAGAAATCGCTTCGCAGTTGAATCTGTCAGAGTTTACTATCAAGAATCATCTCCACAGAATCATGAAGCGACTCGAAGTGGAAAGCCGGCACGAAATGGTGAAAGTCGTCCGCACGTTTGGCTACGTCGGCCTCGCTTAGCCTCGGTCCCCTTCTCTTCAGGACATCAGGTCGCGCTCGTGACGGGTGGCATCAAGAAACTGTGAAGAGCAAAGGAGCCTATGGCAACATCAAAACCCAAGCGGTATGGACAACTCATCGGACTGAAACCTGAAGCCTACGAAAAGTACGTCGAGTACCATGCGAAGGTTTGGCCGGGAGTCTTGAAAACCGTCTACGACTGCAACATTCGTAATCATTCAATTTTCCATAAGGATAATACTCTTTTTGCTTATTTTGAATATGTGGGCGAGAACTTTGAGGCTGATATGGCCAGGATGGCTGCCGACCCCACTACTCAGGAATGGTGGACCATTATGAAGCCGATGCAGCAGCCGATCCCGACGCGGGCCGAAGGGGAATGGTGGGCGGACATGCCAGAGGTATTCCACGTGGATTGAGAGCAGTCGCTCCTGCCTTCTCGCCCTATTGTGAGCCCGCTGGCGCAGATATTCGTGTTTTGATGTCTGCACAATTTTAGCCTCTTCAAGCTCTAAAACCGCCCGTAGCGCTGGTAAGCCTCGAGGGGTTGAACGCCCTTGAGGATCGCGGCCCGGACAAGGTTCTCCGTGCGCACTAGCTCTTCCGCTTTGGTCACCACTTCTTCCGCAATCGTCTGGGGAACGACGATAACCCCATCCCGGTCGCCCAAGATCAAATCGCCTGGGGTAATAGCAACCGAACCGATCACGATCGGGACATTCCAATCGACCAACCGCCACCGGCCGCGAATGTCTGCCGGCGTCTTGTAACGCGCGAATACCGGAAAACCGAGGCGGAGCATGTACTCCGTGTCACGCGCCCCGCCGTCGATCACCGCTCCCCGCGCGCCGCGAAACTTGGCGGTCTCGCTGGATAGTTCACCGAGGTGCGCCGATACGTTGTCGTTCGCCTGGTTGGTGAGCACATCGCCGGGCCGGATTTCGCCCAGCATTTTGAGAACGGGCGGATAAACGATGTCCGGATCATCGATCGGCGACGGCTCTCCGCGTAGCGTGAGCGCGCGGCCCGCCACAGTCTGTCCGGGAACCAATGATTGAATTGCATGTGGGAGGATCTGGTGGCGGTAGCCCATTTCATCAAGTATATCCGTGACCGCGCCTGTGTAAGGAATCGCGCCCAGGCGTTCGATCAAAGGCAAATCTGCGGGATTGTCGCTCTGTGTGGAAGCCATTCTCCACCCTCCTTTAGGCATTGCGACTCAACTCGGGTCAGCACGCGAACTCTTCCGACACTTCACGTGCAATCCGGGCCCACTCCCAAAGCTTTTTGGACCCGTAGCCGCTTCCTTCACTTAACGACCCGGTGCGCCCTCAATATCTCCACTGTCTTGTCGATCGGCAGGGCTTCTACCGTGTGTCCATTTCCGGTCATCGTCGTTGCCCGGAACATGGAGTTGTCGATGGCCTCTTCGGTGGCTTCAATCACCGCCTGAAACAGCGGCGACATCGCATCATTGGTCAGCAGTTCGACATGTCGCGTCTGCAGCCTGTCAGAAGTCTGAATCGGCAACCGAGCCGCGGTCGAGAAGGCAATTGCGTAATCTCCACTGCCATTGGAGGCCGAACTGCCTGCGCGGGCCATGCCCAGCCACGCTCGAGCCGCCAGGCGCTTCAGGTTCCGTGCGTCGATCGGGGCATCGGTGGCGATGATTATCATGCACGACCCGTCTGCCTTGCCTTTCTCGCTGCCCGGCTCCGCCAGTTCCTTGCGCAGATAGTACCTGCCCAGTTCTACGCCAACCGGAGCACCCGCAATCGTGAGCACGCCTCCAAAATTAGTCTGCACCAGAACGCCGACTGTGTACCCACCAAGGTTCTGAGGCAGCCTTCGTGACGAAGTTCCGATACCTCCCTTCCAATCAAATGCGATCGTTCCGGTGCCTGCGCCAACATCGCCTTCCTCAACCGGGCCGCCTTTGGCGTTCCGGATGGCTGCAAAGACGTCGTCTGACGTGATGGAACGGCTGCGAATATCGTTCAGGTATCCGTCATTGGTTTCGCCGACCAGCGGGTTGATAGACAGCACATCCTCATTGCCCGGCAGTGTCAGCATGTAGCTGATCAGCGCGTCCGCTGCGCGCGGCACACTCAGGGTGGAGGTCAGCAGGATGGGCGTTTCGATCTCGCCCAGTTCCTCGACCTGCGTAGACCCGGCCAGCTTTCCAAAAGCATTGCCGACGAAAACCGCGCCGGGGACCTTGTCGCGATATAGATTACCCGAATGCGGCAGAACTGCGGTCACACCGGTTCGTACGTTGTCGCCACGAATAATAGTGGTGTGGCCGACCTCAACGCCGGCAACGTCTGTGATCGCATCGAGCGGTCCGTTCGGCACGATGCCGACCTTCAACCCCAGATCCAAAGCGCGAGGGCGTGCGTTGGGACGTGTCGATTGAGCAGGAACAAAGGAAGCGAAAAGCATGAAAACAGTTACAACGAGGAGTCTGTGTGCCATAGAGGAATTGTAGCGCCAAACTCGTGGTCCCCGACAGCGCGCTTTACATTCATCGGCCCGGGAGCGCCAAATTCAACTTTGGTATTCGGGTTTAGCTGCAGCGAGACGGTTGATCAAACGATGGCAATTCAAACCGGGGAGATGCACGACTCGAGTGGACTATCTACTGCGGTGTAGGGGCACGCCATGGCATGCCCCTACGTTGCGGGCGGGAACTTCACTTTTTCTTGGCGATTTCGTTCAGTATGGTTGTGGCGGCATGTTCGATGAGGGGGCTGATAACGTCCTCGCCATCCTCTTTCGCCTTGAGGTTTTCAGAATTAGCAACCAGCGCTGAGGGGTTTCCGGGGGCCACGAGCTTGTACTCGAGTGTGACGACACCTTTGGCCTTGACGGTGCCGGCAACGCTGGCAGCTCCTCCAATCACCGAGCCGGCCGCCGCGCCGGCCATGACGCCGGTCATGGTGCCCGTCGCCATGCCTACGCCGGGAATCATGCTCGACATGCTTCCGAATTTCTTCAGCGCGCCCAATCCTCCTCCGCCGATTTTCTGGCTCACCGTCGAGTACAGAATGTAATCGCAGTCCTTGGATTTGGCCTCGGCGTCAATCTGCGAGGGAAGCATTGCTGCCAGCGGAATCACGTCCTGAGACGGCCCTGTGAGGTACTGCATAATCATGTTGCGGATGGGTTCGGCTGTACTCACTCCGGAATTGCCCTGGCCCATCTGAGCCTTGGGCTGAGTCACTCCAATCCTGATCACGCCCGGCTTTTTGGGGCCAACCGCCGAAGGGGGCATGGCGGCGAGGCCGGTCAGAGCCTGAGGCGCTATTTGAGCTGAGCCGGCAGTCGCGCCCCCGCGCGCTTGGCCGTTGAAGCCTTGCGACGCAGTTTGACCTTGTGCGTCCGAAACCGCAGAGGCTCGACTTTGCATCGCCAGGTACTGAGCCAATAGCTGTGTCTGCGCAGGCGTTAGCTTTTGCCCGGAAGCCTGTTGCGAGAGAAGGGCCTGAAGGCGGGCTTGGGCCTGAGCATCGCTCAGTGCGGGTGCAGCCGCCCCCTGTCCTTGAGCTTTGGTCACTGCCGCAGCAGCTAACACGACTGTAAACAGCGCGGTCGCCATTGTGGCGGTCTTTCTAAATCTGTTAATCATTTTGATTCTCCTTTTTGCTCTTAAAGAGCTGGTACGAAGTTGTCTTCGCCTCTGTTATTCAACTGGGAGCTGCCTTCCATGGGCCTGCTCTCCAGTGGATCCCTGAAATTCGCGACTACATCAGGTAACGCGACAGATTGTGACGCAGGTGATCACGAAAAATGCGTGGACGCAGGAAACGGGCATGAAGGGATGGCGCGATTCCGGACTAAACCCGAATTCCAAAGTCGAATTTGGCGCTCCCAGGCCAACTCGTTGAATCTGAATTGCCTGCCTGATAACCTTGAGAACGGAACGGATGCTTGGAGTTTTCGGAAGTAACCCCTCACCCGTCCCGCACCGGCTGATGACTACGCCGGCTGCGGGACACCCTCTCCCCAAGGGAGAGGGCGGTCAACGATGATGGATTTCAGCCCTCTCCCTTGGGGAGAGGGTGGCGAGAGTAGCGAGCCGGGTGAGGGGTCTCTCCGCACCGAGCCTCGCAACTTCGGAATCCGGGATAGAGCATGGCGTTCGGCGGTAGCGCCGAGGGTGGTGCCGTTTGCGTAATGCGTACCGCAGCCGCGATTGACTTTCCTCAAATAGAGCGTAAAGATGGTAACCGGGCTCAAGAAACTCATTCACAAGTTGACGGGAAGGCAGCGGGTATGCCTGAGTCGGTTCCCAAAGGCGTAACTCAACTGCTGGCCGACTGGAGCAGCGGAGACCAAGCGGCGTTGGACGCGCTAATGCCCTTGGTGTACGACGAACTGCGTCGTCTGGCTCGGAACTACATGCGGCGCGAGCGCCCGGGCCACACCCTGGCCACCACGGGACTTGTGCACGAGGCGTATCTGCGCCTGGTTGACCAGAACGTCAACTGGCAGAACCGCGCGCACTTTTTCGGGGTTGCGGCCCAGATGATGCGCCGGGTCCTGATCGATCACGCCAAGAGTAACCAAAGGGCTAAGCGAGGGGGTGGCGCGGTTAAGATATCGCTCGAGGAGCCCATCCTATTGAGTGAAGCGCCTGGCATGGACCTTGTCGCGCTGGACGAGGCTTTGACCAGGCTTGAGAAAATGGACCCGCAACGGGGCCGCATCGTAGAGCTGAGATTTTTCGCGGGTCTCTCGAACGAGGAAGCTGCCGAAGTTCTGGCTGTTTCACCCGCCACCGTGCAGCGGCAGTGGGCCGGCGCGCGGGCTTGGCTTTACCACGAACTCAGCCGAGAGTAGGGGCATGCCCTGGCGTTCCCGGAGCGCATGCCATGGCGCGTGCCCGCCAGGAGTTTTCACGAGAGGCATGGCAATGTCAACCATACCCTGGGAACAAGTGCGAGACATTGTTGACGCAGTGCTCGACCTCCCTCCGGAGGCGCGAGTTTCCTACCTTAATCAGTCTTGCGGGGAACCTGCGGTCCGACGCTACGTGGAATCGCTCATCCATTCCTACGAACAGGCGGGTAGCTTTCTGGATGAATCCGCCGCGGCCCGGCAGGCGCAAGTCCTGGTAGAGGAACAATCCGGGACTTGGGAAGGGCGGCGTCTCGGGGCGTATCAGGTTCTGGAAATGGTCGGGGAAGGCGGTATGGGCGAGGTCTACCGCGCCGTGCGCGCGGATGATCAGTATCAGAAGCAAGTGGCCATCAAACTGGTTCGGGGCGGTTTCGATTCGCGCTTCACCCTGGCGCGCCTCAAAGCTGAACGGCAAATACTGGCTAACCTGGACCACCCCAATATCACGCGCTTGCTGGACGGCGGCGCCACGGAAGAGGGTCAGCCCTATTTGGTTATGGAATACGTCCAGGGCCTGCCGCTTGACGAATACTGCGACCGGCACACGCTGACGGTCACGGAACGCTTGCAGCTTTTCCGCACCGTCTGCGCGGCGGTCCAGTTCGCCCATCAGAATCTGGTGATTCATCGTGACCTCAAACCGGGAAATATTCTGGTAACCGAGGATGGCACGCCGAAGCTGCTGGACTTTGGCATTGCCAAACTTCTCGACAACTCGGAAGGCGCCGCGTCCGTCCAGACCATGACGATGGTACGCCTGCTCACTCCGGAGTACGCGAGTCCAGAACAGTTGCGCGGGGAAACGATCACCACGGCAAGCGATGTTTACTCGCTGGGAGCCGTTCTTTACGAGATCCTGACGGGCCGCCGGCCGTATCGTTTGGCCAGCAGGCGGCCGGAGGAAATCGCCCGCGCTGTAACCGAGAGGGAGCCGGAGAAGCCTAGCAGCGCGATCACGCGCACGGACGATTCCACCGATACGCATGGCGAACCGCGGAAGCTGACACCCGAAGCCGTGAGTAAGGCTCGGGAAGGCAGCGTGGAAAAGCTGCGCCGGCGGCTCTCGGGAGATTTGGACAACATTCTTCTGATGGCGTTACGTAAGGAACCGCAGCGCCGATATGCCTCGGCGGAACAATTCTCGGAAGATCTTCGGCGTCACCTCGCCGGACTCCCTGTCTACGCCCGAACCGACACCTTCAGCTACCGCAGCGGCAAATTCATCAGGCGGCACGTCACAGGCGTGGCGGCCGCAGCCGTGGTCTCGCTGAGCTTGATCGGAGGCCTGGCCGTGTCACTGCGCGAGGCCCACATCGCCCGCCTGGAGCGCGCGCGCGCCGAGCGCCGCTTTAACGATGTACGCAAGCTGGCTAATTCCTTTGTCTTCGATTTCAACGACGCGATTCAAAATGTGCCCGGCGCCACTCACGCGCGCGAGATGCTGGTGAAGACAGCCCTGCAATATTTGGATAGCCTAGCGCAGGAATCCCGAGGCGATGCGTCCTTGCGAGACGAGTTGGGTACAGCCTACATAAGGGTTGGAGACATTCAAGGCGTACTGGGAGGTCAGAGTACGGGCAATGTTGCAGGAGCCTTGCAGAGTTATCGCAAGGCTCTGGCGATTCGAAAAGGTCTGGCCGAAGCCGATCCCGGGAATGCACTGGCCCTGCGCAAACTAGCCTATACCTATGGGAGAATCGGCGGGATGCTGGGGCAACAGAACGACTTTCCCGGGGCACTCGAGAACGATCGGCAGGCGGTCGAAATTCTCGATCCGTTGGCTGCACGGGGTCCCTCCGATTTCGCCCTCGGCGTCGAGCAGGGTTTGGCTTACCAGCACCTTGCTTATCATTTGAGCATGAAAGGTGATTTCAGAACGGCGGTGGCCAACCATCGTAAGGCGATATCGATCCTGGAAAAACTGGCGGCGGCCAAGCCCGACGATGTGAGAGTACAGCTTGAGTTGGCGCATTCCTACCGGCTCGCCGCCTTAAGTATGCGGGAGATCGCCGACTCAAACGGCGCTCTCGAGGTCATGCAAAAGTCTCTTCCCATCACCGAACGTATCGCGAACAGCTCGCCCAATAACGTTCGGGCTAAACTTGACCTCGCAGCCGGATACGAAGAACTGGGTGTGATCTTTGAAAGCAAGGGTGACATCAACGGAGCACTGGAAGCCTGGCAGAGGGCTGTTCCGATCGGCGAATCTGTTGCTGCTACTGACCCCAATGACGCCAGAGCGAAGCTCGCCTTGGCGGACGGTTACGCTAAAGTGAGCCTGCTACGAATCACCCTGGGCAAGTCAGCGGACGAAGGAGGTCTCCTGAAGTCCCTGGAGATCCGAAAGCAGTTGCTGGCTGCGAATCCGAACAATGGAGGGCGAAAGGAGGCGATCGCTAATTCGTATGACCTGCTCGGAGAAGCCGAGCTCGCTTTGGGGTCTCGTGCTTCGATGGCTTCGAACCTCCGCATGGAGCGCTTGCGCAACGCCAAGTCCCATTACGAGCAAGCGTTGACTATCTTTCTCGAATTACAAGCCAAAGGCGCACTGCGCGGCGAAGATGCCCAGGAACCTGAAAAGGTTCGAGAAGGAATTGCGAAGTGTGACGCCGCTTTGGCAACCCTGCACAGAAGTGGCGGCGGGAGCTGAGCACTGTGATCCCGGTCTGGTAGATGAAAGGCGTTGCAGGCGCTCTGGAGTGCGGCAGCTTGCTGCTGCACTTGAGCGGCGCGCGTCGCGGGAGAATGTATCGGGGGTGGTGGATTATGGTATCGGAGCCACCACCCCCGGCCCCTGCTTGCCAGGGAGGAGAACTCAACTCTAATGCGAATTTCGGACTAGCCTCCTCAGCCGGCGAAGGGGAAATAAACTCTAGTGCGCATTTCCGAAAACGTCCTGCCAGGTCCAGCTACGCACGGGAAGCCGGAGTAATGAGCTGGCGGTAAGGTCCCCTCGAGTGAGGTTGTCCGCAGTCTTCACCTGGGGTTGCGAAGATGTTTCGACAGCTGGGCTCAGCAAGGTCGACTCCGACTTGCCGAGGGCTCCCGCAGACTGGGGGCAATAGATGGAACTACACTTGAATGCTGCGGGCAGGGCCTGGTAATTACTGGTCTGGCTCGAAGTTCGACTGCTGGATTTCGTGCTTGGGCTGTGGTGGCGGTGGTGAAGCGCGAGGGCGATGACGGTCACGCCGAGTCCGACCCCGCCGCTGATAATCGCGGCTTTTTCGGCCATGCGGGTCATGTTCTGAACCTGTTGGGTGGTAGGCGCTGTGGTAAGGCTCTGCGCCAGCGCAGAACCACAAAGTGCCACAGTTAAAAACGCTGCTCCTCCGAGTTTGGTGTTGCTGTATTTCATGGTCGTCTCCTTTGTTTTTGCAATAGTTGCGGGTAGAGGCAGGCACAGCGCCCTCAACGCCACGGTCGAGTGGGGTTGTCCGCCGCTGCTGTCCAACTCACGCCGCCGTCTCTTCCCACACCTATAAACGCGACAAACTGAAGGAAACTTGATCAGACTCGGGACGACTTGAACTTCTGAGAAGCGCAAGACGCCACTTGCTCAATCTCCGACCGCAAAAGTCGTTGCACCGCCGCATGAGAAGGTGTGAAGAAATTCGGAACGTGTCATCCTGAGCGCAGCGAAGGATCTCTGCAGTTGTTCGTAAATAGCTGAATCTCAAGAAACTGCCGGGATCCTTCGCTTCGCTCAGGATGACAGGCATCGATTTTTTGACAGGTTCTGACGCACCGGACCCAAGACCAGCGCACCAAGCAAACACTCCCCAGTCGAAGGCGGAGGTGCGGCATTAAGGACGAAAGATTGTCACGATGCTGGGGTTTGGCATAGAATACATGGCAGTCGGGGCGCCAAAAGGGACAACGTCGGTTACGCGAGTTCGTCCAAAGAGTCTCTCGCATGCAGGCTGGCATGAAGAAGGTTTACGATGTGATCGTAGTCGGGTCCGGCGCCAGCGGTGGCTGGGTGGCTAAGGGACTGACTGAGCACGGCCTTGCCGTCTTGATGCTCGAGGCCGGCCCGCCGCGCATCCCCACGCGCGACTTCACGGAACACGTTTGGCCCTACCAACTGAAGTTCCGGGGCTTTGGAGATCAAAAGGCGCTGCTCACAAATCAGCCCGTCCAGCGGCTGTGCTTCGCCTGCGACGAATACAGCCACCAGTTTTTTGTTAACGACCGCGAGAACCCCTACACCACGCCCCCCGATAAGCCTTTCATGTGGATTCGAGGCCGACAAATAGGTGGGAGGACTTTCTGCTGGGGGCGCGAGAGCTATCGCTACAGCGACTACGAATTCAAAGCCGCCAGCCGGGATGGCTACGAAGAAGACTGGCCGTTCGACTACAAGGAACTCGCTCCTTATTACGACAAAGTCGAGAGCTTTATTGGTGTGAGCGGATCGCTGGAAGGCCTTGAGCAATTCCCCGACGGCAAGTACCTGCCACCGATGCGACTCTCTTGCGGCGGAGAGATGACAAAGAAAGTCCTGGGCGAGAAATTTGGTTGGAAGGTGATGCCCGACCGGGTGGCCAACCTGACAGTGCCTCACAATGGCCGCCCCGCGTGCCATTACTGCGACGAATGCCAGCGCGGCTGCCACACCGCTTCCTACTTCAACAGCCCCTCGGTTACACTTCCCGCGGCTTGGCGCACCGGGCGACTGACGCTCGTGAGCGATGCCGTGGTGAGCCACCTGGTGATAAACAAAGACGAAGCCCGCGCGGACGGGGTTCATTACATCGAACGCACAGGGGGCGCCCACCGCGAGGCCTACGCCAAGGTTGTGGTGCTGGCCGCATCCGCGCTCGAATCCACGAGAATTCTACTCAATTCCAAAAGCCGCCGGTTTCCCAAGGGAGTGGGAAACTCTCAAGGGCTGTTAGGGCACTACTTAATGGATCACTTTACCTTGGAAGGCGCAGGCGGGATCATGCCTTCCCTCCGCTCTTCCCAGCGCGAGCCGGTGGGGACACCCTGCGGATTCCTCATCGCGAAGTACACCAACGTCGGCAACAATCACAACCAGAACTTTCTGCGCGGCTATCGCTTCGATGGCGATGGCAGCCAGGAATTGTATGGGCATGCGTTTTCCCTTCCTGGCTTCGGCGTAGACTGGAGAAAGCAGGTGCGCGAGGAGATTCCTTACTACTTCGGCATCACGGCACAAGGCGAGTGCTTGCCGGACTACAAGAACTTCGTCGAGCTTGACCCTGAAGTGAAGGACGCGTGGGGAATCCCTGCGCTCCGCATCCATGCCAGCTATGGTGAAAACGAACACGCCATGGCGAAAGCCATGCGCCAGGACGTCTTGAAGGTGCTTGAAGCGATGAATCTCGAGAGCCTGAGCCCGCCGCGCGAGAATCTCAGCGTATTCGGCAAGAACATTCATGAGTGCGGAACGGCGCGCATGGGCCTCGACCCCAAGAAGAGTGTGCTTGATCGCTCCAATCGCGTGCACGACGTGAAGAATGTGCTGGTCACAGACGGCGCGTGCTTCGTCACGCAAGGCCCCTACGAGCCGACGTTAACGATCATGGCCGTTTCCCTGCGCGCCGCGGAACACCTTGTGGAAGATCTAAGGAAAGGCAATCTCGGGTAGCCGGACCCAAAACCGGAGGTTCGCCGTAGGGGGCCGGCTTGCCCCATAAGCGTTCACTTAACGCCTCAACTGGTCAAGTGGTGGCAATTTGGGTCTCGTTCGCCACTAAATTCAGGCCCGGAGGGCCGACAGGGAGTAGCCCACGGCGTGAGCCGTG
>JBEKLY010000064.1:0-28492 GCA_050010015.1 Terriglobia bacterium
AACGCCTGTGCGAGCCGTTGGGCGTATTCGTCGCGGGTGGTTTGGCTGAGGGAGGCCAGTTTCGCCTCCGCCAGGCTGGCCAACTGTTGCTTGCTCTGCTCGACCGCCTGGCTTGAGTCCTTTAGTTCCTCCCGCAGTAGTGCGACCGCAGCTTCCGCTTCGTCCTGAAGCCTATTCTGAAGTTGGGCGATGGCTTCTGCCGCAGCTTGCCGGATGGCGTTGACCTCACCGTCTGCCGCGGCGTGCATCTCCCGAGCCTGCTCGCGCAATGCATCCGCCAACCGTTGCGCATATTCGTCGCGAGTGGCTTGGCTGAGGGACTCGAGTTTGGCGTCCGCCAGGCTGGCCATTTGGTGCTTGCTTTGTTCGACGGCTTGACTCGAGCTCCTGAGTTCTTCTTGCAGCGTGGCGACGGCTGCCTGAGCCTGTTGCTCGAACTTATCCTGAAGCTGCGCAATGGCCTCTGCGGCGGCTTGCCGGATCGACTTCACCTCGCCGTCCGCCGCCGCGTGCATCTCCCGAGCCTGCTCGCGCAAGGCTTCCGCCAACCGTTGCGCATATTCGTCGCGCGTGGCTTGGCTGAGGGACTCGAGCTTGGCGTCCGCCAAGCTGGCCAGTTGGTGCTTGCTTTGTTCGACGGCTTGACTCGAGTTCCTCAATTCTTCTTGGAGCGTGGCGACGGCTGCCTGTGCTTGCTCATGGAGCTTGCCTTGCAGTTGCGCGATGGCCTCTGCGGCGGCTTCTCGGATCGACTTCACCTCGCCGTCTGCGGCCGCGTGTATCTCCTGGGTCTGCTCGCGCAAGGCTTGCGTCAGGCGTTGCGTATATTCCTCTTGGGTGGCTTGACTTATGGAGGTGAGCTTGGCCTCTGCCAGGCTGGCCAGTTGTCGTTTGCCTTGCTCTACGGCCTGGTCAGAGTTTTTCACCTCCTCGCGGAGTGTCGCCAGCGCTGCCTCGGCCTGTTCCTTAAACTGAAGAGACCAGCGTCCTGCCAGTTCACGCGCGACTCTCTCTAGTTCCTCCGCTTGCTTCGATCCGTTTCCCTGGAAAGCCTGGAGACTGCTCTCGATTCGTCCCTGGAGATTCTCCACCAGGGCTCCTACACGCCCCTCCAAGGATTCCATGGCAACGGTGAGCTTCGCCAGTCGTATTTCGACATTCGTAGCGGCTGTTGCCCGCATCTGGTCGGACGGCGAATAGGTCCCTTCCTCACTGTGCCCGATAGTCGTGCCTGTGGCCTGAGCCGGTTTGGCTGGCTCGCCCATAACGAATTCAAGCATCTTCCCCGGCTGCAGTTTAAACTCAGAGTCATAAGTTGCAGTCCGGGCAAACTCCGAAGCAGGATAAGAGGAAGACTCAGGCTCACTGGCAACTTCGGGCGGCAGGGCAGGGGCTTTGGAAAGCGACTCAAACTTTGTTACCCAATCGCGCGCATAGATGCGTTCCAGTCGTCTCGCGGCCGAGGGTTGCTCGGGGCCGTTTTTCCAATCACTAGGCGGGGGTTCGATCTTCCATACGGTGTCTATCTCATCGGCCTCCGGCAAAGTAACACAAATCTCGAAGATGCCGTTTTGTTGCGCGCCGTGGCGGACGACTCTCGCGACGGTCGGGCTTTGCATGTTGGGGCTTTCGATCCAGAGGTACGTGCCGACAGCCTGAAGAGTCGATGAGGCGATTTTCGCTCCACGCTTACTAACGTCTAAGGTGTGCGTCTCCTCGCTGAAAATTTTGCCGTCCTCGCCGATTCCGCGGACTGTCACTGGGATTTCTGCATCAACGCGAGTGCTCTCGCGGCTGAAGATCCACTTCTTACTGTGGAGTTGAGAGGGGATGCGTCGGGCCCTGGCAAAGAGACCGTCGCCTTGCCCTTTGTTTGCTGCATTCTTTCGAGCCGGCTTGCCGGTTCCATCGCGCTCTCGCGATGAGTCCTTGGGCCAAGCCTTGTCGGATATACTCAGCGTGTCCATACTTTCAAACCGGGAGTAGAACTTCCTTTAAACGAGATTCCCTCTTAGGTCTAAGAGGGGCCAAAACTACCGACGAGCGGGCAAGAACGGGTTGGGATTTGGCAGTTTCGGAGTTGTTACATAGGTATTGATTAACACACCCACAGAAACCGGCGACCTCACATGTTCATGCGTATCCTCCTTTATTTGTTCAGGCTATCTCCAGAGAAAGATCAGTGAAGTGTGAGGCTCTGCGCATTAAGGCCTCCTTGGTGGCCAGCCGTTAGCAATTCCGAAGACCATTTCCAACTCTTTCTTATTGCGCAAGATAACGTTTTTACCAATAGTACGACGGTACTGTTGTACATCTGTTTTCCAGTGGGCGGCGTCCTCTCAGCGTCGGAAAAATCACGATAGACCCTCCGTCGCGCATGGCCTTACGCCCGGAGAAATACGGAGTTGCCTTTGACCTCCTGGTTTAGTAAAGTTTGGCGCCGCATGTCGGAGAGAATTTTCCTATGCGTTCGGGAGGGGCGATAAGGGCTCCTCCGATCGTAAAGTCGATTGAGTTCGGCAAAGCTCAAGTCCGTTTGAAAACCTCAAGGCGTGGGCAGAACCCGCACGGTCGCCAGGAAGCGGCCG
This sequence comes from Terriglobia bacterium, assembly GCA_050010015.1. Lineage (GTDB taxonomy): Bacteria > Acidobacteriota > Terriglobia > UBA7540 > UBA7540 > CAVROP01. The sequence continues at coordinate 2,589 of JBEKLY010000064.1, forward strand.
GAGAGGCAATCCATGCAAACGGAATAGGAGGGACAATGAAGGGACAAGAGGCACAAACCTCACGGACAACGCGCCGGGAGTTCCTCGAGGAGAGCCTTGCGGGTGCGGCGGCACTCACCTTGCTGCCCCGAGCCGCGATCGGCGGAGGCGGCGCTCGCGGCCGGGCGGTTCCGAGTGAAAGGATCGCGCTCGGGTGCATCGGCGTAGGCGCCCAAGGCACACGCGTGATGATGGACTTTCTGAAAATGCCGGAAATTGAGGTCGTGGCGGTTTGTGACGTCAACCGCGAAAGCAGTGATTATTCCGAATGGGGTCACGGGGAACTGCTGGGGAAGGAGCGCAGGTTGTTGAGCGACTCAGGGTGGGGAGCGGATTGGAAAGGCCCCACCTGTGGGCGTGAGCCGGCACGGCGCTTGGTGGACGCGTACTACCGCAAAGTGCGAAACTCGTCGAGCCACGCGGGATGCGGGGCATACAACGACTTCCGGGAACTGCTCGAGAAGGAGAAGAAATTGGACGCCGTGGTGGTCTGCACCCCCGACCACTGGCACGCCCAGATTTCCCTAACCGCCATGCGGCGGGGCAAACATGTATTCTGCCAGAAGCCGATGACCCACAGTATTCACGAGGCTCGTCTCATGGCCCAAGTGGCGCGGGAAACGAAAGTGGCCACGCAGGTGGCGATAATGAACGAGGCCTCCAAGGCCACGAGGCTGCTTACAGGATGGGTTGCGGGGGGAGTGATCGGGCAGGTGCGTGAAGTCCACAACTGGTCCCAGCGCCCGTACTGGCCGCAGGGCATCGAGCGGCCCAAAGACGCGGAGCCCGTGCCGGACGGCCTGGATTGGGATCTGTGGTTGGGCCCCGCACCGGCGCGCCCTTACAACCATGTTTATCTGCCGTTCGTGTGGCGCGGATGGTTCGACTTTGGCGTGGGAGCCATTGGAGACATGGGCAACTACAGCTTCGATACGATGTTCCGCGCGCTGAAGCTGGCCTCGCCGGTGAGAGTGGACGCCAGCTCTACGCCGCGCTTTCCGGAGGCGTATCCCGTGGGTTCACTCATCCACTGGGAGTTCCCGGCCCGCGAGGATCGGGCGCCGGTGACCATCCATTGGTACGACGGGGACTTGCGCCCGCCGCGTCCGGTGGAATTGGAACCCGCTGAGCATATGAGCGACGTCGAGGACGGCGAAGGCATGCTGCTCGAGGGAGAGCGCGGCAAGATCTTGTGTGGCTTTGAGGGCCAGAATGCGCGCTTGATCCCCTCCAGCCGGATGAAAGCGTTCGAGCCGCCCCCGGACAATCTGCCAAAATCACCCGGCGCATACGAGGAGTGGATTGCCGCCATGCGGGGAGGCGCGCAGCCTCGCGCCAGCTTCGAGTTCGAGCAGAAGGTGGTCGAAGCCGTGTTGTTGGGCAGCATTGCGGTGCGGATGGGAACCACGCTGGAATGGGATGCCGAGCAGGGGCGCATCACGCGTGTCGCGGAGGGCCGCGCCGGCGACCTCGAGGCTGCCAACGCGCACATCAATCCACCGCGCCGCTCGCCTTGGGAACTGGCGTGACAGAGAAGCGGGCGAAACGATCAGCACTGACGCCTCGAGCAAAAGAACTGACGGTGCAGGGCCTGGAATTCGTAATTACGTGTCACCCGCCTTGGCCGGCTCGGCGTGAACCTTTGAGCCTCCACCTGCCCTGATAGCGGCCGCTTCGCCACGCGCCGAGTATGTCCTTTTCGAGTGTCCATTCCAGCATCTGGCGGAAAGACTTGCCGTTCGAACCGGTGATGTCGGCAGTCCAGGTGCCGGAGAGTGACTGGCCCGTGAGGGTCCGTGCCGCCCAGGCGCCTTGCCATCCGAAGCGTGTCTTATTCGCCGCCCAGGTGCCTTCCAAAACGGTCTGGCCGGTTTCGTTGATCAGCTCCCAAGAGCCCTCGGCGGAGTTTGGCTTCTCCGGTGACACCTGCGCCGTCCAAGTGCCCGCGAAAGTCCGGTTCACACCAACTGTAGCCGTCCAACTTCCCCGGAGTTCAATGGGAGCTTCCTGGGCTGAGGCGAACACTGTTAGGCCTAACGGAAGAATCAAGGCGAGGGAGCGGAAAACCCTTTGGAGAGCTGTCATGAGAGCTTCCTCAAATGGGACCGGCCGCGCACCGCCGGTTGCCCGTCATGGGCGAAGCAATCCCAAAGCGCGTGTAGCCGACTCGTTGTCACTTTTCCCGGCCTCGAATTCCGAATCAGGTGCTTTGGTGCGTTTCCGCAAAGTCGGCTGTTTTTTGCTCCTTTTGGGGCTCATTTCGTGCTATTTGGCGCGCAAAACGCGCATAATTTGCAGCACTCAAGAAAGTGATATCCTTTGTTTTCAAGTACTTCTTAGCTTCGTTCCCATGATTTTGCATTTTTGGGGATACCCGTTATTCGCCGTTCGCCAGGACCTCTCAGTTATCTCTTGCGCAGGGCGCGCTGCGGCGACGGCCTGTGACAAAACAGCCCTATTGTGACCACAATTATAGGCTATCACATGTGCACCGGGCTGTCAAGTGCAAAACGTGAAAAACCGCGATGAGCTGCCTATGATTAGTAGCCGTTTCAAGCTAGGCCACGCCACGGAAGATGTTTGGGACGAAACGTTTGTCGTCGGCGCCAGTCGACAATTTGGACAAGCGTCTAGCGCCAGTCAGTGTATAATCAGCGCATGGGAAACCGTGTAATACACATTTCGGCTTCGGAGGCGGCGAGAGATTTTGCAGCGGTGTTGGATCATGTCCGCGCCGGCGACGAGGTTGTCATCGAGCACGACGCCCGTCCGTTAGCGGTGGTGCGCCCAGCGGAACCTCCGGCGTCCCTTGGCGAAACCTTCGCGGCCATCGCCCGGGAGGTCCCTGACGAAGACTGGAAACGCGTGCCCTCCGACCTGGCGAAAAATCTGGACCATTACCTCTACGGAAGCTCCAAAGTGTCTTCATGAAGCGCATCTTCGCAGACACTGGCTACTGGATCGCCCTTCTCAACCCGCGCGATGAACTTTACGGAAGGGCTCTGGCCCTTGCCCAGACTTGCTCTGACGATCAGATTGTCACCACCGAGATGGTCCTTACCGAGTTGCTGAATGGGTTTAGCGCGGCTGGCGCAGAGCGAAGCTCTGCGTTTCGCCGACTTACGATGCCTAAAGACCGCAGAGCTTCGCTCTGCGCCAGTCGCGCTTAATCGCAGTTTATGGTGGCATTCCAGTTGGTCGAGTTCCCGTTAAACCAACCAACAGTAGAATGATATGTGCCCGTGATTGATTTGCCGTCGGGGCTGAGCTCTCCCTCGTACGCGCAGAGATTCCCATCGCTGCTGAAGGTTCGTTTGACATAGACCTTTCGGCCGACGACAGTAACCTCGTCGACGGTGGTTATGCCCACTCGGGGATAAGTTACATCGAACAGATTACTCGCTCCGCGCCTTATCCACGTGCTCGTTAGCCCTACCTCGTGTTCCTCCCACCGAGACCCCAGCCCGCAGCTGCCAAATTCAATATTCGATTCTTGGGACGGGGTTTGCGTACGGGGTTCTTCTGATATCGCAGCAGGGTGAAGCGTCGCGGTTTTCCCCCTTAGTCGTATTCTCCCCTGGTCGGGCGACTCACCGCTAGCGCTTCCGGAAGGTGCTCCCACAATCATCGGCCACCGTGCTTTGGATGCTTCCCAGATCCACGAGTAGATCAAGCCCCCTACCACGATGAGAACAAGCGCCCCAAATGTGCTGTCTTTAAACTGATGCTCGTTCATTTTCTGACCCCCGGTTCTTGCCTCTTCGTCGAGTGGAACCTCGTCGCTCGTACGTTCTGGCACAGAGGGCAGCCCTGCAATTCGTGTTTTGATGTATCTCCGCCAGTGTTCCTATTATACCGACCTACGGACGCCATTTCACGCAAAAAGGGTCCTTCAAGCCAAAAGACCCCACTACCCCCGGCCCCTACCGCACGCTGGCGCGTTGTTTCACTACGTATTCCCCGATGTTCTTCACGGTATCTACCCACACGCCGTTGGCGGGGTCCTGCATATATTTGCAGAGCGCGGCGAGGGCGATGGTATCGGTGACCTGAAAGGCCTTCTGGCCGATGTCGTGGCCTACGAAGATGACCCATCCGCCCTGCTCGGCGGCCTTCGAGACATGCTTCACCATGTCGATATAGTCCGTGTCGTCGAAGGCGGTGCCGCTGGCCTGGGCCAGATCGCAAAACACCGGATCGTTGTAGTACTCATCCATGTACCCGCGCCCCACCATGAACTTCTGGCCGATCAGCGGCACGTAGCTCTTCATCTCGGAACCTCGTCCCACGAACTTCTGCCCACAGGGATAAGCGAAAGTCACGGCGCGCACGCCCAGTAACTGCTGAATCTGCGCGTTGGAATCGTCAAGCTGCTGGGACATCTGCTCGAGCGTATAGTTTTCCAAGGCGTTGTGGAACGACCAGGGGAAATTGCCCGTGCAAGGGTGATTCACGGTGTGGTTCCCGATCTCATGGCCGCTAGCCAGTGCGCGTTTCCAGCCGTCGATCTTCGGGCGGAACGCATCGCTGCCGGTGGTGACGAAGAAGGTGACCTTGACGCCGGTGGGGTTTATCACGTCCAGGCCTACATTAAGCTGGCTGGCGCGCGCGTCGTCGAAGGAGAGGCTGACGGCCACCCGCTTGCCGTTCGGCCAGTGAAAGCCCTTCGTGCCGGCTTGTGGGGTGGCGAAGGGCGAAGCTTGGTTCCTAACCGTCGTTGCCAGCAACACTGGCAAACCGATTGCGAAAACGACATAAGCAGCAATACGCGACATAGCTTGTGCCTCCACGGGAATTGCGCGAGGGCGCCACGGCTCCGATCTGCGCGGCCCCTCGTGCCGTGCGTTAGTATATACTCTCGCGAGCGCTTTGTGCGATCCCCTACTTCGTGGGGTGGCATCCCGATTTGCCGCGCAGCGCCCCGACCTGTCGGGGCATTTGCCGAACTGAAGGTCGGCGCCACCTCCGAATTAAGGCACGGGCTTTCGGGCCGGATGTATAATCCATGCGGGTAATAAGACGGAACGGAAATCCTGGTTAAACGGTTCAACTCAGGGAGGCGACATGAAGCTCTCAGTTTTCTGCGGAGTGAGCGTGGATGGCTTCCTGGCTCGCCCGGACGACACTCTCGACTTCTTGGACACTGGTGGGCAAGAGCCCCACGGGTTCGAGGAGTTCCTGGCTAGCGTCGATGTGGTCGTGATCGGCCGCAGGACCTTCGAAGTCGTGCTGAAAATCGGACACCTGTCAGTTTACGGCAAGAAGCTCGTGGTGGTGCTGAGCAGTCGTCCACTCGATTTCTCATCGATCAACGACGCCACGGTTGAGCAGATGTCGGGGGAGCCGGCCGACGTCGTAAAGCTGCTCGACTCCCGCGGACTGAAACATGCTTACATCGATGGCGGCATCACCATTCAACGATTCCTCGCCGCCGGAATGATCGACCGATTGGTGATCACGCGCGTGCCCGTGCTGATCGGAGCCGGCATCCCGTTATTTGGTCCCCTGCCACGCGACATCATCCTTCGCCACGTTCGAACACTTAGCTATAGCGGCGGTTTGGTGCAGAGTGAGTACGAGGTTGGCGCTCCAGGGTTATCGCCATGACTGCCCGGGAATATGAAAAGCCACGGCGACTCGAAGACCCATCACTGTGACCCGAGAACGTACGGATGCGCGATAATTCACCGGAAGACAGAGGGGATCCTTCCCTCAGGACGACCGCTGTCTGCTTTCTTTACACAAACTATCTAAGTAGGCTATCGTCGTGTGCGCGCTCCGCGGGCTGAATTCTTCAACGGACTTCTGATTCGGAACGCGGAATGAGAATCGAAAGGAGCCATACCGGTGGGCATTTTATTTAGTTTTCTGGGCGGTCTTTCCTTTGGCCTCTTGGGCACGGCGCTCAAGGCTGCGGAGCGAAGGAAAGCCGACGCCGCGGGTTTGGTTGTCTCGGCATATGCCTGGCCTGCGCTGCTCATGCTCGTCATGACTTTGCTTCTGAAGCCGGGCAGTCACATTCCAGCCAGGGTGTTTGTGATTGCGGTGATTTTCGGAATCTGTGCGGCAGTGGCATCGTTGGCATTTCAAGTGTCGATCGGCTTCGGCAAGGTCACCGTGGGCTGGTTGATGATGAATCTCTCATCGGGCGTTCCGGCGGCCGTCTCCGTCTGGATGTACCATGAGGAACTGACCGTTCTGAAAGTTGTAGCGCTGGGACTGGTGCTGGTTTCCATCGTGTTCTTGTCGTGGGGTCAGGTGGTCGAAAGGCGCGCCGCCGCCGGCAATCCTGCGGGAGGAGAGTGAGTCCGCCATGTGGTTCTTGCTGATGCTCGTGATTCTGCTCACCAACGGGATGAGCGCCTTCGGCCTGAAGATGATCGCCGCTTGGGGCCTTCCCGAAACTGTAAAATACCCTTACCTGACCGTTTGGTATGCCAGCGGCTTGGCGGCAATAGCCCTGCCGATGCTATGGAAAGGGATGCGATTTGGGAAGACGGAACTCGTTTGGGGCGCGCTCGCAGGAGCCCTGAGCATCGGCGGGCAAGTGGCGATGGCGGTGGCATTGAATCGCGGCGTTCCGGGGCACGTGGTGTTTCCCATCGCCATTGGCGGCTCGATTTTCGTCGTTGCCTTGGCCGGCCGGCTGATGTTCGGCGAGCGCCTGAGCGTGCCGACCGCCGTCGGCCTGGCCTTGGGGTTCATCGCGGTCATACTGGTGGGCGTGAGCTGAAAAGCGGGCGTTTAACGCGAATCGCGTAGGGGTAGGGCTTGCCCTACCCGCGTCGGGATCAGCGGAAGTGCGGGGACGGCAAGCCGTCCCACTACAGCGCGCGGTCATCGAGTGGTTGAGGCGAACCACTCCGCCTTCACTTCCTCAATCACCTCGCGTGCCGCCTGCTCAACTTGCTGTTCTCCCCAGCGGGGATCGAAATGGGCACGCGGGTCCTGCGCCTCGCGCAGAGTATGATCGGGTGTGGGCACGCAGTCGAAGGTCTCTCCGTCGACGATGGCGTAGTCCACGTTGTGCAGCTTGCCTGTGGCGGGGAGCCGGGAAAGATCGACCGAGCCGGGCCACGTCGCTTCCAGCATGGAAGTTTCCTCCGCCGCGGCGTGGCCGATCGCTCCGGCTATGAGTGACCGCGGAAATCCTGGGTAGACCCACTTGACCCGGCGGGGGACGCGCCCGTCGTTGAATTCACGGCAAAGCCGATCAAGCACCGCGCGCTGGTTGTCCGCGCCGTGCCCATTCACAATCAGTACGCGGTGGAAGCGCATGCGACCGAAGAGGATTTGGAGAGCGTCGCGCACCACCGCCGCGAACACTTCCTCCCGGAAGTAAGCGCTGGCTACGGCGTTCTTGGGGAAGTCCATTCCCTCGATGAAAGCATCACGGGCAAATCCCAGCGACTCGAGCATGTTCGGATTGCGCTCGCGCTCCGTCCCGACGAAGAGGGGAGGGAAGTACGGACACTGGAATTCGCGCGCCAGGCGGCGGGCGAAAGCGTGCGCCAGCAAATTATCGCAGCCCATCGCCAGGTGCGGTCCGTGCCACTCTAAAGGAGCCAGCGGCAGCAAAACCAAACCATTGCGTTCCCTGGCCGCAGCCACTTCCCCGGGAAACAGGAACGCCATGTTCCAGTCACCCTGCTCGATGGGTCGTTTATGTATCGAATTCTCAGTATCAGGCATTTGATTCCTCCCGTTTAGTCGAGTCACGCCAGTTTGTTAGGTCAGCCCGCGTAGCGGGCGTAAGCGAGTAGCCCACGGCGTCAGCCGTGGGTCGGTTCGGCCGTCCCTCACCCCCTTCCCCTCTCCCGCTTGGCGGGAGAGGGGGAAAAAGGGGGAGAGGGTTCTCGATCTCCCCAGGGCTTGCGCCTTGGGCTACTCTCTTTCGCCCCTTCAGGGCTGAGGCGAGCGGCCTGCATTGGTCAACGAACTTGCGTTTCACGACACTAGAAAACCGGCTTAGAAATCTATCGAATCACACGCACAGTCTGTCATTCTGAGCTGGGAGTTTCAAGCCCATTGACCGATGGACGCGGGTGGATGCCGGCAGTGAATTGACCCTCGTGACACACGCAAGGTATATTCAATTTCAGGGGCTTTCAGCAATTAGACAAAGACCAAAGGGAGGCTGGGCGAATCTGAGGCGCTGGCTTAGTAAGCTACTGAAGAACCCGTTCGGCGTGTCATTCCGAGGAGTTGTCATGGGCCTACCGCCCACCCGAGTGAATAATGAAGATCACTCACGGCGTCGCCCCCGCGAAAGCGGGGGCCCATTTTCGGTCCGGAACCCTATGAATTCCCGCTTTCGCGGGAATGACGTGATTATCGTGCGAGCCGCAGGCGACGAGGGGTCTAGGAGCGCGTTTGGTTTCAGGGCGAGATTCCTCGCTGCGCTCGGAATGACAGTGTCAACCGAGGCTATTCGGCAACCTGGAAGGCTAAGCATGTGTATGTTGGCCGTCCTGTTGGCTCAAACGCCCGGCTGGGCGCAGGTGGCGGGCACAGTTTCCGGGCTTGTCCTGGACCCGTCGGGGGGCGCCGTGTCCGGCGCCACCGTAACGGTGACAAGTCTCGAGACGGGGGTTACACGGGTTGTGACCACTAACCCCGCGGGCGCCTATACCGTTCTGTCGCTGCCGGTCGGGCCGCTCGAGGTGAAAGCCGAGAAGGAAGGGTTCAAGACAACTGTTCGCACGGGAATCAACCTCGTCGTGGGACAGCGAGCCGTGGTGAACCTGCGGCTGGAATTGGGTGAGGTCAAACAAGAAGTAACCGTAGCTGGTGGGTCTCTCCTGGTCAACACCAGTGTCACCCCGCTCTCTGGCGTAGTTGGCGAGAGTGAGATAAAAGAACTGCCGCTCAACGGCCGCAGCTTCGATAATCTGCTTACGCTCAATACGGGCACGGTCAACTTCAGCTCGCTGAAAAGCGCTCAAACCGTCACCAGCAACGGCAACACGTTCTCCGTGGAGGGACGTAGGACTTACGAGAATTTATTCCTGTTGAACGGGATCGAGTATACGGGCACGAGCCAACTTGGCATTACCCCCGGCGGCGTCAGCGGGCAACTTCTCGGAATCGACGCAGTCCGTGAGTTTAACGTGCTCGCGGGCACTTATCCGGCAGAGTACGGAAAGCGTGCCGGAGCGCAGGTCGCCATCGTGACGCAGTCCGGCAGCAATACACTGCGTGGTTCTCTCTTCGAGTTCCTCCGCAACAGCGCGCTGGATGCGCGAAACTTCTTCGACGAAGGATTCGTCCCTCCCTTCCGACGAAATCAATTCGGCGGGGCGCTGGGAGGACCGCTCGAACCGGAGAAGTTGTTCTTGTTTGGCAACTACGAAGGCTTCCGTCAGAGCCTGGCGGTCAGTGACGTGAGCGTCGTCCCTGACCAACTGGCTCGGCAAGGCTCGTTGCCGAACGCGTCCGGGGTATACGCTCCCGTCCCCGGACTCGATGCAGCGATGTTGCCCTACATGGCGTTCTGGCCCCAGCCCAACGGCGCGGAGTTGTTGGTGAACGGTCGGCGGAGCGGAACGGCGCTCGCCTACTATAATCCCAGGCAGGCTATTCGAGAGGATTTTGGCACGATGCGGGCCGACTCGCCAATTCGCAGCCGGGACTCCCTTTCCGCAGCCTACACGCTGGACGATGGCGACAGCCTGACACCGCTGGCCGACCCTTTGTTCGGATCAGCCCTGGCGCTGCGGAGCCAAGTGGCTAGTTTCCAGGAGACTCATATTTTCTCTCCGCAACTGCTCAACGTATTCTTGGCCGGCTTCTCCCGTGCAGGCTTCAACTTCCAGCCGTTTTCGTTTGCCGTTTTTGCGCCCAGCCTGTCGTTTGTTTCCGGGCGGGAGCCGGGGGGAATTGTTATCGGGGGAGGACTTACTACAACCGGAGCTGCGGCGATCACTTCCGCCGGACCCAACAACGCCGCGAAAGCCTGGAATGGCCGGAACCTATTCACCTACTCCGACGACCTGCACATCGTCAAGGGCATGCATCAGGTCAGCCTGGGCGTCTGGTTCGAGCGTCTCCAGGACAACGAAGACACCGCTTCACGCCAATTGGGCCAAGCCAGCTTCACGAGCTTGGAGACTTTTCTCGAGGGAACTGTGAGCAGCTTCCAAGTGGTGCCCACTCCCACCGAATTGGGCTGGCGAAGCCTTTTCGGCGCCTGGTACTTCGAGGACACCATCAAATTGCGGCCTAATCTTACGCTCGAGGCGGGACTGCGGGACGAATTCACGAGCGGCTGGAACGAAGTGGCTGGAAGGGCTGCCAACTATCTTGTGGATGCTAATGGCGAACTCGAAACCAATCCGCGCGTGGCGGGTTCGGCCTTCACCAAGAACAATGCCAAGTCACTGCTTGGCCCCCGTGTCGCTGTCGCATGGGATCCCTCGGGAAGGGGAACGATAGCCATACGAGGAGCGTTCGGCATCCACTATTCCTTGCTCGACGATGTAAGCTACCTGCTCAATGCGCTTCCGCCTTACAACGGCTCGGTCTCGTTTTCACATGTTCCTCTCTCGTCGATCGTGCCGATTCTCCCCAACCTGCCGCCGCGACCGTCCTGCGGGCCGGGCGTTACAGCGCCTTGCACTATGTATGCGCCGCAAGGAGTGCAAGCCAACGCCAAGACTCCCACCGTCGAGGCCTGGAGCTTCTCTCTCGAACGGCAGGCCGGCCCGAACACGGTGCTGCGCGCGATCTACGACGGGTCTTTCGGCTATCACGGGCTCTTGAGCGTCGACCCCAATACCATTCCGGCTGAGATCTGCTCTGATGCAAGCGGCTGCCAGGCTGGCGGCGTGGGCACCGCGAGAAGCGTGGTCGCCAAGGGCTCCCAGTACATACCTCTTGGGTCGCGGCCTAATCCGTACCTTTCCTCCGGATTCTTCTGGTACACCGAGGGAAACAGCAGTTACAACGCGCTGCAGCTTGAGATTGTCCGGCACCTCGCTCAGGGCCTGCAATTTCGAGCGGGTTACACCTGGGCGAAAAATCTCGACATGAATTCCGCTCTGACCGGCGCCCAAGCGAACAACCAGGCGCAGATGGTGCTGGACCGGAATGATCCGGGAAGAGATTGGGGACGTTCGGCCTTGAATGTAACCAGCCAAGGCAGCATCTCCGCGCACTACGAGTTTCCGTTTGGCCGCACTAAGCAAGGACAGAGAAGCGCGCGAAGTTTGGGAAACCTGCTGATTCGAGGCTGGCAAGCCAACGGAATCGCCACGTTGCTGAGCGGCTTTCCATTCACGCCCCAGCTAGGTTCGAACGTCTCCGGAGACGGAGACACAAGAAACCCGGATCGGCCGGAGGTGAATCCGTCTTCCGTCGGCCGGATCGTGCTCCGGAATCCCGCCCAATGGTTCAATCCGAATGCCTTCAGCTTGCCTGCCGCAGGCACGTACGGAAACTTAGGGCGGGGAACGTTCGACGGCCCCGGATTGGCCGACGTGGATGTGTCGCTCGCCAAAGAGTCCGCGGTATCCGAGAAGATAAGACTGCAATTCAGGGCGGAATTCTTCAACATCCTTAACCGCGCGAACTTTGATACTCCCAATCCGATCGTCTTCTCGAATGGCGCCGTCAGTCCCACGGCGGGACTCATCACCGCCACCGCCACGACTTCCAGGCAGATTCAATTTGGATTGAAGCTGCTCTTTTGAGCGGGCAGGCGGAAGATTCAGTGCAGGGACCAATGGATTCCCGCTTTCGCGGGAATGACGTGACTTTCGAGGGAGCGGGGCCTGTCATCCTGAGCGGAGCGAAGGATCTCTGCAGTTTCCGTTGGTTCAGGTATTCACGAATAACTACCGGGATCCTTCGCGGAGTTTATCCTGAGCGAACTACGGAGATTCTTCGCTTCGCTCAGAATGACAAGCGAAGGACCCAGGATGACACATTCCGGTTATAGGTGTTAAGAGAGTCTTCGCCTCAAAGAGGTATATTCGAGGAGACTGCCAGTCCTTCCCGCGCGCTCTTCAACTGGCCAGCGAGCAGACCGAAGCGCAATCGTGTGCCGTCGGCGGAGATCAGAAGAAGTTGGTCCAGCAAAAGCCCTTTTCTGGTTTCGACCGTGTGTAGCGGGCCGATCTGGCGCGCCACAAGCCGCCCCCATCTCCGGGTGAAAAACACTGCCTCCTGCTCTTCTAGGCAGAGCGTGCCGACTGCGTTGCGAAGTCCCCGGGTGTCTGCCGTGCCGATCACGTGAAGCAACCGGGAGGGCGCCGGTCCGGGAAAATGTTCTGTGAGCCACTGTTGCTGAGCAGGCGTGAGTTGCGGGGCGCGAACCGTCCCGAGCCAGTTTCGAACGAGCGCTGCGACTGTTGCCCACTCCGCGCGCATGGCGCGGTAGATTCGCGGACCGAGCCAGGCGGACAATGCGATGAAAGCGAACGCAATGCCGGCCAGCACCCACGGATGCTTCACCAGCAAGTAGAAGCCGCCGGCCACGGATGCGTCCTCAGCCAGGCTTAACGCGATATTGCTGAACGGTTCCGGGCTGTGATTGACGGCCAGCCGCACGGTTGCTTTTGCCGAGTGCCCTGTCAAGGCCATGCCGCCGGCGAGCAGGATCAACAAGACTTGATAAGCGGGTTCCAGATTAGAGAACGGCGAGGACGCGACGAGCGCGGCTCCGATGGGGCGAATAAAGGTGTGAATGGAATCCCAGGCGCTGTCCACCCAGGGAACCTTGTCCGCAATGAACTCAATCGCGCACGCGACACCGGCGAGGACCAGGACGCGCGTGTCAGCCAACACTGACGCGTGCTGCCAGGCAGGCGGCAGAGGGAACCGGCCGAAGCGCAGGAGCAGGCCAACTACGAGCACGGTGGCATAAAGCCGGATGCCAGCCAGCATGCCCAGCCCCAGCGCCGATGCGACAGGATTCAAGGTCTCCATGAACAGATTATAAACGCAGGCGGCTCAGATGCGCACAAACGTCTTCTTGCGGAACATGTAATAAAGCCCTAGCCAGAGAATTCCCACGGCGCCGCCCGTCAGCAGAAACTCGCTGAACACACCAAGATGCCGCGCCAGGCCCGTGAAATTGGCAGCGCTGATTCGCTCGAAGCTGATGAGGTCGGGCGCGATGTAGGCCACGATGGCATTCATGCCGAAAACGATGAAGAAGAACGCCCAGCGCCGGTAGCCGAGCACGTCGATGAGTCCATAGAAAATGGCCAGCAGCAACAAGCACCATCCGCCTGACCACAGGACCATCGAACTGGTCCAGATGTGCTTGATAATCGGAAGTTCGAAGCTCCAGAGCCACCCGGCGACGAGGCAGCCCACGCCCGAAGCCGCGAGCACCAGCGCTTTTCGCGCGCCCGGGAGGCGCGATCGCAGCAAGTGCCCGGAGAGGACTCCCATCAGCGTGGTTGCGCCGAAACCCAGACTGCTCAGAATCCAGGTGTAGTCGGTGCCGTCGCGGAAGCGTCCCAGCAGGGCATTATCAATCCACATCGCGAGGTTGCCGTCAGGAGTAAGGACTCCCGCGCCGTGGCCGGGCACAGGAACGAACCTCATGAGCGCCCAGAAAACTACCAACAACGCACCGGCAAGCACACCTTGCCAGCGTACCGGCAACTCGACCAGGGCGATCGCGGAGATCAAGTAGCCGGCGGCAATCGCCTGCAGCGTGTTGCTGTAAAGCTGCAGATTGTGAAGGTCAAACGCCAACAGGTGTCCTTGCGCGACCATGCCCAGAATCCACAGCACCACCACGCGATAGGCAACCTTGCCGTAGATGCTGACTCGGCTGTCGCCCCGCTCGCGCCGCTTGCCGAACGAGAACGGCATGGCCACGCCGACGATGAACAGAAACAGCGGCATGATGAGGTCCCAGCCCACGAAGCCGACCCACGGAACGTGGTCGAACTGGCGCTCGAGCCACGCCGGGAGCGGATTCGCGAAGAGCTTGAAGAAGGCCATGACGAACGGCCCTCCACCCGCGATCCAGAACATATCGAAGCCGCGCAACGCGTCGACCGAAACGAGGCGGTCGGAGGGTTGAACTGCGTGACGCTGTGGCTTTCCCGGCGAGTTTTGTTCCATTATCGTGCCCCCCTTAAAGTGCTTGGACCTGACATTATTCCTCACGTCTGGCCAAAAGCATACGCCGAATGCCCTATCGGTTCAATCTCCGCCGATGTGCCTTCGTAGTTTCCAGGTGCAAGCATCTCCCCTTTCATCGAGGGACAATACGTCTATGTACTATTAATTAACATGATATTATGTCTGTCAACTCCTTATTTTCTTGACATTCGTCTCTCTGTACGACTACATTCGCTCCGCTTGATCGGATTCATGCCCCAGGGGAGGTTGCTCGTGCCCCGGTGCTTCATCGCTTCCAGCCAACGGCAAACAGCGACAAAGAGCACTGTGCTCTGCTGCACATGTGTCGTTCCTTCACTTTTCGCCGTCGGATGGTTTGGTCTTCTTCCGGAGATACAAGCCGCAGAAAATATTCTCGCTAACCGTCAGCTTTCCACCCTACCCACGACAACTCAACTCAAGGTGTGTCGCGAGTTACGGCAGGCTGCCTCTCAGTCTTGAGGCGAACCAGCGCCAGGTAATCGAGGTCGTCAAGTTTCTATCGCACGGGCAAGGCTGTGCTTTGTTCCTAACCGGTGACGAGGCTGTGCTGGAAATCCTGGCCGGAAGGCGTTCTTTGCAGAATCCGAACGTCAGAGTCGCAGAAGCAAACAAAGGAGGTAGTATGACTAGGCCTAGCTGGTGGAAAACAATCAGTTGTTTGTGTGTCTTCGGTGTGCTGGGGCCGATTGCCTCGCGTGGCCAAACCTTCACTACATTGTACAATTTTGGAGCACCAGGCAACGGCGGTGGCCCTAGCGACCAACTGGTTCAAGGTCTCGATGGGGCCTTTTACGGCACGACCTTCAACGGCAGCACGGTGTTCAAGATCACCGCGGACGGAACACTGACCACGCTGTATGAGTTCCCTTGCTCTCAAACCGGCTGCCCGGAAGGATACGAGCCTTACGCGGGCCTCGTCCTGGCCACGGACGGCAACTTCTATGGCACAACCACGTATGGCGGACCCAATGAGACAGGCACCGTCTTTAAGATCACACCAGAGGGTATAGTGACGCTGCTTTATACCTTTTGCTCCCAAACGGGCTGCACTGACGGCAAATGGCCTTATGCGGGTCTGGTGCAAGGCACCGACGGGAACTTCTACGGCGTAACTTGGATGGGCGGGAGCACCACCTTGTGTAATCCCACCGATGGCTGTGGCACCGTCTTCAAGATTACCCCAGGTGGTACCCTCACCACGCTGTATAGGTTCGATGGTACTCACGGCGTAGAGCCTTTCGGCGGGCTGATTCAGGCCACTGACGGGAATTTCTACGGCACAGCTTACACTGGCGGGGAGTATAATTGGGGCACCGTTTTCAGAATCACCGCCGACGGTACGTTGACCACCCTTTACAGCTTCTGCTCCGAAGGCCCTGCAAGTTGCACCGACGGTTTGGATCCTTCGGCCGCCTTGGTGCAAGGCACTGACGGAAACTTCTACGGGACAACCTACGGGGGAGGGGCGGCCAACGGTGCTGGCACCGTGTTCAGAATCACTCAAGGCGGCGCGCTGACCACACTTCACACGTTCGATTCCACCGACGGCGCTAACCCTTACGCAGCGCTAGTGCAAGGCACCGACGGCAACTTCTACGGGACGACGTTGTTTGGTGGAAACGCTGGCTACGGCACCATCTTCCAAATCACGCCTGGCGGAGCGTTCGCAACGCTTTACAGCTTTTGCTCCGCGGCTGGATGCGCTGACGGTGCCGAACCACTAGCCGGGATGATGCAAGCCTCTAACGGAACCTTCTACGGGACAAGCTCCTTTGACTACGCTGGCACGGTCTTCAGCCTCTCGATGGGGCTTGGCCCATTCGTACAAACTGTGCCCAGGTCAGCCGGGGTGGGAGCCGCCGTCATTATCCTGGGCAACGGTCTTGCCAATGCGACTGGCGTCAGCTTTAACGGCACGGCGGCGACGTTCACTGTCGTGTCCGATACCGAAATCGAGACTGCCGTGCCCACCGGCGCAACCAGCGGCACCGTCCAGGTGACCACAACCAACGCCACGCTCAACAGCAATCTGCCATTCCAGGTGACGGCGCAGCAAGCCCTGGCGTTCGCTAGCCTTGCGCCGACCGGTCTGACATTTCCCGCCCAGAATGTGGGGACGACGAGCGCATCGCAAACGGTGATCTTGAGCGACACGGGCAACGCCCCGCTCACCCTCGCCAGTATCGTCGCCAGCGGCAACTTTAGCGAAACTAACAGCTGCGGGACCAGCGTTACGCCCAGTAGTCCTTGTACCATCAACGTGACGTTTTCGCCCACCGCGGGCGGTACCCTCAACGGTACTCTGACCATCACCGACAATAGCAACGGCGCGCCGGACAGCACTCAGACGGTCAGCTTGTCGGGGGCGGGCGGAGCTGGCGCAGCCAGCCTCTCTCCGACTTCGGTCGGGTTTGGGGCGCAGGCCATCAATACCACCAGTTCCACAAGGTCCGTCACCCTTACCAACACCGGCACGGCGGCCTTGTCCCCCGTCAACATCTCTCTTTCGGGGGCCAACATGGGTGACTTCGGGGAAACCAACAACTGTCCCACCAGCATCGCGCCGGGGGGCAAGTGCACGATCACTCTGACCTTCACGCCCAGCCTGCTGGCGCCAGAATCCGCCACTCTCAACGTGGCCGACAATGCCTTGAACAGCCCGCAGACCGTGGCCCTAACGGGGACGGGAATGGCGCCGGTGAGCTTCTCGGCGGCGACGCTGGCCTTCTGGAACATCGGGGAGGACAGCGCCAGCGCCTCGCAGATCACCAAGTTGATCAACAATCAAAGCGTGGCGCTGCGCGTCACGAGCCTGGGGATGAGCAACAAGGATTACACGGAGACGGACAATTGCGTGGGGAGCGTACCGGCCAGGGGGAGTTGCACGATCACGGTGACGCTGACGCCCACGGTGCTCGGGACGGACAACGGCCTGCTGACGGTGAATGACGATGCCTGGGGGAGCCCGCAAACCGTGACCTTGGCGGGGACCTCGATCTTGCCGGTGGCCTTCTCGGCGCCCACCTTGGTATTCGGCAACGTCGGGGAGCAGAGTGCCAGCGCCCCGCAGACCCTGACCTTGACCAACAAGCAGGCAGTGGTACTGAACATTTCGAGCATCGCGATGAGCAATGCGGATTATAAGGAGACCGACAATTGCGTGGGGAACGTGGCGGCGAAGGGCACCTGCACCATCACGGTGACGCTGACGCCCACGGTGCTAACGACGGACAACGGCACGCTGACGGTGAATGACAGCGCCTTGGGCGGTTCGCAGACGGTGAGCTTGACCGGGACAGGAGTCTTGCCGGTGAGCTTGTCAGTGGCGACCCTGGCCTTCGGCAATGTGGCGGTGAAGAGCGCCAGCACTCCTCACAGCTTCACCTTGACGAACCAGCAAGCCCAGGCGCTGACGATTTCGAGCATCGTGCCCAGCCCCTCCGATTATAAGGAAACCGACACCTGCAACGGCAGCGTGGCGGCGAAGGGCAATTGCACGATCACGGTGACCCTGACGCCGGGCGCGGTAGGGGCCGACAACGGCACGCTGACCATCATCGACAATGCCTCGAACAGCCCGCAGACGGTGACGTTGACGGGGGCGGGAATAGCGCCGGTGACTTTCTCTGCTGCGACCCTGACCTTCGGGAGCGTGGGGGTGAGCACGCCGAGCCCCTCGCAGATCACCAAGCTGATCAACAATCAGACGGTGGCGCTGAACGTCACGAGCCTCGGGATGAGCAACAAGGATTACACGGAGACGGACAATTGCGTGGGTACGGTAGCGGCGAAGGGCACCTGCACGATCACGGTGACGCTGACGCCCAGCGCCATCGGGACGGACAACGGCACGCTGTCGGTGAATGACGATGCCTCGGGGAGCCCGCCGAGCGTGACCTTGACAGGGGCGGGGATAGCGCCGGTGACCTTCTCAGCGGCCACCCTGGCCTTCTGGAACATCGGGGAGAACAGCGCCAGCGCTGCGCAGACCACCAAGTTGATCAACAATCAAAGCGTGGCGCTGAGCGTGGCGAGCATTGGGATGAGCAATCCGGACTATGCGGAGACGGACAACTGCGTCGGGACAGTGCCGGCCAGGGGCACGTGCACGATCACGGTGACGCTGACGCCCACGGTGCTCGGGACGGACAACGGCATGCTAACGGTGAATGACAATGTCGCGACCAGCCCGCAGAGCGTGACCTTGAACGGGACGTCGATTTTGCCGGCGGTCTTGTCGGCGCCCAGCCTGGGCTTCGGCAACGTGGCGCAAAGCACGGCCAGTTCGCCCAAGACGCTGACCTTGAGCAACCGGGAGAATGTGGCGTTGAGCATTGCGAGCATCAAGACGGGGAACGCGGACTTCGCGGAGAGCGACACCTGCAACGGGAGCGTGGCGGCGAAGGGGAGTTGCGCGATCACGATCACGTTCACGCCCAGCGCGATCGGGGCGGAGACGGGGACGCTGGCGGTGAACGACACGGCCTCGAACACGCCGCAAACCGCCGCGCTGACGGGGACGGGGCTGGCGCAGGCGGCACTCGCGCCCACCTTGCTGACGTTCGGGACGCAGAAGTCGGGGACGCCGAGCGGTCAGAAGGTGGTGACGCTGACCAACAATCTCGCCACGGCGCTGACGGTCGCGGGGATCTCGTTCGGAGGAGCGAATCCTGGCGACTTCAGCGAGACGGACAACTGCGTAGGAAATGTGGCGGCGAAGTCGAGTTGCACGATCCGGGTAACGTTCACGCCGGGGGCCACGGGAAGCCGGGCGGGAACTCTGCAGGTCGCCGACAGCGCCAACAACTCGCCGCAGACCATCCCCCTGACCGGAACGGGGGATTAGGAGCCGGCAGTTTAAGCAAAAAACTCTTTGAACCCGAATTCCGAGGTTGAATTTGGCGCCGCCGGGCCAACTCGGGGAACCTGAATTCCCCGCCTTGATAACCTCGAGAACGGAAAGGGTGTCAGGATTCTTCGGAGGTAACCCCTCACCCGGCCCGCACCGGCTGATGACTACGCCGGCTGCGGGCCACCCTCTCCCCAAGGGAGAGGGCCGTCAACGATGATTGATTTTAGCCGTCTCCCTTGGGGAGAGGGTGGCGAGAGTAGCGAGCCGCAGGGCGGCAGAAGTCGTATTCTGACAGTTACGCCGGGGCGCTGCTGGACTTTCGCAGGCAGAGCTGGGAATTTTGCAGGGCTAGTTCCGTAAAAGTGGCACACGCTTCGGAGCGGGCCTTTCGTGGCGAGCGTGCGGAACTTTCTACTCCACCTGGGCGACTCCACTGACCATGGCCTGGTGTCTGGCCGCAGAGGTGCGTCGCAGCTCTTGTGAGCGCGCCAAGGACTTGCCGGCGAGGTCCGGCTTTCCCAGCCTGCGGTATGCCACGTAGAGCTGGTAATGCACATCTCCGTAGAAATCATAAGGGGCAGCCTTCTCAAGTTCGGGGATCGCCTGCGCATCCTGCCCCAGGCGGACGTACGCCGTCCCTAGCAAGTCACTTGCTTCGGCCATGTCCGGCTGATAGCGCAATGCCTTTTGCAAATAGGGGACGGCTTTTTCCGTCTCATGCGTTGCCACGTACAGGCGGCCCAGCAAGCACAAGGTGCGGGCGCGCGAGGGGTCGAGTTCGAGGCTCATCCCAAGTTCCGCGCGCGCCTCGTCGTAGGATTTCTTGGCCAGAAACTCTTCTCCCAAGGCCTCATGCAGTTCAGCCTCGTCAGGTTTGATGTGCAGGGCGGCTTGATACTCCTGGATGGCCTGGCCCGAAGCCCCTCGGGCGCTCGCAGCCTCCGCGCGCAACTGATGGGCACGCCAGGACTGGGGGAAGTCCTCCTGGAGCCGATCGTAACAATCGCTCCCCAATGCCTGGTAGGTCCGCGCCAGCCAGTAACTAGCCTCGACATTTCCCTTGTCGGATTCGAGGAGGCCCGCCAGGGCGTCAGAGGCGCGCTCGTACTGCTCGAGGGTGAACAGAGTTTTTCCGAGTGAGAGTTGCTCCGCTCGAGACGCGTTTCGGCGCGATTCCAGCCGGCGCGCGCATTCGGTGTACAGGTGGGCGCGGCAAGGGTTCTGATCCGCTTCGCCTCCTGCGGCGCCGTGCCTGGCATTCTGCCAAACCTGAAAATCCTTGTGGAAGGCTTTCCAGGAATCGTCTGTCCGAGCGGTTTCACCCGCAGCCGCACCGAGCGCAGCAAGCAGGAAGTCCCTCGCGGCTGCTTCCGGGGAGGCTGGGGAGTTTCGGAGCACGGCCTTTGCGGCATCAGGCGAAAGTTCCGGAAGTCCCCGTTGCAGGGCCAGGTACTCGGGAGAGATTTCCCACACCTTCTGGACAGCATCCAGGGCCGCACGGGCCTGGCCCCTCGAGATCTGCGCTTCTGCCAGGCCCAGCCACGCCGGCTCATACTTCGGATCGAGTCCAATCTCCAGGCGGAATTCGGCCTCGGCCTTGTCCGGTTTGCCTGCCCACAAGTTCGCTAGACCCAGAGAGGTATGCAGTCCCGGCTGATTGGGATCGCCCGCCAGGGCGTGCGTATATTCTTCCGCCGCGTCGTTCCAGCGGTCACGCTCGGCCAGCATGTCCCCGAGAAAGCGATTGCCCCAGGGCGAGCCGCGATATACCTCCGCCCCCCGGAACGCCATATGCGCGGCGAGATTGACGTAATCGTGGCCCAGCTGAAACCATGCATCTGCCTTGTCGGGATTCAACTTGGCAAGTTCGCGGTATTCATCGGCCGCTCGCCGAAAGTTTTCCCCGGAGACATAACATAATGCCAACGCCCGCCTGCCCTCCCGATTCACCGGGTCCATTCGCAGCGCCTGTTGAAGGACGGGGATGGCCTTGTCCGCTTCGCCCAACTTCAGATAATCAATCCCCAGAATCAGCGTTGGCCCAGCCAGATCGGGTTTCTGCCGCATGGCTGTGGCTAGATTTTCGGCGGACCGCCTGTATTCCCCTAGCGAATGATAAACAAGGCCGAGATTGACTCGCGCTTCGGCTAAATTGGGGTCGAGCGCCAGGACTTTCTTGAACTCTTCCTCGGCCTGCTTGAGTTCTCCTTGCCGGAGGGCCTGCTGCCCGGCGCGAAAATGTGCGGCCACCTGTTCCTCAAACGTTTGACAATTCACCCCGCAGGGAGGAATCAGCCAAAAGGCGAGGAGGAAGACAAGGAGTGCGCGGGCCCAAGACATAGGTGTTATCAGGATATCACGCCGCGCAGGCCACGCCCCGTCTGTCGTTCCCGTGCTGGCGGGAATCCATTCACTTACCCTGTTGCGACAGGCGCTCGTAGGCGCGCCGGTATGGGAGGGTATTGGGATCGAGTTGGTAAGCGGCGCGATATTCCTCGAAGGCGCCCTGGCGGTCGCCTTTTTTCTCGAGCGCCACACCGAGGTCGTAATGGGCAAGGTGGTTTCCGGGGTTCAGTTCGAGGGCCTGCCGGTACTCCGCGATAGCGCCGTCACGATCGCCCTTTTGCCCAAGCATGGCGCCCAGGTAGACGTGAACCGTCCCGTCCTTCGGCGCCAGGCGCAAGGCTTCGCGTTCCTGCGAAATCGCGTCATCCCAATCGCCCTTGTTTCCGAGCGCCAAGCCAAGGTTGGAATGTGCAATTTCGTCAGTCGGGCTCAAGCGCACGGCAGCACGATATTCCCCAATTGCTCCCTCCAAATCGCCCTTTTCCCTTAAGGCGGCGGCGAGGTTGACGTGCGCCAATTCATTCTTGGGATCTAAGCGCAGCGCTTCTCGATACTCGTTGATCGCGCCCTGCCCGTCGCCCTTGCCTTCGAGAGTCACTCCAAGAGCAAAGTGAGCGTTGGCGTCATTGGGTTTGATTTGCAGAGTTCTTTCGAATTCCGTCTTGGCCTCGTCGGAACGGTTCTTGCTGGCCAAGGCAAGGCCCAGGTGGTAATGAAGGTCGGCGGAATCGGAGTCGTACTCGAGACCCTTATCGAACGCCACAATGGCCTGATCGGTCTGACCGGCCAGGAGCAACGCGCGGCCCAGGTTGAAATAAACGATGCTGAACCGGGGATGCTTCAACTCCAGTGCTTTCTCAAACTCGGGGACCGCTTCTGCCGGCCGCCCGGCCCGCGTCAGGGCGGTACCGAGGTTGTTGTGAATGCGGGCATCATCGGGGTAGGCGGCGAGCAGTTTTTTCCACCCCGTTACGGCCGCATCAATCTGACCCTGATTCTCGAGTTGGGCCACGCGGTCGATTTCCTTGTACATATCGACGGCAGGCGTGCTGATGGCCACGAGTCCGTCGGGCGGGATGTTCACAAACTCCGGTATGTTCACCGCGCGATTGGCCGCGGTCGCGTGGTCGATAAGAATCGCTGGACTGTCGTTGCCCTGCTCGTCGATGTGGGCGAGATACATTTGCGTGTAGGGCGACCGGCTCTTCGAGGAGAAAACCAGCCAACGGCCGTTCGGCGAAAAGCTGTGCCAGGAGTTCATCAAAGAGGTATTGCAGTGCATCCGCCGCGCCACGCCGCCTGACGGCGCGGGGACAATATAAAGCTGGCTGTCAGGGCGCATCAACTCCGCATTGCGGGCCTTCACCCAGACGATCCAGCGGCCATCGGGTGATACCTTGGGAAAGCTGTTGCTCATGCCATTGTGGGAAGCGCCAGCGACCGGCGTCGGCCGGCCGCCTTTGCCGTCATCGAAGGGAACCCAATAGAGATCGTATTGGATCTGGGGTTCCGCCGGGTCATTGGCGTGCTCGGGCATTTTCATGCCCGGAGTATACGGGTCCATCGCTTTCGCCCGGGCGAAGACCACGTACTTGCCGTCGGGGCTCCACACGGCGTTGGTTTGCACGTAGGCGGGATCATCCGCCCCTGGCAAGGGCTGTTTTTCGCCCGTAGCGCGGTCGTACCAGGCGACGATGCTGCGCGTCGGGTAGAACACTTGCAGGAAGCGGTAATCTTTGAAATTCACAGTGAAGTAGCCGTTGCTGAGATCCTTCGTCTGGCCCCGGTAATTGGTCAAGACGTACTTCCCGTCCGGCGAGACCTGGGACATGAAACCGATGCGGGAGGCCGAGACCGTTTTGTCCCGGATGGAACTCCAGGAGATCACGTCCTGGTTGCGGATGGTCATTTGCGGTTTGACGGGAACAATCGCGTACAGGCCCTTGTCGTTCGCCGGTCCGTCGAGATCCATCCCTAGGGTTTTACCATCCCGAGAGAACGAATGGCAGTTGGCGCAGGTGGGCATGTCTTTGAGCACTACACGGCTTTCGGCTTTCGAAATGTCGCGTAACCGCCATTGGATCAAGTGGAGCGCATCCTGGGCCAAAGGCTTAATGATCCCTTTTTCAGTCTCAGAGGGCATCAAGGGCACGTCGCGATAGAAGATAGGAGCGCCCACGAGATCTCTCGAAGTCGAGATATTAGTGCTTCCGCTGGACACGGGATGCTGGGCATCCTGCCCTGCGAACCCGGTTATCGTCACCACCGCGCTGCCTGCAGCGGAGTTTCGCTTGATCGCCTCCCACACCACGGCTTGGGGGACCCAAGTATGCGCCGAGGCCTGCTCCGGCGTAAGTTTGGGCAGTTCGTTCGTCGAGGAAACACAGCGCGGATCAATCGCGCCGATGATCAAGCGCTCGCCTGCGGACCCAGCGTGTATTCGAGCCGAACCGTCATCGAAGGTGATGTCAATTCGCCAATAGGTGGCGCTCTCCGCAGCGTCGTGCCAGATGAATGTGGGAGGCGTAAGCTCAGGAGGGAAAATCGAACCGTCGAGTGGGTAGTCGATGGTGATGGCGGCCAAGTGCGCGGCCTTCGACTGACCTGCCGCACACTCGCCCAGCAGCGCAAGCATGATTGCGCCCAAAAGGAAGGGATGTTTCATCTGTTTATAGAACGTAGGGGCGGTTCGCGAACCGCCCCTACAAGACAGCGGCCGCCCCTTCATTGATCCTCATACCCTCGCCCCTTTGGGGGAGAGGGTGTCCGTCAGCAGACGGACGGGTGAGGGGGCGTTCGAGTGTCAAATCCACCGCCCCCCACCACCACGACACTAGAACGTAAACCGCAAAGCGAACTGCACAAGGCGTGGCAAGTTGTATTGCGAGTTCACCACGCCGAATTGGCCGCTGCCCAGACTCGTGTTTGGAGCGGAGAACTGGGGGTGGTTGAAGAAGTTGAAGAATTCCGCCCGGAACTCCATGCCTAACTTGTCGTCAGGACCGAACCTGGTGTTCTTAAAGACGGCAAAGTCCATGTTCTTTTCCCCATCCTCTCGCAGGTCCGGCTCCGTGCGGGAATCGTTGCCGCGAGTGAAAGATGTAGTGTTGGCGAAATTTGCAGTATTGAACCATTCACCCAGGCGGGAGGTAGTCGAGCCGGAAGTGTAGGTATCGGGACCGAGTCTCGTCACCCGGCAACCACCAATTTCCGGGATCCCGGCGGTGCAAAGCGCGTTGGTGCCGCCGCCGATGTTGAGGGGGAAGCCGCTCTGAAGCGTAATGATCCCATCAATGCCCCAGCCTCCGGCGAGTTTTTCGGCCACGGGCGACAGGTTGTTTCCATATCTCTTGCCATGCCCCACCGGCATATCCAAAACGTAGCCGAGCACGAAGCGCTGAGGAACATCGAACCCATCCAGGCTTCGCTCGTTGTGGAGGTTATAGGCATCCACGTCACCCCAGGAGGGCGCGGCGTCTCCGAGCCAGTTGATTTCGTTGTTGGTATCACTGATGAGTTTAGAAATTGTGTAGCTGGCCAGGAGCGTGCCACCGTGGGACATCCGCTTTTCGATCTTCATCTGGAAGGAGTGATAGATCGAATCGCGGTCGTCGGGTTCGGCGATCGAGACATCGGAATACTGGGGAAAAGGCAGCAGCAACTGCGCCGCGCTTACCGTAGGCTGCGTCAGATTCCCTTGCACGATCCCGTAGAAGGGATTGGGAACGGACGCCGTGAGGGCGCCGGCGGCTGCGGCGTTGGTGGGGAGGTACGCGTCGGGCAACTGGTCCTCATCCTGACTATGCATGGGCAAGTGCGTGCCTTTTGACCCCGCATAGGCCACGTCGATCAGGGTCCCGTCAGGAAGCTCGCGCTGGAGATCGAGGTTCCACTGTTGTGCGTAACCCCCAGGGTTGTTGTAAACCGGCGCGCTGGGCCCGTTAGCCTGCGCGTTGATGAAGGCCGGGTTGCGCCCCGGAGGCTTGATAATCCCGGTGGGGAAGGGATTGTCAAAAGTATTGAGGGGCAGCACTCCGGCGTTGTTGACGGTCGTCAGCCACGCCTGGCTGTAAGTGTTGATGAAGAGGTTGTGGGGAGCGTTGTTCCAGGAGACGTCGTCAGGCAGGTAGAAGATCCCGTATCCGCTCCTGATGATCGTCTTCTCAGTGAGCCGGTAGGCGAGGCCGATGCGGGGGTTCCATTCGTTCAAAGGCATCTGCTGCTCGGTACGGCCGGGACGTGCCGGACTGTTCACCAGAGCAAAGGCGCCCTTCAGTGAGCTTGGAATGGTCAGACCGTTCGTCGGGTTGGTTTGACCCGCGAGCGGGCTTGCCAAAGTGGGCTCCCAGTCCACTATTCTGTTAAAGCGCTCCGACCAGTTCCCCTGCAAGTCGTAACGAACACCTATATTGAGTGTCAACTTGTTGGTGGCCCGCAACGTGTCGCCAATGTACAGGGCGTTGTAGAAGATCTGGTTCGCCATCTGTGAAGGCGTCACCACGTCACCGCCGTTATTGCTGTTCGAGCCGAAGCCCATCAGGAA
>JBEKLY010000065.1:0-28468 GCA_050010015.1 Terriglobia bacterium
CCCGCCGGCCTTCACCGCTCCACGCCGCCCCTACTCTACGCGCACTCGAGCCGATTTTCATCTCTTTGGGTGGGCCCCGGCCCATCCCCACTCAGGATGACGGCGAAGGGCTCGGAATGACAGCGCATTTCAAGGCAGTGTTTGTGGTTACGCCCGGGCGGCCACAAGGGCCGCCCCGCCAAAGGCACGCCTCTACAAAGAGGTGGGCAAATCATGCGCGTGTCTGATAGAATGGATATGAGTATTCATCCTATGAAGAGGTGTGGCTATGGCATTGGCTTGTGAAATCTGCGGCAAGGGACCATCGTATGGAAACAGGATTAGCCACGCCCACAACGTCACCAGGCGCCGCTGGAATCCCAACTTGCGCCGCGTACACGCCGTCGTGGGTGGCGTTCCCAAGACCCTGCGCGTCTGCACGTCCTGTATTCGTTCGGGGAAAGTCTCGAAGGCGAAGTGAAGCGGTGGATTCCCGCTTGGGCGGTAGTAATAGCAGGCCTCACCACCCCTTAATCCCCTCCTCAGTGAGGAGGGGAATCAGAACCCAGGGCTCAGTGCGCCATTCGCTCAACCTGGTAAACTCCCTCAACCTTGCGCAGTGAAGACACCACCTTTTCCAGGTGCTCCATATCCACGATATCCACTGTCACTTCGATGTGCGCCTGGCTGTCATCCGTTCGCACTTCGATGCCCTGAATGTTGGAATGCACGTCCGCTATGGCCCCGGTCACATCGGCAAGAAGGCCCTGGCGATCGCGCGTGAACAGAGTGAGCTTGACGGGATAAAGGCTGTACTTGGGTCCAACCCACTTCACTTCAATCCGCCGGTCCGAATCGTAAAGGAGATTCTGAACGTTAGGGCAGTGCTTGGCATGCACTGCAATGCCTTTCCCGCGGGTTATGTAGCCGGTGATTTCCTCCCCTCGAATGGGATTGCAGCACTTGGCGCGGTAGACCATCAGGTCGCCGTGGCCGTGCACCTGGATGGCCGTATCGCCGGACATTCCCAGGGCTTGTTTCACGGTGGTAAGCCGGGAAGGATGAGCGGTTTCGAGACGAGCCGAGGGAACCAGGCGGGCGAGCACCTGGCGCGCGGAGAACTTGCCATATCCGATCCCCGCGTGCAGGTCGTCCGCCGTCGTCGAGCCGTTATCCCGCGCCACCCGCTGGTAATCTTCCTCGCTCACCTTCTTGAGCGTCACATCGTACTTGCGCGCCTCCTTTTCAAGCAGGCGCTTGCCGATTTCCACCGCTTGGCCTCTTTGCGCGACATTGACCCAGTGCTTGATTTTGTTCCGCGCCCTCGAAGTCTTGACGATGGCAAGCCAGTCGCGGCTGGGGTTGTGGTGCGCCTGAGTGACGATTTCGACGATGTCGCCGTTGCGTAGTTTGGATTTGAGGGGAAGGATGCGGCCGTTGACCTTGGCGCCCACGCAATGGTGGCCTACCTCGCTGTGGATGGCGTAGGCGAAATCGATGGGCGTGGCGTCCCGGGGCAACACGATCACTTTCCCCTTGGGCGTAAAGGTGTAAACCTCTTCCGGGTAAAGGTCGATTTTGAGCGTGGAGAGGAACTCGCCCGGATCGCCCATGTCCTGTTGCCATTCCACCAGGTGCCGCAACCAGGCGAAGCGTTCTTCATCCCGCGGCGCGATGGCGCTGCCATCCTTGCTGTCTTTATACTTCCAGTGAGCGGCGATTCCTTCCTCGGCGATCCTGTGCATCTCCTCGGTGCGAATCTGGACCTCAAACGGCTGGCCGTGAGG
The DNA here is from genome assembly GCA_050010015.1 of Terriglobia bacterium. Taxonomy (GTDB): domain Bacteria; phylum Acidobacteriota; class Terriglobia; order UBA7540; family UBA7540; genus CAVROP01. Next base: position 1,767 of record JBEKLY010000065.1, read on the forward strand.
GCCGATCACGGAGGTGTGCAACGACTGGTAGAGGTTTGGCCTGGGGATGGCAATGAAGTCCTTGATGCGGCCCGGGACTGGCCGCCAGGTGTTGTGAATCACCCCCAGAGCGGCATAGCAGCTTCTCACGCTATCCGTGATAATGCGGACGGCCAGGAGGTCGTAAACCTGCTCGAGGGGAACGTGTTGCCTCAGGAGTTTTTGCCTGATGCTGTAGAGGCGCTTGATTCGGCCTTCGATGCGCGCCGGAATGGAGTGCTCCTTCATTTTGGCATTCACTTGCTCGCGCACTTCCGAGAGGAATCCCTCGTCGACCTTGCGGCGGCTTTCCACCTCTTTCTTGACGTCGAGGTAGGCGTCGGGTTCGAGAAACTTGAAGGACAAGTCCTCCAGTTCGCCGCGGACCTTTCCCATTCCCAGGCGGTGGGCGATGGGCGCATAGATATCCAGCGTTTCGCGGGCGATGCGTTCCTGCTTCTCGGGAGGCAGGTACTCGAGGGTGCGCATGTTGTGCAGGCGGTCGGCGAGCTTCACCAGCACGACGCGAATATCGTCGACCATGGCAAGGACCATCTTGCGGAAGTTCTCAGCTTGCTGTTCCTCCCGGCTCATGAATTTGATGCGCCCGATTTTGGTGACCCCTTCCACGATGCGGGCCACCTCAGCCCCGAACTCGTTCTCGATGGTTCCGCTCGTGGCGCTTGTGTCCTCGACCACGTCGTGCAGCATGCCGGCGGTCAGGCAGACAACATCCAGCTTCAACTCGGCCAGGATGTGGACGACCTCGAGAGGATGAACGATGAACGGCTCGCCGGAGAGGCGCTTCTGCTCACCGTGGCGAATGGCGCAGAAGTCGTAGGCTTTGCGCAGCACCGTCAGGTCTTCTCCAGGACGATAACCCCGCACCACAGCCGCGATGTCTTGGAAGCTAAGCATCTCCCCAATTTACATTCTAGGGCAGCCGGCGCGCCTGGTTCAAGTCCCAGGTCACTGTAAGGCAGCGGAGTGGGTTCTTACCTGTTTTGAAAATCGTAGCGCGGGCGTCTCGCCCGCGGGGGCGCGGGCATCCTGCCCGCGCACGGGAGCGGGACGCTCCCGCGACTGCGGGCGGGACGCCCGCACCACGGCGGATCGGAAGTCCACGCTACGCCGAAGTCACACTCTCTTCTCGCTGCCGTAGTTTTGTGATAGGCTTTCTGTATCTCCAGAAGAAGGATAAATGCAGACCTGCCAAGAGCGACCGGGAGCCGCCCGTCAAGTGCGGACAAAGGAGAGCATATGAAAGAAGCCACATGGAAAGTGTTAGCGATCGCGCTGCTTGCCGCAGTGGCAGTATTCGGCTCATGCCAGAAGCCTTTTCATGAGGAGACCGAGCGTTACATCTTTGTCGCAGCGAATACAAGCCTTGCCTATTGGCAGGAAGCCAAAGCCGGGTTTATGGATGGAGCTCGCGGACTGGGAGTGAAGGCGGAGTTTACAGGCTCAGAGACGTACTCGCCTCAGGAAGAGCTCGAGGTCTTTCAAAAGGCCGTCGACAGCCACCCCTCCGGGATCGCGGTTTCGCCTGCCAGGCCGGACATTTTCAAGGACGCCATCGATTCCGCCGTCAAGCTCGGCATCCCGGTTGTTTGCGTCGATTCGGACGCCCCTGACTCGCGCCGCATTACATTCATCGGCACAGATAACTATCAGGCGGGGCTCATGAGCGGGAAGCGCATCGCGGAATTGATGAAAGGCGAAGGCAATCTGGTTGTGATCACATTACCCGGCCAGTTCAACGTCGATGAGCGTGTTCGCGGAGTCACTGAGACGCTGAAGAAGTATCCGAAGATCAAAGTCCTTCGCACGCTCGACGACAAAGGCGACCCGCGCTCCGCAAACGACCAGGTTTCGTCGATGCTGGACGCCAAAGAGAAGATTGATGGAATCGTCTGTTTAGAAGCCTCGGGCGGACCGGGAGCGGCGGAAGCCTTGCACCGATTGAATCTTGGCGGCAAGATTCCGATCGTGGCGATGGATCGTACTCCCGAAACCCTCGACTTCATCCAGCAGGGAGTGATCGCCGCCACCGTCGCGCAGAAACCCTACACGATGGCTTTCTACGGCCTGCGGTTCCTGGATGACCTGCACCACAACATCGTGCACGAGTTCCAGGACTGGCAGACGGCACCCGTGTCTCCCCTGCCGGTTCGCGTGGATACCGGAACGGCCGTCATTGATGCCAGCAATCTCGCTGCTTTCCGGGCAGCCGAAGCTACGCGCCGGCAGGCGCTTTAGCGGCATCGCCTGCTTGGGAGCTCAGTGCTTTCGAGGTAGAAGGGGCGCTCCTGCCTGCGCTACGGTTCTGAAAGCAGTCGCTCATGCCGGTCGCTGACGGGCACCCAGAAACCATGAGGTACCCGGGAGCGCGGGCATCCTACCCGCAACGTGCGTGCAATTGCGGTGCGAAAGGCGGGCAGGATGCCCGCGCTCCCGAATATCTTCAGAGCAGGCAGACGGATAGGGCAGGCATGCGCTAGTGGGGAAAACGACACCCCGGCCCTTCGAACAGGGCCGGGGTCATCGATGGACAAAAAGGAAGAGCTTGCGGAACCAAGCTGGGTGCTACGATCCGCCAGCCTTCTTCAAGGCGAGTGCTTTGTCGACCCAGTTTTCAGCTTGTTTCAAGTCAGCTTCCCGCGCCGATGCGTCGGCTTCCAGGTCGGCCTTTTGCCGAAACATCAGGTTCAAGTAAGCCATGGTCTCGAAGTCATTCGGCTTAAGCTGAATCGCCTTCTCGAGGACCTCAACGCCTTCCTTGACCAGCGGGCCGTTCTTTTCTTGCAACTCAGCACGCGCCTTAGCCGGAAACGGCGGCAGGCTGCCGGGGTCCTTGGGATCCTTCGGGAATTCGATCTTCAGATCCTTCCTCATCTGCTGCGAACGCGGAAAACACATTGCCCAATCCAGCACGCCAATCCAGTAATACGGAACGGGATTGTTCGGATCGGCTTGCACCAGGCGCCGCTGGTACTCCTTGGCCTTGTCGAAGTTCTTCTCGTAGTAGTAAATCTGAGCAATACTGGCGATCGCATTAGCATTGGTCGGATCTGCCTTCAGAACATCCTCATACGCATCGATGGCCTGCGCGGCGACCTTCAGGTTTTCAGTTGATTCGCCGCTGGGGATGTACTGATTGAAGTACGCGGTGGCAAGGTAAAGCTTGGCATTCAACAATGTCGGGTCCAAGCCCACGGCAGTTTTGAAATGCATGATGGCGGCCTGGAACTGCGCATTGCGGAAGGCTGCAACGCCCTTATTAAGCTGGTCCCGCGCCCTGAGCTTCTGGCATCCGCTGCTGAAAGGCAGCAACAGCATCACTGCCCCCAGCAGGATGAACTTATACACTTTCATTGGAAATCCTCCCTCAACATGATCATAGGTGGGGGACTACTGACCTTCTTCCAAAGACTTGGTCACGAGCCCGATCTTGTCAACGCCAGCGCCTTTCGAGATGTCGATCACCTCCGCGATAGCCTCGAACGGCAACGTCGGATCGCCCTTGACAAACATCACCCGGTCGCTGCGCATCTTGAAAATATCCTCAAGGCGGCTACCGAGGTCACGGATGTCGACGGGGTCCTGGTTGATCTTAACGTGACGGCCGGAATCGACAGACACCACGATGGTATGGGCGAGGACTTCCGGATCGACTTTGGCATCCTTGGGACCTGGTTGCGGCACAATCGCGTCCAGGCCCTTGGGCGTCAACGGTGTGATCACCATAAAGACGATGAGCAACACCAGTAAGACGTCAATCAACGGGGTCACGTTCATGTCCACCATGGGACCTTTCTTATTTCCCCCTACGGCCATAGCCATAGTGCTACCCTCCTGCTTCTCTAACGAACTGAATTCGACGTTACGGGGTTACTTCCGGCGACGCGGCCGCGCCAGGCCGCCGACTCTGGACCTTTTCGGTCAAGAGCCCGATGGCATCTACGCCTGCCGCGCGCACAGCATCAACCACTGCGACCACATCACCGTATTTGGCCCGGGCATCGCTCTTGACGAACACGGTCTTGTCGAGCTTGTCCTGGACCCGGTCTTTGACCGCTGCGGTAATCTTGTCCGCGGTGATCTTGTCCGAGTTCAGATAGAACGTACCGTCCCGCGTGATGGCTACAGTCGTAGCGTCTTCCTTCTCAGCGCTCTGCATCGTGCGCGGGTTGTTGACCCGGGCCAGGTCGACGCTGACGCCTTTTTGCAACATGGGCGTGATCACCATAAAGACGATCAGCAGCACCAGCATCACGTCGACCAGTGGCGTCACATTGATGTCTGAAACAGCTCCTGGTACTTCCCGTTTGGCCATTATTTCTTCCCCCGCGAAGATCTCTTGATGAAGTAGTCAATCAACTCGGAAGAGGAGTTATCCATCTCCACGTCGAAAGACTCGATTTTGCCCGCGAAGTAGTTGTACGCCCACACGGCAGGCACAGCCACAAACAAACCGACAGCGGTGGTGACCAGAGCTTCAGAAATACCGCCCGCCACTGCGGCTAGACCAGTGGACTTCGCTCCGGCGATGCCTCGGAACGCGTTGATGATGCCCAGCACGGTGCCGAACAGCCCGACGAACGGAGCCGTGGAACCGGTGGTGGCAAGGGAGGAAACGCCGCGCTTGAGTTCGGCGTGCACGATCGCCGCAGCGCGCTCGAGGGCCCGCTTGGAAGCCTCAATCGTCTCGCCGGAAATCTCTGCGGTAGCCTGGTGGGCTTGGAATTCCTGCAGACCGGCCGTTACCACCTTAGCCAGGTGGCTCCGCTTGTTTTGCTCCGCGATCGCGATCGCTTCGTCAATCTTGCCGTCTTTCAAGGCGCCCGCTACGGCGGGAGCAAAAAGCCGCGATTGCTTGCGCGCCGCATTGTAAGCAATCCAACGGTCAATCATGACGCCGATCGACCAGCACGACATGATCAAAAGCAGAATGACCACGGACCGGGCCGGCCATGCCATCGAACGCCACATGGTGATAGGGTCGAATCCAATCTGCGCTTCGCCTTCCTGAAACAGCAGCAAACTCAGGGTTAACAGACTCATGTTATTTTGTATCCTCCTGGAAGATTTTCCGCGTTCAGGCGGTATCCCGATGAGTAGCGCCCCCACCTATCGGGGCATCTGCCGGCCCTTCGCTTTGCTCAGGGCAAGCCCTAAAGGCCGGCGCCACTTCTCAAGATACCACCCTCGTTCACAAACTATTCAGCCAAGGTGAAGTTGACGTCCACCTCGGTTACAACCTCGACAGGCTCCCCGTTCAGCAAGGTAGGCTGGTAGCGCCAGCGCTGCACAGCCTCGAGGGCCGCCTTCACCAGCAACGGGTGTCCACTCACGACTTTCAGGTCCTGGATCGTGCCGTCTTTACTAATAATAGCCTCCAAGCGCACTGTCCCCTGAATGCGGGCCATCTTCGCCAACTGGGGATATTCAGGCTTGGGTTGAAAGATCAGTTTTGCGCTCTCGACCTGGCCGCCCACGCGAATTCGCTTCGGAGTGGCTGCCTTGGGTGGAGGAGGTGGAGGAGGAGCAGACGCGGTGGAAAGCACTCCGCCCAGCACGCCGCCGAGCACGCCGCCCATCTGGCCGCCCGGCATGCCGCCCGGCACGCCGCCCACCACACCCACGGCGCCGGTGTTCACCGGCTCAGGAGCGTCTTTGATGATCCTCACTGTCTTGGGGATAACGGTGGGGGCTTTCATGATGTCTTCTACAGTTACGCGTTTGATGATCTTAACAGGCGCCGCAGCAGCAGGTGGGGGCGGAGGAGGCGGGGGAGGGGGCGGCGCAGATAAGAAAGTCATCAACTGGGCCGTGGGGAGGGCCTCTGTATAGATCAAGGGGACCAGCACCAACACGCCTACAATGACGATCTCAATCATGTAGGCGAGGGGAATCGTAGCGCGCTTCCAGTTGTCGGTCTTGATCGCGGAGTAGATCAGGTAGAGGATGAAACCGACAATGTTCAGCAGCAGCGTGATGACGAGCCACACCACCCAGCCCAGGTTAAGACGACGCGCATCCGCCGCTACATAACAACACATCAGCGCGTAGGCCGTAATCAACACCGCACCGATGATGGCTTGCGCCGCCACCACCTTCGTGTCTGCCCCGAATGACAATACGGGCAACCCGAAAAACAGAGCTAGAAACACCACAACGCCGATCGCGAGCGAGATCAGCCAATGCTTTCTGCTGAGGACCGGCACACGAGAGGGAGAAGATTCAAGCAAAGTCTCGTCGAACATGGCTTCCGCCTCCTAAGATTCTTAAGACAGCCGGGAGAGGAGCAACCCGGCATCAGACGAATACTAATTAGCGACGTGCAGCTACAGCCTCGCGAGAAAAATTCTTCGACTTCGTCGCCGCGCTTCCCAGCTCTCGCTTCTGGAAGTAGACCACAATGGGACTCGCGATGAAGATCGAAGAGTAAGTCCCGACGATCACGCCCACCACCAGGGTATACGCGAAACTGTGAATGACCTCGCCGCCGAAAAGGTACAACGACAGCACGGCAAGGAAGGTCAAGCCCGAGGTCAGGATCGTCCGGCTAAGAGTCTGGTTGATGCTGCGGTTGACCAGGTCTACAAAGTTCTCCCGCTTGTTCAGCCGCGCGTTTTCGCGGATCCGATCGAAGACCACAATCGTATCGTTCATGGAATAGCCGACCAGCGTCAGCAGGGCCGCGATCACCGTCAGAGTGATCTCCTTGTTGAACAAAGAGAAGAAACCGAGCGTGATCGTCACATCATGAAACGTAGCGACGACCGCAGCGACGCCGTATGATAGCTCAAAGCGGAACCAGATGTAAATCAACATTGCACCGAGGCCCGCCAGCGTAACGTAGAGGGCCTGCTGGCGAAGGTCCTTGCCCACCTTGGGACCAACCACACTCGTGTGCTTGATCGCGAAGTTAGAAACGGCGAAGTCGTTTCGGAGCGTGGCGATCACTCCCGCATTTACGCCCGGGACCGAGGTCAGTTCCTGGAAGTCCGAAATAAGCCCACCCCTCGGCGGGGCGTTTCTAAAACCGATGATGGCGTCGGCCAAATCGCGGTAAGATTTGCTGGCGGAATCGAAACCTTTCGAAGCCAGCCCCAAGGGATCTGCAGCCACAAGGTGGTCGGCGAGGGTCTGGGGACTGGAATTATTGAAATCCGGTTTTCCCTCTTGAGCCTGACCCACCGCCCCGGACAACGCCGCCACGATGGTACGCTTGCTTTCGTCCAGGGCTTCGGCGGAGGCGGTCGTCTTGAGGTCCAGTCCGATAATTACCTCGCGGTCACTGGCCGGGCCGTAAGTAGTAATACTTTCACCCCGTAGACCCTGCCGGTCAATCTCATGACGGATGGCGTCGATGTTCGGGGCCTTGGCGAATTGCACTTCGATGGCGGTTCCGCCCCGGAAGTCGATCCCGTAAGCAAGACCCCTCTTAACCACCATGGATATGATTCCGGCGCTGGCTAGCGCGAGAGATAAGGCGATCAAGTACCACTTTATCCCCATCCAGTCGATTTTCGGTTCGTGAAAGAACTCCATGACTTGATCCCGTACCTCGCCTTAGTTTTTGACACCGACCGCCAACTCGAAGTTCCCTAATTTTCCGGCGGCGTTTCGCATTGGAGGAGCGCGGGCTTCCAGCCCGCATTCTGCCCGCGTTCGGCGGGCTGGAAGCCCGCGCTCCGACCTAAATACTCAGCTCCGCACCTTTCTCCCGCTTGGAAAGGACATAATCAAATATCACACGGGAGACAAAAACGGAAGTGAAAAGATTAGCTATTAAACCGATCGTCAACGTAACTGCGAAACCACGGATGGGGCCGGTTCCGAAAGTAAAAAGAATAGCCGCGGATACAACCGTCGTTACGTGCGTATCAATAATGGTTATAAACGCGTGCTCAAAGCCGCCGGCCACCGCCGATCCCACGGCCTTGCCTAAGCGCAGTTCCTCCCGGATACGCTCGAAGATCAGCACGTTGGAGTCCACTCCCATGCCGACGGTGAGGATGACTCCCGCGATTCCAGGCAGCGTGAGAGTTGCATCAATCCAACCCAGCGCCGACAGCAGAATAATCAGGTTCAACAGTAGCGCCAGGTCCGCGTTGACGCCCGCGCCGCGATAGTAGACCAGCATAAAGGCCATCACCGCCACAAAACCCACGATGCAAGCCAGGATGCCGTGGCGGATAGAATCCGCCCCGAGCGATGGGCCGACCACCTCATCAGAAAGGGTGGTGATGGACGCCGGCAGTGCCCCGGAACGCAGCACCAGCGCCAGGTCCTGCGCCTTCTGGGGAGTAAAGCCGCCTCGGATTTCGCCGCGATCGGTAATCTGGCTCTCGATGTTCGCCGCCTCAAAAACCCGATTGTCGAGCACGACGGCGAGCAACTTGCCGACATTGGCGCCCGTCACGCGGCCGAACCTCGAGGCGCCGTCGCGCGAGAGGGTGAAATTCACGTCGGGACGCCCGTTGGCATCATGCGCCGGCTCCGCCCCGGTCAGGTCGCGGCCGGTGACTGCGGCGACGCGGTTAATAATGTACCAATTCTCGCCGCCATTCTGCCCAGCCTGTCCCTGCAACAACTGGGTGTCCGGAGGAAGAATGCCGCCATGCGCGGCCAGCGCCGCCTCGCGGCTGGGGAAGGGTCCGTCCTGGACCAGCTTCAGCTCCAGCAGCGCCTGGTTTTGCATGATATCTCGGACGCGCGTAGGGTCGTCGACCTGGGGAAGCTCGACAACCAGCTCATTGTCCCCCTGCCCGTATTCGGAAATGGTCGGCTCGGCTACGCCATACTGGTTCACACGATTGGTGATCGTGTTCATCGACTGTAACAGAGCCTGGTTGCGAATATTGGCCGCTGCGGTCGTCTTCAGGGAAAGCATCCATCCGGTGGGATCGCCCGGCATGCGGGAAAGCTCCCAGTCTGAGAATTGCTCGCTGGCCAAAGTCTGAAGATCGGAGGACCGTTCCTGGGGAATGCCCTTAATTTGGATACGGTGCTTGGGGGGCTGAACTTTCGTATCATCGGCTTTCTGAATATCTGCGAAGGGAATATTCTTGGCCTTAAGTTCGTCCGTAAGCCTCTCGAGGGCCTGGTCGGCGGTGATGTTCACCGCGTCTTCCACGTGGACTTGCAATACCAGGTGGGTGCCGCCCTTCAGGTCAAGTCCCAAGTGAATGCGGCTGCGGACGTTCTCCTTCAGCTCCTGGAAATTCTTAGGAAAACCGATAATGCCTAGAATACTGGCCACCACCACTAGGCCAATAAAAATCACCCGATTTCTGATCTTGAAATCCATGGCTGACCCTCTTAACGTTCCGTAGAGCGGGCGTCTCGCCCGCTGGGGCGTGGGCATCCTGCCCGCGCGTCTTTGCGGGAGCGAGACGCTCCCGCCACGGCAGGCGGGACGCCTGCCCTACGTCACTTCTTCTGCTTGGCGAGCTGCTCCTGTTTCGCCTCTGCTGCGGTATCGTCTCCCGCCATTCCCGTGATTGCCGTGCGCGTCACGTCCACCTTGACCTGGCTGGAAATCTGGAGCTGCACCACGCCGTCCCGGAAGGAGACGATGGTTCCCAGAATGCCGCCGCTCGTCACCACGCGGTCACCGGTCTTGAGATTGGCAAGCATGGTCTGCAGCTTGCGCCGCTGCTGCTGTTGAGGCCGGATTACCAGGAAATACCAGATGGCGAAGAGGGGCGCAAAGAGGAGAAGAAACTGGCTTAACCCGGCACCGGCGCCCAAGTCGGCCGCCAATAGGAATGAGTTCACAATATTGCCCTCGATCCTGGCCCAACCGATTAGCAAAGGAATTTCGAATCTGCTACCCCGCCCGCGAGGCACGTGACTGGCGGGGTCGGGCTTTACGGATTCGTCTCAGGGATAGTTTGCACGCCTAACGTTCCGCGCGCGCCCTAGAAAGAAACTCCGCGAACGCGCCAAAAACCAAAGACTGCCTGATTTTCCGCATCCTGTCAATGTAAAAGTGGAGGTTATGCTGGGTTGCTAATATGGCTCCCAGCATCTCCCCGGCCACGAACAGGTGGCGAATATAGCTCCGTGAATAGCGCCCGCACACGGGACACTCGCAGGCGCGGTCAAGCGGCGAGTGGTCGCGCGCATACTTCGCGTTCTTGATGATCACCTTGCCTTCGGATGTGAACACACAACCATTGCGGGCGTTTCGGGTGGGCATGACGCAATCGAACATGTCGATGCCTCGCGCCACGCATTCCACCAGGTCCTCGGGCGTCCCGACTCCCATCAGATAGCGCGGGCGCTCGCGAGGGAGCAAGTGCGCGGTGTACTCAACCACTTCGTACATTTCCGCCTTCGGTTCGCCTACCGAAAGCCCGCCCACCGCATATCCCTCAAATTCCAACTCCAGCAGTCCCTCCACACTCTCGAGACGAAGGTCTTTCTCCACTCCGCCTTGGACGATGCCGAAAAGAGAGGGACTAGGGGCTGGGGGCTGGGGACTGGGGATTTGTGATTTGTGATTTGCGATTTGCGATTGCGCGCTGGCCTGAATTTCACTCGCTCGGGGCCGTGTGTTGGGGACCGAAGGTTCTTCCCTAGTCCCCAGCCCCCAGCCCCTAGCCCCTTCGCATGCTGACAGCTTCTCTTTCGCCCGCCCCGCCCAGCGCTCCGTCAGCTTGACGGCGCGATGTAGGGCTTCGCGGCTGGCCGGATACTCGACGCACTCGTCAAGCGTCATGATGATGTCGGCGCCCAACGCACATTGGACCTCGACGGCGCGCTCGGGTGAAAGAAAGTGGGAAGAACCATCCAGGTGGGACTTGAACCAGACCCCGTCTTCGGTAACGCGGCCAAGGCCCTTCAGGCTCATCACCTGAAAGCCTCCGCTATCAGTGAGTATGGGGTGAGGCCAGGACATGAAGCGATGCAGGCCCCCGAGTTCGCGGATGATCTCGTGGCCAGGACGCAGATAGAGATGATAGGTGTTGGCGAGAAGGATCTGGACGCCCAACTCCTCGAGTTGAGCTTGCGTCATTCCCTTGACGGTGCCGGCCGTCCCAACGGGCATGAAGACTGGCGTCTCTACAATCCCGTGAGGCGTGTGAAGAAGACCCGCACGCGCGCCGGTTGCGGGGTCCTCTCGAACAATCTCAAATCGCAATGGCATGATGGCTGAGCCATGAGTAGCGCGACGTCGGGGCGGTTGGCGAACCGCCCCTACTGCCCTCGACTCAAATCGCAATCTTCTATGACCCGAGCATCGAAAGGCCGACTTTGGCCAGAATCCACAGGATCCACAGGCCGACGAACACAAGGATTATCGAAGTGGGCTTGACTTTGCCTTCTGTCCCCTTCGAGAGCGCAACCCCTAGCAGAATGACCATCCAAACGGTGAGAACATCGGCGGAAGAAGCCACCGCATACAGAGGCTTCGAAACCTGATTTTGGTGGAGGAAGAACCCGACGTTCGAGGGAACGGGATTCTGGGAGTTAAACTGTTCAGGGTCGCCAAAGAAGATCACGGCAATTGCCATTAGCGATCCCAAGAGCGAAACCAGGTTCGCGTAACTAACCAGGGATAAGACCGCTTTGAAGCTTGCTCGAGCTCCAAAGATCACATTCACAACCAGAATTCCAAGGCCGGCCAGGACCAGCAGGAAGATCGGCGCACCCACCAACCCCGCGACGTGGGCGATCACTGACCCAAACTTGGCCCCTTGGCGCACGGCCTGGTCCAGCTGCTCGGGACTCATGCCGGAGGCCCGATTGCTCTGTTCGATCTGCATGCGCACAATGCGCTCCATGCCGATCTTCCAGAGCATTGTCTCAGTAACTGCGATCGCCGCAACCACGAGCGTTATCATCGGCGCCAGAAAACCGGGGTTGCGCGCCACATCCGCAAAGGTTTCTCCTGGCGAGATGAAGACACCCATCAGCCGCTCAGGAAACGATAGTGGTTGAGCTTCCGGCTCCGCAGGACTCACGATGGCACCACCCATTGCTACGTCCCTCCTTTGACTGAGTTGTCGAACCGCCTCGCAATACGGAGGACCGGGTTCGAAATCGCCGGACTCCGGGTAACGAAGAATTCCTCTGTTAGCGAGTTAGACTACCGTGAACGGCAACATCATATCAAGTCGCGGTCGGGGAAACAACTGATTGACGGTTGCGCGCAGTGCCGTGGAGTGCGGCTGCGAAGCTGCCGCCGTGGAACCGATGCGGGACGGCGGTAGCTGTCGCTCGCCCAGAAGTCATCAAACCGACTCCCCTCCTTAGGTAAGGAGGGGGTAGGGGGTGGTTGGTCCCGTCGCGGCGCTGGCTCCCACCACCCCTGCCCCTCCCGTCGGCTGACGGATGTAGCGCGGGCGTCCCGCCCGCGGTGGCGGGAGCGTCCCGCTCCCGCGCACGGGCAGGATGCCCGTGCCACGGCGGGCGGGACGCCCGCCCTACGGTTTCCAATGGAACGCAGGATCTCTGGAGTTCCTATATGGTATGTACAGGAGGAGCGACGCGTCAATCCTCAATCATTCGCGCACTTCGGCGTCCAGGAAGGCGCGCAGCTTGCGGCTGCGCGAGGGGTGGCGCAGTTTGCGCAGGGCCTTGGCCTCGATCTGCCGGATGCGTTCGCGGGTCACCGCAAAACTCTGCCCCACTTCCTCGAGCGTGTGTTCGCTGCCATCGTCGAGGCCGAAACGCATCTTGATGACCTTCTCTTCGCGCGGCGTCAAGGTCTTCAGCACTGACTCCGTCTGCTCTTTCAAGTTGATATTGATGACGGCCTCGGCCGGCGAGATCACGCCGCGGTCCTCGATGAAATCGCCCAGATGGGAATCTTCCTCCTCGCCGATGGGGGTTTCGAGCGAGATGGGCTCCTGGGCAATCTTCAGCACCTTGCGGACTTTGATGACGGGAATTTCCATCCGCTTGGCGATCTCTTCCGAGGTCGGCTCCCGCCCGTATTCCTGCACCAGCAAGCGCGAGGTGCGAATCAGCTTGTTGATGGTCTCGATCATGTGCACGGGAATGCGGATGGTGCGCGCCTGGTCGGCGATGGCGCGGGTGATCGCCTGGCGGATCCACCAGGTGGCGTAAGTGGAAAACTTATAGCCGCGGCGGTATTCGAACTTGTCCACTGCCTTCATTAATCCGATATTACCTTCCTGGATGAGATCAAGAAACTGAAGGCCGCGATTCGTATACTTCTTGGCGATCGACACCACGAGGCGCAGGTTGGCCTCGATCAGGTCGCGCTTGGCCGCTTCCGCCCGCTCCTCGCCGCTCAGGATGTTCTGGCAGCTCCGGCGCAGCTCGACGGCTGGAGACTGGGTCCGGTGCTCGAAGTCCGCGAGGCGCTGGCGGAGCACCCGCAGGTCCTTCCTCAGATCTTTGTTGCCGTTGGTGCGCGCGCCTTCGGCTTTCTTTTCCGCCTTGTTCAACTCGCGCTCCAGCGGGCGCAGTTCGTCGATGGCCTGCCGGAGCTTCTCGATCAGCGCGTTCTTCATGCTGTGAGTGAAGAGGACGGAGCGAAAGAGCACCGAGATCAAAACCCGGTGCCGGGCCACGGCCCAGTTGTAGCGCCGGAAATCCCTGGGGCGCCGGGTGCGGGGAATTGCGTCCCGCTTGGTGCGAAGCTGCAACAACTTCTTGTAGAGCCGTTCGACCTCGTCGATGCAGGCAATCACATCCTTGGTGCGTTCCGTCACTTTCTCTTCCGTAAGCTCGTCGTCGTCGAAAACCACCACTTCCTTAATGGTCCGGTCGCCGCTCTTCAGCTCTTCGCGCACCGCGAAAAGCGCCTGAATAACAATCGGCGAGCGCGAAAGCGTTTTCAGCACGTTGAGCTGCCCGCGCTCGATGCGCTTGGCAATCTCAACCTCGCCCTCGCGAGTGAGCAGCGGCACGGTTCCCATTTCGCGCAGATACATGCGCACCGGGTCGTTGGTCTTGTCGAGGGCGCCCGGAGTCAGATCGAGTTCGACGTCCTCTCCAAGCTCGTCCCCCTTGAGCTCGTCAACTTTTTCCAGGCCCAGGCCGCTCTCGGCCGATTTCACTTTGGGGGAATCCAGCACCTCGATGCCGGCATTGTCGAACATGGAGAGGAGGTCGTCGAGATCTTCCGCCGAGTGCACGTCGGAGGGAAGAAGTTCGTTCACCTCATCGTAGAGGAGGTAACCCTTCTCTTTGCCTATTGAAATGAGCTTGCTGACCTGATCGAACTTGTCGTCGAACGCCAAGGCAACCGCCTCCCTGCTGGGGAAGAAACATTAATTGAATGTTAAAACAAGTATGGCGACACCCCCGCCTTTGCTCGGGCGGTGCCGCCTCGCGTAACTCCGTCGTAATTTATGACAAGCCGTCAAACCGCACCGGCTCCATCGTATTAGATGTAATATACACGATTTCGTTTGTCAGTGGGATGATATTTTTGCACCTTCGCTGAGTCCGCGCAGTTCGTTCTGCAGGTTCAGCTTAACTCGTTCAAGCTCTCGAAGCCTTTCCCGGTCCTCCGTCTGTAGGGCCTCCTGGATTTCGACGCGCACGGCATCGAGTCGGCGGCGTGCGCGGCGCGCGCGTAGCGATTGAAGGTGCCGGTCAATGCGTCCCCTATCTGGCGGCTCTACCGCCCAAAAGAGGCTCTCATAAAGCACCTGGCGCGCCTCCGCGTTCAGCGGTTCTTCCAAAGCCGACGGCTCAGCCTTCTCACCTTTCCGCAGTAAATCCAAGAAGCGCTTGAAGATCGGCTCCGTCACCACCCCCTCGAACATGCCCTGTTCCATCATCTGGGGCAGCAGTTCATCCGCAAGTTCCTGGTTTTCGACAAACGCCCGTAATAGTTCCTTCTCTGCCACCGTAACTTTAGGAGTGGCCGCCCCGGGCTGGAGCCGCACGTCCGAGCGGGCCGGTCCTGCCACGCGACGCAGTTCGTCGCGCAACAGGCGCTGATCCAAGCGCAGTCGTTCCGCCAAACGGCCCGCCAACTCCACCCGCAGCATGGGGTTGGGAACCTTGGCAAGGTAAGGGAGCACGGCATTGGCCGCGCCGACCTTGCCTTCAGGCGTGGTGAGGTTATGTGTGCTGACAGCCCGATCTGTCAAATAGTCGATATAGCTCGGCGCGCTTGAAAGCAGCTCGCGGTACCGGCCGCTCCCTTCTTTCCGAATGAAAGAATCGGGGTCGAGCTTCCCGGGCAGCGCCAGCACCTTGGCCTCGAAGCCTTCCTCAAGCAACAGCGCCAGCGAGCGCTCCGTAGCCGCCACGCCGGCCGAGTCCGGATCGTAGTTAACCACGATGCGGCGCGAATAACGCGCCAGCAAGCGAATCTGCCCCTCCGTCAAGCTTGTCCCACAGGAAGCGACCACGTTTTCGATGCCGATCGAGGCCACCGCGATGCAGTCCATGTAGCCTTCGACCAGAATGGCATAGTCGAGCTTGCGGATGGCTTGGGCGGCGCGGTCGAGGTGGTAAAGCACCCGGCCTTTTGTATAGATGGGGGTTTCCGGAGAATTGAGGTACTTCGGCTGCTCGTCTCCTAAGGCTCGACCTGCGAAAGCCACGACCTTGCCGCTATCGTTGGCTATCGGGAAAATGACGCGGCGGCGGAAGCGGTCGTAGTAGCGGTTTCTTTCCGCGTCGTGGCCGACCAAGCCGCTCTTCTCGAGCAATTCGGACATATTGCCAGCGTCGCCCTGCGCACCCTCTCCCATCGCGCCGCTCAGGTGCCGGATCAGCGTCTGGCCGTCGCCCGGCGCATATCCCAATCGGAAACGGCCTACGGCCTCGTCGCCGAGACCCCGGTCCTCGAGATAGGCCCGCGCCATGCGCCCCTCCGCCGTGCCGGTCAGTTGGCCGGCAAAGAACTTCGCGGCGGCCTCGTGCATTTTGTAGAGCACGGCGCGGGTTTTCGCGTTGGCATCGTAGGCAGCCTCGCCGAAAGATTCCGAGATCGTAATGCCCACCTTCTCCGCCACCCGGCGCAATGCCTCAGGAAAGGTAAGACTGTCGATCATCATCACGAACTTGAAGACGTCGCCGCCGACACCGCAGCCGAAGCAATGAAAAATCTGCTTGGCGGGGTGGACGGCGAACGACGGGGTCTTCTCCTGATGGAATGGGCAGAGGCCCATGTAATTCGCGCCGGCTTTGCGCAGCTTGACGTAGTCGCCCACGATCTTGACGATGTCAGCAGCCGCCCGTACTGTATCCACCTGGCTCATCTCGGATTACCGTTCTCTCGTGCGATTCTTTGTTTTCATAGACATTCTCGCTTTGTTCCACCAGTTTTCAATATCACCAACCCGGTTTTACGCCAAGGCGCCAAGAACGTAAAGGGCGCAAAGTCGCACCACCCCCAACCCCTCCTCAACCGAGGAGGGGAGTCCGCAATTCCCCTCCTTGATAAGGAGGGGTAAGGGGTGGTCGATTTCTATGCCGGTCCTTTGTTTTCATAGACATTCTCGCTTTGTTCCGCCAGTTTTC
The DNA here is from genome assembly GCA_050010015.1 of Terriglobia bacterium. Classification (GTDB taxonomy): domain Bacteria; phylum Acidobacteriota; class Terriglobia; order UBA7540; family UBA7540; genus CAVROP01. The sequence goes on from JBEKLY010000065.1 coordinate 18,258, forward strand.
AATATCACCAACCCGGTTTTACGCCAAGGCGCCAAGAACGTAAAGGGCGCAAAGTCCCACCACCCCCAACCCCTCCTCAGCCGAGGAGTGGAGTCCGAGTTGCCAGTATTCGGCCAGGGCTGGAAAATTGGAGCAAAGCGGAACGGGAGGGCACACATAAAGCAGCGCGGACCTTCAGTCGACACTCTACGATTCTAGCCTATGCATCGGCGATTGTCAAGAGACAACGAGTCCGCTTTCAGAGTTTTCGAGATCGCCAGGGTTTTCGGAAAGCAGGCCCACTCGAACGGAGCAAACGACCCCTCACCCGTCCCGCTCCGGCTGATGAAGACGTCGGCAGCGGGACACCCTCTCCCCTGGGGAGAGGGCAGTTAACTCACGGGCCGCACCCGCCGCCCACTTGCCAACCGCAAACCGCCTACTGCCGACCTGCCTACTGCCTTCTTCCTTCCCTCAGTCCCTCTCCAGCTTAGCTCCGTAGAACGCCCTTCCTTTGTCCTGGGCGGGACGGCGCCACATGATGCGGGCCGCGATATCGCGTTGTTCATCGGGGCTATCCAATCCCACTCGCACATAGAGCCGTTCTCCGACTTGCAGCTCAAAATTGCAAGCAAAGCAGAGGCCGGTTTTGGAGATATTCTCGGTCGTGCTGGTTTCCTCGCTCCCATCCGGCAGCCGGATTCCCAGCGGCAGCTTTACCCCGAGGCGCTTTTCCTGCCGCCGTTCGGCTTCGCGCTGCGCGGCCAGGTCCGAAATGGAAACGGCGGGGAGAGTGGGGGAGGGCCTTTCAGGTCCATTATCGACGACCGCAAACGTCCAATCCCGGGGAAAGTCACATCTTGGACAGGGACGCGCCACGGACGAATAAGACACCAGTCTGCGATACTGTTCCACCGTGAGCGCGGTCATCTCCCGGTACGAACAGTCGCGGCACTCGAGCAAAACTCGGATAAGGCCTTCTTGTGCGGGTTCCTCCGATTTGTCTTGGAAGTGGACGCCCCAGATTTCAATATCGGGGTCCAGGCACTTTACTCCCCATTCCGGCGTGCCGCTCAACGACCTTGCCGAGCGCATCACCACCTGGAAAAAACAGAAGACCTGGTTGTTGAGATTGGTAATCCTGATTACGGCGCCGGGCAGCATCAGGCGCGAGACGACAATCAACCCTCCGGACTGGTTGACGACCAGCGTGTAAGTCAGCTCGTCGAACGGATCACCTTGGGTATCCTTACCCTCAACACGGATCGGAATCCGCAGAAGTACTCGTTCGCTTCGTCTCGCCGCAGTGTCATAGCTTTGATTTGCCATCTTGCGTCAGTTCCAGCATTCAGGATTCAGGTCCGTAATCCACGACTTCGAGATTATAGGGGAGGATACCTGAAATTCAAACGACAAAAGGTAAAGCAGGAGTCAGGATTCAGGATTCAGGGCAGGAAAACCCAAGCGGCGGGTTACAGCCTGGCTGCGAACTCGGTTTTGGTGTCATTCCGAGGAGCCGCAGGCAACGAGGAATCTCGCACTGCCTGGAAAGTACTCAGGGCGAGATTCCTGCGCTGCCATGAAAATGACTCCCCTCCTCAGCGGGAGGAGGGGCAGGGGTGGTGGGTGGGACGGACAGAGGACGACAACCACTCCTGACCCCCCTTACCAAGGAGGGGAATCGTTTTCATGCCAAGTGGTGAGCCGAAGGATCATGGAATCTGCGCTCAGGATGACAGCGATGGGCTCGGAATGACAGCCTGAACGGGGTTCTCGCCGAGACTCATTTGTCCTGAATCCCGAATCCTGAATCCTGAATCCTCGCCAGTGCGCCCAGCATGTACCCAAGCGTATGCGCCATCCCCGCGTGCCAGGGAGCGGCACAGCTCATCTGGGGTGTGTGGTCGGGGATGATCACTCCTTCGAAAGCATTGCGCTTCAGAATCGACAGGACCCGAATCATATCGACATCGCCTTCGTCGATGAAGGTTTCCCGGTAGTGCGGCACTTTTCCGGCGACGTTACGGAGATGGAGGTAAGCGATTTTGCCTTGCCGGCTGTATTGGTCGATGGCCTCGTAGATGTTTCCTTCCGTCATCTCCGCCAGGGTTCCGACGCAAAGTTCCAAGGCGTTGCTTTGGCTGGGGACGAGGTCGAGCAACCGTTGATACAGGTAGGGCTGGTAGACGAGGCGAGGCTGCCCGCGCAAGGTCGGCAGCGGCGGATCGTCAGGGTGCGCGGCGAGACGCACGCCCGCCTGCTCGGCAACAGGGATGACTTCCTCCAGGAACCTCTGCAGCCTGCGCCACAACTCGTCGCTGGTTACCGGTGAAACCGTTCCCGAAGGCGCAGCCCGATCGTAAACCATATTCCACACCACGCCGTTGGGAATGGGTTCGTCGACGGGGCCATCCATGCCCACTGAAATCGCGCCGCCACGGCCAGTGGGTCCGCTGACGCGGCCGCTGACCCCCGCCAGGCTGAAGTTGTATCCCAAGATGGGAATCCCCGCCTCGCCCATGCGGCGAACAATGGTCTTTACGTTCTCGATGTGGCGTGCGCGCTCGGGTCCGTCCAGAAGGACGTCGTGCCAGTGGGCAGGATCGAGGTTCTCGATCGCGGCCAGAACCAAACCCGCGTCTTCTATCTCTCGGCGAATTCTGCGCAACTCCTCGAGGCTCCAAAGCCTCTCAGGATTGCCGGCTTCTCCCCAAGGCTCGAGCTTACCTCCCGTGGGTTGATTGTCGCGGGGGTTGGCCGACGCTTGATTGAAGTAATCCACCAGGTGGATGACGACGTGCGTACAACCCGCCTGGCGCGCGAAGGCGTAGTTCTCGCGGGTCAACATGTGGCGGTAAAGCCCTAGTCCGAGTTTCATAGGTTTCTGGTAGGGGCAACCCTTGTGGTTGCCCAATAGCCGTTAACCTAACATCGCGACGACTTCCGGAGCCGCGCAGCGGCGGCAGAATGTGGCCCATGGCGAAAGCCATGGGATAAAGCACAACCGTCATGAGCAAGCCCCGTAGGGGCGACAGAAATATCGGCCGGAGCGCTGGGCGTCTGTCGCCCGCTGACGCGGGCTTGATCGTTAACCAACACCGGCCATCCCACGGCTTTCGCCGTGGGCCACAATCTTTCGGCCCTCCGGGCCTGCGGGAGGAGCAGCGCGAAGGATTTGCAGGCGCCGGCGGCAGGACACTCTCTTCCCCGGGAGAGCGGTTGAGTGTCGAGTCTACTTCGGTGCGCCCAGCCCGGCCCCCTGAAACGCCATGCCGCCGGCGGGGACTAGCAGGCCGCCGTCCACGGCGTACGCACCGCCGGTTACAAACGAAGCCAAGTCGCTCGCCAGGAAGACAATCACCCGAGCCACTTCCTCCGGCAATCCCAGCGTGCCTCGAATGTGCAGGCCCGCACAACCGGCCAGTACTTTTTCCGGATGGCTATCGCGCGACGCAGCCCAGCGCAGCAGGGGCGTATCGATTGCTCCCGGCATCACGCAATTCGCCCGGATATTCTGCTTCCCGAAATCGAGCGCAATGCACCGCGTGAGGCCCAGGAGCCCATGCTTGCTCGTCACGTAGGCGACTGAGTTTTGCTGGGCCGTCACCGACTGTACGGAGCCTGTCATGACGATGGCGCCTCCTCCCCGCTTGATGATTTCGGGGATCGCAAACTTGGACATCAGGAAGGCGCCTTTCAGGTTGACGTTCATGACCTCGTCCCATTGTTCTTCGGTGGTCGTGGTGGCGCTGCCGTAGCGCTGAATCCCGGCATTATTGACCAGCACGTCGATACCGCCGAACTGCGCCACGACCAGAGGGATCAGCCGCTCGACCTCGACGCGAGAGCCCACATCGGCCTGGAAATATCTAACCGTGGCGCCTTTCTGCCGGAGTTCCGCGACGGTCTGTTCCCCCGCTCCGGCCTTCAAATCCACCATCGCCACGGCCGCATGCCGAGCGGCGAACTCCTGCACGCAAGCCTCGCCAATGCCGGATGCCGCGCCTGTTACCACCACCACTTTGCCAGTGAAGTCCATCGTCTCCGTCCCTTCTGAACGGCGGTTCACCACAGAGGCACAGAGGCACAGAGAAGTACGGTTCAGGCTCTGTACCACTAGGGTGAGTGTCTTCGCGGTGCCAAGAAAAGCAGATCCTTCGCTTCGCTCAGGATGACATGTCATTCTGAGCGAAGCGAAGAATCTGCATTTGGTTGCACCTTTGCTGCCCTGTGCCTCTGTGTCTCCGTGGTTAACTGCTTGATTACCGGGTTTCCGCGAGCGCCCAATTAAATTATAGGTTATTCCAGCGACTTGTGGAAGCGCAGGACGCTGACGGTCAGCAGAACGAATGCCAGGCCGGCCATGGCGGCGATGTTTGGCCACAGAACCTCAAGCCCCACGCCTTTGAGGTAGACGCTGCGCAGGAGGATCATGACGTGGGTCATGGGGTTGATGAAGCTGAGCCTCTGGAAAAACAACGGCATGCTGCTGATCGGGTTGCCGAAACCGGAAAGCGTGATCATGGGCATATTAAAAAAAAAGGAGGCGAGCATGGCTTGCTGCTGGGTGGCGGAGATGGTGGAGAGGAGGAGTCCAAGCCCCAGCGCCGCGACGATGAACGTCGCGAGCCCGAGCGCCAGCACCGCGACTTTGCCGCGGAAGGGGACGCCGAACCAGAGCGTGCCGACGATGGCGATCATGGTCGAGTCGAAGGCTCCGATGAGGAAAAAGGGAAGGGTCTTGCCGAGGATAAACTCCCAACGGCGAATGGGCGTAACCATCACCTGCTCGAGCGTGCCGATCTCCCGCTCGCGTACCACCGCGAAGGCCGTCAGCATCATGACCATGATCAGCATCAGGTTGCCGATGACGCCGGGAACGAAGTACCACTGGCTGTTGAGGCTTTCGTTGAACCAGGGTCGGGATTCAAGCTCGACTTGCGGCACGAAGGATGCCAGTTGCGGCGCCGTGCGGCGCATCCGGTCGGTTTCGTAGGCGCGCGCGAATTGAGCGCCGATCTGGCTGATGTAACCGAGCGCCACGAGCGCCGTATTCGAGTCGGAGGAGTCCGCCAGCACCTGCACCGAAGCGCCTTGGCCGTTGCGCAAGCGCTGGGCGAAGTCGGAATGGATTTCCAGCGCTACCAGAAAATCGCCGCGGTCGATGCCTTCGCGAAGGTCATCCCGCCGTGCGGCATATTGCTTAATGTCGAAATAGCGGCTGGCGGAAAAATGCGACACCAGTTCGCGGCTCTCCTGCGTATTGTCCTGGTCGAGCACGGCGAGCGCCACGTGCTTCACTTCCATCGTGGCTGCATACCCGAACACCAGCATCTGAATGATGGGCGGTCCGATGAGCACGAAGCGCGTGTGGGGATCGCGCAACGTTTGAATGAACTCCTTCCGCAGCATGTGCCCGACCCGCGCGAAGGATTGAAGAATTTTCATTCCAGCCTCTTATGAAACGCCCGCGTGGCCAGTGTGACGAGCACCGCGGCGATGATCGCCAGGGCGACGAGTTGGCCGGCCATCAACCGAACCTCCGTGCCCTTCAGGAACACGTTGCGCAGAATGGCAACGTAATAGCGCGCCGGCAGCACGCGCGTGATCCACTGCACCACCACCGGCATCTGCTCGATGGGAAAAATGAATCCCGACAATAGAAATGTCGGAAGGAACGTCGCCAGCAGGGCTATCTGGCTCGCGCCGAGTTGCGACTTGGCCGTCACTGAAATGAAGTAGCCGAGCGACAGCACCACCACGAGAAACAGCATCGAGCAGCCGAACAAAACCGTCCAGCTTCCGCGAAAAGGAACGTGGAACCACCCAACGGCCACGGCAGCGCAAACCGCCGTGTCCATGATCCCGATCAGGAAATAAGGCGCGAGCTTGCCGATCTGGATCTCGAGCTTGGCGATCGGCGTGGAGATGAGCTGCTCCATGGTGCCGCGCTCCCACTCGCGCGCGATCGTGAGCGAGGTGAGAAACGCGCCCACCACCGCCATCACCATGGCTACCACGCCCGGCACGATATTCGACATGCTCTCAAGGTCTTCGTTGAACCAGGTCCGGGGCTCGAAGCTGACAGAGGCGGGCATATCGGCGAGGCCGTGGCTCTCGCGCCAATCGATCTGCACCTGCGCCGAATAGGCCTGCACAATGTTAAGCGCGTAGCTCATGCCGATGTTCGCGGTATTGCTGTCGCTCGCGTCGAGCAGCGCCTGCACGCTGGCGTGGCCGTCGGAGCGGAGTCTCTCGGCGAATTGTGGCGGCACGACTACTGCCACCGTGCAGACGCCGTAGTCAATGCTCCGCACCACGTCGGTGTAACTTTCCGACAGATGAACGATCTTGAAATAGTCGGTGGCTTGAAAGCGCTTGAGCAGGTCCTGGCTGGTTTGCGTACCGTCACGGTCGTACACGCACAGCGGGATGTGCTTGACGTCCAGGTTAACCGCGTAGCCGAAGATCAGGAGCTGGATGATCGGCATGGCGATGATGATCATCAGGCTCAAGGGATCGCGCCGGATCTGAATAATCTCCTTGCGCGTCATGGCCAGGATGCGACGCCCGCTCATGCGGATTTCTCCTGTTTGGGTTCGCGCGCCGCGGTGAGGGAGACGAAGACATCCTCGAGGCTGGGTGGAATCTGCTCAAGGCGTCCGACGCGCAGGCCCCGGGCCTCGAGCGAGTCCCGAACCTTGGGCAAGGCAGCCTGGGCATCGGCGACGACCGCATGCAGGCTGCTTCCGAAGACCGCTGCGTCGAGGACGCCGGGAGTTTCCCCCAGCGCTTCCAGGCCCGGCCCCAGCGGCTCACACTCAACCAGCAATAACTGCCCCTTCATGCAACGGTTCTTCAGTTCCGTGGGAGTGCCCATCGCCACGATGCGCCCGCGATCGATCATTACCAGGCGGTTGCAGTATTCCGCTTCGTCCATGTAGTGCGTGGTGACGAACACCGTGACGCCCTCCTCGACCATCTGGTAGATCAAATCCCAGAACTTCCGGCGCGAGACAGGATCCACGCCCGAGGTCGGCTCGTCGAGAAAGACGATGGGAGGGCGGTGCAGGACCGCACAGCCGAGCGCCAGGCGCTGCTTCCAGCCGGTGGCCAGCGCGCGCGTCGGTGATTGCTCGCGGCCCTCGAGCCCCGCCATGCGCAGCGCCCACGCCAGGCGCTCCGGCAGGTCGCGGGCCGGCACGCTGTACATGCCCGCAAAGAACCGCAGGTTTTCGATGACGCGCAGGTCGTTATAGAGCGAGAACTTCTGTGACATGTAGCCGATCTGCTGCCGCACCGCTTCAGGGGCTGCCGCCACGTCGATGCCCGCCACCAGCGCCTTGCCGGAGGTGGGCCGCAGCAGGCCGCACAGAATACGAATGGTGGTGGACTTGCCGGCGCCGTTGGGGCCAAGAAAACCAAAAATCTCGCCCCGGCGGGCCTCGAAGCTGATGCGGTCTACCGCCGTAAACGACCCGAAGCGCTTGGTGAGGTTTTCGACCACCACGGATGTGTCGTTTTGAATCATCAGACTTCGCTTCCGCAGGTACCACAACTCGACAACACAACCCTCTCCCTTGGGGAGAGGGTGTCCCGCGACGGCGCTTTCATCAGCCGCCGCGGGACGGGTGAGGGGTTAGTTCCGTTTCCCATTTCCTGACTCGCCTTCCAGCGCCGAAACGAATAAATCTTCGATGCTTGGCTCCACCGACTGAATGGAATCGTAAGGCGTCGAGGTCGACTCGAGGCGGGCGCGCAATTCCGGAAGCCGGCGCTCTGCGCTATCCACAAACAGATGGACGCGGTCGCCCACCAGCAGCGCGCTGCGCACCGCATCCGCCTTTGCGAGCAAATCGCGCACGCGCGCCGGCTCCGGCGCATGAACGGCCAGAATCTCGCCCGGAAATTTCTTCTTCAGTGCGCCCGGCAGGTCGCAAAAGAGTAACCGCCCCTGGTGCAAGAGGCCAACGCGATGACAGCGCTCGGCCTCGTCTAGATAAGAAGTCGAGGTGAGGATGGCGACTCCCCCGGCGAGCAGAGAATATAGAATTCGCCAGAAATCGCGTCGCGACACCGGATCCACACCGTTGGTCGGCTCGTCGAGAAGGATCACTTTGGGAGTGTGAATCAACGCGCAGACCAACCCCAACTTTTGCTTCATTCCGCCGGAGAGGTTCCCGGCCATGCGCCTGCGGAAATCGCTCAGGCCGGCAGCCGCCAGCAGCTCCGCGGCTCGCGGCTCGCGCTTCTTGCGGGTGACGCCAAAGAGATCCGCGTAAAACCGGATGTTTTCGTCCACCGTCAGGTCTTCGTACAGACCGAAGCGCTGCGACATGTAGCTGAGGTGATGTTTGGCGCCCTCGGGGTCGCGCACCACGTCGTAACCGGCTACGGTCGCCGAGCCCGAATCCGCGTCCAACACTCCGGCGAGCATGCGCATGGCCGTCGTCTTCCCCGCCCCGTCCGGCCCGACCAGGCCGAAGATTTCTCCCGGATTCACGTCGAAGCTGAGCTGGTCGACGGCGCGCACTTCACCGAAGCGTTTGCTGAGTGCGGAAACGATGATGGCTGGAGACGAATTCATAGTACTAATGACATTCAAGGCACAGATGTGTCATTCCGAGCGCAGCGAGGAATCTCGCCCTGATCTTTCTCGCACCGTGCGCGAGAACCAGAGCGAGATCCTTCGCTTCGCTCAGGATGACAGCGAAGGGCTCGGAATGACACCCTTCGTTGATCAACACACTTACTTCACCTTGATGTCCGCATCCGCCGGCATTCCCGGCTTCAGTTCGTAGTTCGGGTTCTCGACGTCCACCTTGACGCGATAGACCAGCGTGACGCGCTCCTTCTCCGTCTGCACGCTCTTGGGAGTGAATTCGGCCTCGGAGGAAATAGAAGAAATGCGGCCGCGATAAGCTTTGTCGGGATAAGTATCGGTGCGAACTTCGACCTCCTGGCCCCAGTGCACTTTGCCGAGATCGGTTTCGGGCACGTAGACGCGCAGCCAGAGGTGGTCGAGGTCAGCCAGGGTGACGATGGGCGTGCCGGGTGAAACCACTTCGCCCATCTCTGCCTGGCGCACCAGCACCACTCCGTTAAAGGGCGCGCGTAGCACGGTGTAAGACAGCCGGATGCGCGAGAGATGCAGGCTTTGATCCGCCTGATGAATGTTGGCCCGGTCCACCTCGAGTTCCTCTTTGCGCGTTCCTTCGATGAGCTCGTTGTAGATCTGTTGCGTTCGGTCGTAGGCGGCCCGCGCGCGGGTCACACTGGTGGCGGCCTGATCGCGGGTTTGCGTAGGTATTTCGTCTTTCTCGGCAAGCGCCTGGTAGCGCGCGTAATCCTTCTTCCGCTGCTCGAGGTCGGCCTGAGCGTCGAGCGTGGCCTGGCGGGCTGCCTCGATCTCCTGCTGACGGCTGCCCGCTAAGCCCAGCGCGAGTTGCCGGTCGCGCACGCCTGCGACGGCTTCGTCCACGACGACTTGCTGGCGATAGTCGTCGTTATCCAGCCGCGCCAGCAGGTCTCCGCATTTGATGGTCATGCCCTCATCCACCGGCAAGGCGACGATGCGGCCCGTCACCTTGAAGCTGACCAGGCTTTCGTGGGCTTCGATGTTGCCGGATAGCTTCAGCAGATTCGATGGCGGGCGTTTGCCGAAATATTGCGGATAATATCGGACTGCCGCCGCGGCGGCCGCCGCCAGCAGCAGAATTGGAATAATGCGTTTCATGGATGGTTTACCTCTCCGCCGCGAAGCGGTGAACCGTGAGTAGCCGTGGGCGCCAGCCCACGGCTGGTATTCCTCTGAGAGGGTTCCCAACCCCGCGAGGGGTTGTCCGAGGCTGTTCGGCCCCTTCCGGGCCGGACGTCCGTTGATGCCTTCCGATCCGTGGGTTCCACCCACGGCTACTCAAGGTGCTCCTCTTCGGGGAGCAAAGCCACATGCTCACGGTTCGCCTAAGTACGTCTGGTAAATCTTCTCGGTATTTCCGAGCGCGCGCGCCAAGGCGATTCCTGCGTCGGTGTGGCGCGCCAGCGCCATGATGCGATCATCCTGAGCGCTTGCCAGAGTGTCTTGCGCCGTCACAACCTCGATGTTGTCCGTCACCCCATTACGGAATCGGTCCTGGGCGAGCGTCAGTTCGCGCTCCGCGAGGGTGAGCGCAGATTCCGTGACGCTCACCTGACTGGCGGTGGAATCGAGGTCGAGCAGCGCCTTTCGCAAG
>JBEKLY010000066.1:0-53610 GCA_050010015.1 Terriglobia bacterium
AGCGTGTACCTTCGGGAAGTTTTGCGATCGTACGAGCCATCTGCGGTCCTCCTCTCATTTGAATGAGAGCAGTATACCGCGTATTTACTTAAGTGAACAGTATTGGGCTTTAGCCCCGCCGCTGATCACGGGACGTAAGTAAGGGCTTTAGCCCCTGAAGCGTTTTGGTTTCAGGGCCTAAAGGCCCTTCTAACCCTGGACCCCAAGGCGGCGGCCCTAAAAGCCCCGCCCTTCCGAGGCCTATTGATTGGTTATAACTTCACCTCGAATTGTTGGCCGAGATCTCGCAACTCCGCCAATACCGCCGGGGGCATTGGGATTCCCGACCTGCGATATTCCTCGGCCAAAAGGTGTTCACGTTCTCCCGGCAGGTAGATTCGCTCGACCCCCGGGGCGCGTTTCACATTGCGGACTTCCCGAATCGCCTTATCCATACGCGCCTGGTAAGATTGGACAGACTCGAACGATGCGATCGGAAGGACTGCGAATAAGTGGCCGATATTCTGCGGCCGCTCGAAATCGTCATACATGTGCGTAACTTCACTGCCGAAGAAAGCGCCGCTCAGCATCGTACTGAGTAACCCGATGACCAGGGTCAGGGCGTAGCCCTTGGGACCGCCGACGGGTAGGACGAACCCCTTGAGCGCCTCGTCCGGGTCGGTGGTAGGCTGGCCGTCTGGGCCCACGGCCCAATCGTCGGGAATCGGCGTGTGGTCTTTAGCGGCAACCATGATTTTCCCACGCGCTGCCACGCTGCACGCCATGTCGAGGACGACGGGCAACTCCTCTCCCGCGGGCAATGCGACGGAAAAGGGATTATTGCCCAGGATCGCTTCCGCTCCACCCCATGGCGTCATGTGATTGATGCCGCCGATCGTCAAGCTCATTCCGATCATCTGGTGCGGAACCGCCATCGACGAATAATACGCCGCCGCGCCAAAATGGTTGCTGTTGCGCACCGCTACGAAACTGCAATCTCCCGACGCGCCTTTGTCAATTGCGAGTTGCATCGCTTCCATGCCCACCAGTTGGCCCATGCCGTTGTCGCCGTCCACCACGGCGGTGTTGCGGGCCTCGCGAACTAGCCGTATCACCGGACGAGGATTGACAACACCGGCGCGCAGCCGCTGGACGTAAATGGGAAAGCGTATCACACCGTGCGACGACACGCCGCGCAAGTCCGCTTCCACCAGGTTTTCGATGATGCGCACCGCATCCTCGTGTGGAACCCCGACCTTGGCGAGGATTTCAATGCAGAACTCCTTCAATGCCCTCTCGCCGATTCTCTCGTATTGATTAGTTTCCATGGGGTTGTGCAGGCCTCGACTACACAATCGACCTAAGGATCAGTTAAGTTCGATGGCATGGCGTTAAGTGCAATCGATTACACGCCGCCACCATTACAACTCAGTTGTATTCTGCTGTCAACCGGAAACGCGAGGACCCGCGAGCACGACTTGATCGATGCGGTGCAGCCCCAACGGGAATCTCTCCGCAAGAGGCGCAGGCCACGGAGCAACTCAAGTAAGCCCAATACCGAAGTTGCGAGACTCTTTGGGAAGAAACCCCTCACCCGGCTCGCTACTCTCGCCACCCTCTCCCCACGGGAGAGGGCTGAAATCGATCAGCGTTGACGGCCCTCTCCCGTGGGTAGAGGGTGGCCCGCAGCCGGCGCTCTCTTCAGCCGGGGCGGGTCGGGTGAGGGGTTACTCCCGAAAAACCCAAACACCCGTTCCGTTCTCGAGGTTTTTCAAGGCAGCCAAATCAGATTCAACGAGTTGGCACGGGAACGCCAATTCAAATTCGGAATTCGGGGTGAGCGTAATCCTCTTCCGCCGTGCGCGCTCTCCCGGAGGAGAGTGGAGACATGTAAAAAAATCGGCCAGCGAGAAAAAACTTGACAGGCCGCATTGCCGGGCCTATGATGCAGCTGCAATCGATTACCGGCTTTGCCGCCGAGCCACTGAGTGGGCTACAACCCTTCAGGCTGGCTTTGGCGTACGGCGAAGTGACCCGCTCTCCGGCGGGAGTGATCCGTGATTCGCTCTCTCGAAAATCACGTCATTTCCGCGAAAGCGGGAATCCATCGTGTTCCGGGCCAACGATGGGCCCCCCGCTCCCCCGGCTTTCGCGGAGGACAAGCTTCGCGGGGGCGACGACGTTTGTGATTTTCATCGCCTTGGGTGGGACGCAGGCCCATGACCACTCATAACTCGGAAGTGAACTCCGGAGGAAAGGACCTTGTACCTTGACGAAACCATCTCATTTTATGTTGGGACTGTGCGTGGCCGTTGCTACCAGTTGCGTGGCCGCCGCTCAGGACGCTCGTTCCATCCCGAAGGTGCTGCAGATCACCGGCGAATATACGAAGCCCGGCAAAGCTCACGCACTGCACGACAAAACCGAAGGTGCGTTTGTCGAGGCCATGAGTCGCGCTAACTCGCCCGTGCATTGGATCGGCATGATCTCGCTCTCCGGCCAGAAGCGCGCGTTATTCTTCACATGGTATGATTCCTTCGAGGCCTGGGAACAAAGCGACGCAGCTCTGGGCAAGAAGGCCGCGCTTACTGCCGAACTCAGCCGCGACTACATCGCGGATGGCGAGATGGTCTACACCGAAGACCAGAGCGTCTTCGTCTACCAGGACGAAATGAGCCTTCGCCCGGCGGCAGACCTCGCGCCCATGCGCTACATGGACATCGCCACTTACCATGTGCGACCGGGGCACGAGCGCGAATGGATTGAGCTTGTACGGATGGTCCGGGAGACCTATGAGAAAGCGGTGCCGGAGGCTCAGTGGAGCACTTACCGGCAACTTTACGGCGGCGAGGGCGGCACCTATCTTGTACTCACCGCGCGCAAGAGTCTTGCCGAAATCGATCGTGTACTGAAGGATAACAACGCCCGGTTCGCGGCCGCGCTCGGCGAAGACGGCCTGAAGACTTTCAGTGATCTGACCGCCGCCTCGATCGCTTCATCCGAACACCAACTGTTTGCCTTTAATCCCGTAACCAGCTATGTTCCGAGCGAGTGGATCAAGAGTGACAATTTCTGGAAGCGGCCGGGCGGCGCGGTTTCTTCGGGCAAACCCCGGGCGAAGGAGAAAAAAGCCGAGCCATGAGCGACCAAGAGAATCCGGCCAAGGAACTTTCTCGAGTACCAACCGTCAAAGAGGTTGCGGCGCGCGCCGGCGTATCCACTGCTACGGTGTCGCGTGCTCTCTCGGGCTCGGCGGGCGTGCGGGAACCGCTGCGCTCGCGGGTTCTCGAGGTGGCGCGGCTGCTTTCCTATCGCCCCAACCGCGCCGCGCGCGACCTGCGCGTACGCTCCAGCCGGGCGGTCGGAGTCCTGATTCCGGATATTGAAAATCCGTTCTTCACCAGCATCGTGTGCGGGATCGAGGACGTTCTCCAAAAAACCGACTACTCTCTGCTTCTGGCGAATTACAACGAGGATCCGGAACAGGAAACGCGCCGCCTCGAGGTGTTCCGCGCTGAGGGGGTGCGAGGTTTAATCTTCGCGGCCAGCCGCACGCCGTCCCCGCTCTATGCGGAGCTGGGCAAAGCCGGCATGGCGCTGGTTGCGGTGTCGCGCGTCCCGGCGCGTTTGCGCATCGATCAGGTGATGGTGGCGAATCGTGAGGGCGCCTGCGCCGCCACCTCACACCTGATCCGGCTGGGCCACCAGCGCATCGCCATCATTAACGGCCCCCTGGTGCTCTCGACCGCGCGCGATCGCCAAACGGGGTACGAAGACGCTCTCGGCGAAGCCGGCCTGCCGATCGACGAAAACCTCATCGTGCACTGTGCGTTCAAGCAGCCGGCGGGTTATTCCGCCATGCAGCAACTCCTGGACCTGGCTACGCCGCCTACCGCAGTGTTTGCAGGAAGCAACCTGTTAACCCTCGGCGCCCTGCAAGCCATTCATGAGCGCGCCCTCGACATCCCGCGCCAGATCGCGATTGTAGGTTTCGATGATATGCCCTGGGCTATATCCCTGCGTCCTCCCCTGACCACCGTCGCGCAGCCCGCCTTCGAGGCCGGGAAGACCGCCGCTGAATTACTCCTCCTGCGGGTTCACCACCCCGGATGGCCGAGGCGGCAGGTGATGCTTGAGACGCGCCTTATCGTTCGCGCTTCTTGCGGGTCCAAGAGAGAGGCGTAGGGGCGCACCTGCACAGTTGTCAGCAGCCACCCATGAGCGTCGACCTAAAGACGCGGGCTACGAGAGCCGCGGAGCGGCGCCAGAAAGTAGCCCACGGCGTAAGAAGGTGTGAAGAAATTCGGAACGTGTCATCCTGAGCGCAGCGAAGGATCTCTGCAGTTGTTCGTAAATCGCTGAACCATAACAAACTGCCGGGATCCTTCGCTTCGCTCAGGATGCTGAACCATAACAAACTGCCGGGATCCTTCGCTTCGCTCAGGATGACAGGCATCGATTTTTTCACAGGTTCTAAGCCGTGGGACCTCGTACGGCGTTGATATCGGCAGCCCCGGAGGGGCGACAGAGACGGCGCCGGAGGATCTGTCGCCCCTCCGGGGCTGAGGCAACCCGGGGCTGCTCCTCGGTCCCACGGCTTACGCCGTGGGCTACTTTCTGTCGGCCCTCCGGGCCTCTGGAAGTGACCAGTGAGACCTACGTATCGCGAGTTGAATATTTAGGTTAACGCCTGTGGGCAACCGCCTGAGTTCTCACTCCACCCTCGAAGCATGACGAACCTTCAGCAGTCCCCTGAATCTTCCGCGACCGCAGTTACCACACGGCACCGGTGGCGGGTGATTTGTGCTGTGGTGGCTGTTTCCTTTTTGACAATTCTCGCGCGCGTCGGGATTTCCGGCGCCAAAATCGAGATGGCGCGCGACCTGGGCATCGGCGACGTGACTTTCGGCGTCGTATTCGGGGCGTTCGCCTTCGGATATGCGGTTTTCATGCTCCCCTCCGGTCTGCTCGCGGACCGATGGGGCCCCAGGAAGTCTCTCGCCCTCAGCGTGTTCTTCTGGTCGTTCTTCACCTTATGTACAGGACTGGTTTCCGGGATTGCCGTCCTCATCAGTATCCGATTCCTGTTCGGCCTGGCGGAGGCGGGCGTCTTTCCGCAGGCCACGCGAGCCGTCCACAATTGGACGTTGCCGCGCGAGCGCGGTCTGGCTTTGGGGCTTCTCAACACCGGCTCAAGGCTGGGCGCGGCTTTCGGGTTAGCGGTGATTCCACTGTGCGTAGCGCGGCTCGGCTGGCGCGCGAGTTTCGTCTTGCTGGGAATATCAGGCGCGGTCTGGTCCGCCGTCTGGTATGCCTGGTTCCGCGACGCGCCCACAGCCGGTTCAGGCGGGCACGCCAATCAAAACCCGTCCCTCGCCCCCTCGGCGGACAGGGTGACCGCCATCCACGAAACCTCACCCCTCGCCCCCTTGGGGGAGAGGGTGTCCGGCGACGGCGCTTTCATCAGCCGGCGCGGGACGGGTGAGGGGGTTCCGACGTCACCTGTTTTCATGGAACCGAGCCAGCCAGCTAATTCAAACCGCGCGGCGGCCCGCGGCAAATTCCCCTGGCAGGCTTTTCTCCGTTCTCGGAATTTCTATCTCATCATCTACCAGTACTTCGCCTGCAACTTTGCGTTCTTTATCTGCTTTAGCTGGCTGTTGCCTTTCTTGAAAACACGTTTCGCGCTCACGCCGGCCCAGGCAGGTTTGTATGCGAGCATTCCGCTCTATGCCGGGGCGCTCGCCACCTGGAGCGGGGGCGCCGCCGTCGATTGGATCTACCAGCGGGGCCGCCTGAAGGCATCGCGCGCCGGCCCCGCGATCGCAGGCTTCGCGCTGTCCATCGTGACCCTGTGCGTCGCGCCTTACATGCACTCTCCCGGATGGTTCATCGCGTGTTTTGCCTTGATGACCTATGGCGTGGACGTTACGCTGAGTTCCAGTTGGACCGTCTGCTGCGATGTCGGCGTCGAATATTCGGGCACGCTTTCGGCGGCCATGAATACCCTGGGGGCGATGGGATCGCTTGCAAGTTCTCTGCTCTTTCCCCTCTTGATGAACTGGACCGGCAACGTGAAAGCCTACTTCTACATCGCTGCCGTTCTAAACGTCATCGCGTTAGTCTGTTGGAAATACATCGACCCGGCCAGGACGCTGCTGCACGGGGCGCCCCCGAAACTCGCTACCGAATTGGAAAACTGCCACGCCGATCCCCAGCCTTCTTATTCGCAAAGCGGTCGCTCATCCCCGTAGACTGACGGCCACCCGGAAACGCTGAAAATAGCACGCCGACGGAGAGACGTAGCGCGGGCGTCCCGCCCGCGGTCGCGGGAGCGTCCCGCTCCCGCGCACGGGCAGAGCCCGTCCTGAGCATAGCGAAGGAATGCCCGTGCCACGGCGGGCGAGACGCCCGCCCTACGATTCTCAAAGCACTCCGATGGCATCCGGTTGCGGCAACCGATTGCGTTCAGCTGCTCTGTTTTGCTAGGATGGGCTACCTGAGATCGGCGCTACCCCCGCCTGGAGGGTTTCTCGAATGGAAATTCGAATGCTTGATGTTGCCGAAAAAGCAGGCGTGTCAAAGACCACAGTGTCTCACGTTATCAATAATACTCGTCCCGTGGCGTCGCTAACCCGGCAGCGGGTGCTCGAAGCCGTGCGCTCGCTCGGCTTCTACAAGGACGCTCATGCCCGCAGCCTCACCCGCGGATCGAGCGATTTTTTCGGTCTGATCATTTCCGACATCCAGAATCCGTTTTTCCCCGAAATCATCAAAGGTTTCGAAACGGCTGCGGTGGAGCAAGGCCTCGACATGCTGCTCTGCGCAACCAGCTATGATCCCAATCGAACCCAAGCCGCGGTGCGCGTGATGCTTGAAAACAAGGTTCGTGGCGTGGCCATCATGACCTCGCAAATCGGGCCCGAGTTGGGCGAAGAGCTCACCTCGCACGAGGTTCCGATCGTCTTTCTCGATGTCGAGCGCGCCCGCCGTCTGCGGAGCACCATCGTTCTCGACTACGCGCAGGGACTTCGCGAAGCAGTCGCTCATCTCAGCGAGTTAGGCCACCGGGATTTTGCCCTTATCGCCGGCGCTGCCAGCCGTCGCGCGAGTCTCATCTACCGCGCGGCCTACACCACGGTGCTCGGTGAATTCGGCCTCTCGCCGGAGGTCATCGTGGACGGAAACCAGACCGTCGAGGGCGGCGCGGTGGCCGCTCGGCTTCTGCTCGACCGGCCGGCCGTTCCCACCGCCATCATCTGCCAAAACGACCTGACGGCGATTGGCGCCATCAATGCCTTTCACGCGGCTGCAGTACGTGTTCCGGAAGACATCTCGGTGGTCGGTTGTGACGATATTTACTGTGCTCCGTTCATTAGTCCGCCCTTGACCACCGTCAATCTCTTCCGCCTCAGCCTGGGCCATCTCGCTTTCCAGGCGCTCCAGAAGATCAGTCGAACGAAGCGCCGTAGCGGAAAACGCTACACTGGCGAGTGTCATCTGGTAGTAAGAAACTCAACTGCACCGGCGCGGACTTCCTCTCTTCATCTGTGCTAGGGGACCGCAGGTCCATCGTCACTAAGGATTAACCCAAATTCCGAAGTTGCGAGGTTCTGTGGGAAGAAACCCCTCACCCGGCTCGGTACTCTCGCCACCCTCTCCCCAAGGGAGAGGGCTGAAAACTATCGTCATTGACGGCCCTCTCCCTCGGGGAGAGGGTGGCCTGCTGCCGGCGCGTTCATCAGCCGGAGCAGGCCGGGTGAGGGGTTACTTCCGAAGATTCTGAACACCCGTTCCGTTCTGGAGGTCGATTTCGGAATTCAGGATTAAACGCCGAAAGATTCCGCGAGAATCTTACCGGCTAGCCGGTCTGACCGATATGACGCTTGAACTCCAAGCAAGCAGCGTAGAGATCGGGCGCACCGGTGAAGATGCTGGAAGTGCCGGCAACGAGTATACTAGCCCCTCGTGCGATACATGCTTTACCAGTCTCCACGCTGATATTGCCATCAACTTGAATATCCACCTTGAGATTACGTCTCTTGAGCAGCTCGCTTAAGACGGAGATCTTCTCGAGCGTTCCAGAGATGAATGCCTGCCCTGTAAAACCCGGTTCGACCGTCATGAGGAGAACGAAATCGATTTGGTCCAAGACCAAATGCAGAGCTTCAACCGGAGTGCAAGGATTGAGGGCAATGCCAACCTTGGCGCCCCGCGCCTTCAGGTTCTGAATGAGGCGGAGCGGCTGCGTCGAAACCTCGATATGAAAAGAGACGTGTTCCACCTGTAATCGCTCGAGCGCCGGAAAGTAAGAATCGGGCCGGTCGACCATCAGGTGAACGTCGATGGGTGTTTTGGTTACGGTGCGAATCTGTTTTACCGTGTCGAGATTCATAGCGAGGTTGGGCGCAAAGTGTCCATCCATAACATCGATGTGGAAGAAGTCCACCCCGGCGCGGTCGAGCGCTTCCAGGTCCCTTTGCAGATGAAGCGAGTCCGCGCACATGAGGGACGGGGCGATTTTGACCATACTCGATAGCTACCCCTCGCTGAAATCGATGGTGGCGGGCCTTTCGCGAAAACCCTTAGTCTTAAAGCCCAAGTAGACGATCCCGACGGCAAACCAGACGCCGCCCACGATCTTTGCCACAATATTCAGGTTCAGCCAAATCCAGCCGCAGAATAAGAAACCAAACAGCGGAAGAAGAACATCGCCGAGCAGGTGGACTCGACGGCCGGCCCGGCGTTTGATGGCAAACGCCCAAAAGGCTGTGAAATTGACCCCGCTAAAAGCGATGAAGGCGCCGAAATTCAGCAATTCTGCTGCGTTTTCGTAGCCTCGACCGTGGACGGCGAGCAGCATGCCGCCCACGAAGGCGATGACGGAGATAATCCAGATGTTGTAGTCGGGAGTGTTGCGCTTGGCGTGCAAGTGTCCAAAAACCGCGCGGGGAAGAACCGTGTCGCGCCCCATGCCGAAAAGCAATCGGGCGGCCCCCAAGCTTCCGGTAAGCGCGCTGCCGACTGCGGCGAGAATGGTCACGGCGGTCATGGCCAGGAACAGCCAGCGTCCACCCACGCGCATGCAGATGTCCATAAAGGCGCCTGTGACATTCTCGAAATGAAAGCCTGGCCACACGCGCTGGGCCAGGTAGCTTTCGAGACTTCCAAAAACCCCGGTAAACAAGCAAACGAGGACCGTGGCCAGGAGCACGTTGCGCTTGGGGTTCTTGACGTCCTCGGCCAGCGTCGTCACACCGTCAAATCCGATGTAGGTGAGCGCAGCCAGCGGCACGGCGCCGCGGATCACGCGGTAATCGAAAGTTTTCGGATCGTAAAAAGGCAGCGAAGAGAAAATCCCGTCCCAGCCGTGGAAGTGAAAGAGGTAGCGGACAGCAAGAATTGCAAATGCCAGAATCACTACACACATCAGCGCCAGGAGCACCATGTTGGCCACAGCGCTGGCGCGAATGCCACGCAGATTCATGAAAGTGATCGCGCCTACAAAAAGTGCCATCAGAGCGTACGTGGGAATCTGGTGGACCCATCCATGAATCGTTTCCGCCACCCAGACGGCATTGATGAGGGGAATGAGCAGGTAGTCGAGAATCATCGCCCAGCCTACCAGAAACCCCAAGTGGAGATTCAGGCCGCGCCCCACGTAGGTGTAAGCCGAGCCGGCGGAGGGGTAGAGAGCTGCCATGCGCCCGTAGCTGAACGCTGTGATAGTCATGGCCAGCAGGGCGACCAGGATGGTGTCAACGATGTAACCGTGCGAGCGTTCTTGCACCACGCCGAAAAGCGGCACGGGAGCAATGGGCATGATCAGTACCATGCCATAGAAGATCAGGTCCCAAAGCGTGAGCACTCGGCGCAGGCGCGGCGCCGCCCCCGCAGTGTTTGCCTGTACCGGGGATGTCGTAGCGTCCATCACAAGTCGCGACCGTTTATTCCGAAATCAATCATCGCTGACGGCCCTCTCCCTTGGGGAGAGGGTGGCGAGAGTAGCGAGCCGGGTGAGGGGTTTCTTCCCACAGAGCTAAGGAGGGGTCAGTGGGCGGCGCCCCATAGGCGCTGGAATAACCCCGCCACCTCACGCCAAGCCGCATCAGCGGCGCAAGAATGTGGCCCACGGCGCCAGAGGCTGTGAAAAAATCGATGCCTGTCATCCTGAGCGAAGCGAAGGATCCCAGCAGTTTCTTATGGTTCAGCGATTTACGAACAACTGCAGAGATCCTTCGCTGCGCTCAGGATGACATGTTCCTAATTTCTTCACACCTTCCGAGCCGTGGGATCACGGCAGACAAAGAGCACGCTGAGCCACGTAGTGGCGACAGAAGATCTGCGATCATCAAGACAGCTCTGCCGCCCCTCCCGGGGCTTTTCAGGCGCATCGGCTCTGCTTTCTCCCCACGGCTACCGCCGTGGGCCACGTTCTTGAGCCCGCCCCAGCGGGCTCCGGAACCCAATCGAGCCTATTCTAGGGCCTATGAGGGGTCAGAGGGCGGCACCCGACGCTGCCGCCCGCAACCCCTTTCCCCACCTTCCGCTGAGGAGGGGGTATGTCAAACTACCTTCCTTAGAACATGAACCTTACGCCAAACTGGATCTGGCGCTCGGCGGTAGCGGTGTTGGTGAGCAATCCGAAATAAGGATTGCTCAGCGTCTCGTTCGCGCCGCCAATGAACGGGAGCGCGAATGTAGCCTCATTCAGGACGTTGAAGAACTCGGCGCGGAACTCGAGCGACATCGACTCGGTGATTCTGGTGTCCTTGATGAGCGAGAAATCAAGGTTGGACCAACTCGGAGCTGTAAACGTATTGCGACCCAGGTTTCCGGGCGCAGTCTGCACGACGGCGCCGCCGTAGTAGGGGCTCGTGGTCGTCGGCACCCCGAAGTACCCGGTGCCCATGCCCGCCAGCGATGTGCCGCCCGGTCCTTGGCCGAGGCCGATGACCTGGCTCGAGAAGAACTGCGGCCCGGTTCCAGGTGCCAAATTGGAACTTCGGGAAGCCTTCTGAAGAAAGAATGGCCGCGTTCCCACGCCATTAAAGCTGTCGAATCCGTAGTCCAGTGTCCCATAGGGTCCAACCACGGTAAAGGGAGCACCCGCCTGAGCGGTGAGAATGCCGAGAGCCTTCCAGCCCTCCGTAAGCCGCCTGGGCAGCGAGTGGGCGCGCGCGAAGGGCAACTCATACTGAAAATTGGCTACAAAGCGCTGGTTAATACTGTAGGTTGCGGGCGCGCGCTCGCACTTCAGGCAGTTGGGGTTGGCAAGGCTGACCCCTCCGCTGGCAAACGGTGCGGCGGATCCCCAAATCGCATCGGCTTCCGTCATATCTTTGCCCCAGGTGTAATCCGCCTGGAACTGGATGCCGTGGGATGGCGAGTTCTTGCGGAGTTGCGCCTGGAGCGCGTTATAGGAGGAGTAGGCGCCGCTGTAGAAATTCTCGAGCTCGCCAATCCCCGTCGTACCCGGGGTAAGACCCGGATTGAGCTGGCTGTAAGGTGCGTACTGGGGGTCGGCCCCGGTGTATGAATTGGGGTACATTGAGTTGCTAATGTGAACACCGTTGTTGGCCACGTACGACACTTGTACGTCGACGCTGCCCGGGAACTCATGCTCCACTGTAGCGTTGCCGTTCATGGTGTACCCATTCAGCATGCGGTCCGTGGCGAAAGTTCCGCTGATAGGTCCGGTAACGTTGGCGATGGCGGCAAGATTCACCGGCGTATTGGGGGGGATCAGTTTGGTATTGCCATTCGGTGGCATAACGGCGCCCGAAAGGCTGGTCAAGGGCGGCAGCGTTACGGGCAACGGAGTAAACGAATAGTTCACTGGGTGCCCGGGCGATGGGTAAAGATAACTCAAAGACGCCATGGGGAAATCCACCAGGGTCTCATCAGGAATAACGACGGGAAACATATTGCTGAAGATACCGAAGCCGCCGCGCAGCACCGTCTTGCTGGTCGCCCGATACGCTACTCCCAGGCGCGGCCCGAAATTCTTGTAGTCTGGCTGATAGAACGGATGCGGATTAAGGACCATGTAGCCGTAGAGACTACCGGAGTCACCAGGTTGTGACAGGCGGTTGGCCACTTCAACCGGCACCGAATTGTACTCATAGCGCAGGCCGGCGTTTACGGTCAGCTTCGGGGTCACTTTGATATCGTCTTGAACCCAGCCGGCTAAATGCCAGACCCGAATGCCTCCCCAAGTGGTACCGCCGCCCGCAGGTCCATAACCCGGAATAGCCAGGGCGCTGCCGTAGAATTGGGGATCGCCCTCCATCATACTGACGAGGCCGTTCGGACTGGCGTTTCCCGCAGCCAGCGAGGTTCCCCCGTTCGTGGAGGGAATCCCTGCGAGAAGCGCAGTTCCCGGCGCGAAGCTGAACACCCCGTTCGGACCCACGCCAGTTACGCCGGATACGTTGTCCCACCCCCGTTCGTATTTGCCTCCGAGATTGAATGTGTGGCGTCCCCTCGTCCAGGTCACACTGTCCGTGGGCTCAAAGTATGTTTCGTTGTACTTGGTGATGAAAGTGTCGGGACCGTAGTTGGCGAGGCTGCCATCCGAGAAGATCGTTTGCGTGTAGGCTTGCGTGGGGGGCTGGACACCCTCGATTTGCCGGTTCAAAGTGAAGCTGAAGACGTTCATCAAAGTGGGTGAGATGATATGTGTCTCACTCATCGAGTAATTACGGGGATCGTTGAAATTCGTCTGAGAAAATGACGGATTCTCCACGGCCGCCACCGGATCTGTCTCATAGGCATTGTGGTTAATGTAGGAGGCGCGTGCAAAGAATGAGTCTTTGTCGGAAATGTGCTGATCGAGGCGCACGGAGAACTGGTTGTAATTGGTCGGCTGCTTGAACAGCACGTTGTAAGTGTTGGCTCCCAGCGGCCCGTTAGGCTCGTTCGGCATGGGGTACTTGCCCAGCACAGTTTGCGCAGCAGAGTTGAGCGGCACTTGGAGTTGATCCTGGAAGTTCGGGATGACGGGGTCCGCAACGGTCACCATGCCCTGCCGCTCGGCGGCGGTGGGAACCGACATGAAGGTGGGCTCTCCCGATAACTGGCGGAAGCCCGCGTACTCGCCAAAGAAGAAGGTCTTGTCCCGCTTGATGGGGCCGCCGAAGGTAACGCCGAACTCGTTCCTTTGCAGGGGCGGTACCGTGGAGCCGAAGAAATTACGTGTGTCAAAATCGTTGTTCCGCACGAATTCAAATGCGCTGCCGTGAAACTGGTTCGTACCGGTCTTGCTCACGATCTGGGTAATGGTGCCGCCACCCTGCCCGTACTCCGCGGAGTAGTTGTTCTGCTGCACCTTGAATTCGGCGATGGCGTCGAGATTGAAATCCCAGAACTGCACCGTGCCCATCTCCCGGTCGCTTGAGTCGGAGCCATCCAGCAGAGCCACTGCGGTCTCCGCACGGTTGCCGTTGCCGACCCACTCCGGGGCGAACCAACCCATTTCGCCGGAATCCTGGGCCATGCCCGGCTGGAGCATCACCAGGTTTGCGATACTGCGTCCGTTAAGAGGGAGTGACTGCACCTGGGTTCCCGTCACCAGACCGGCCAGGGATCCTTCGGTCGTATTGAGCAGCGGCGGCGCCGCGCTCACTTCCACTTTGGCGCTCACTCCGGAGACCGCCAGCTTGAAATCCACTTGGCGCTGCTGGGCGACATCGAGAGTAATTCCCTTGGCCGCTCCGGGGGCAAAGCCTCCCGCCTCGGCCGTTACGTTGTAAGTCCCCACCACCAGGTTTGGAATCGTGTAAGATCCGGCGCTCGTGGTGACCGTCGATTGCGAAACTCCGGTTTCAATGCGTGTGGCGGCGATTCTGGCGCCCGGAATGACGGCACCGCTGGGATCGGTGACGATCCCTGTGATGGTTCCCACCGCCTGCGCACGCAGGCTTGGAACGTGGGCCAACGCGAGAAAAGCGAGCATACAAAGGAGATTTGCAGCACTTCTTTTCATAACATCACCTCTTTTTTGAATCGGACCCGACGACGCGAAAATGCTTCCATGCAGAGCGACATAAATTGTGGCACGGGCGTCCCGCCCGTGATCACGGCCGGGACGGCCGTGCCACGACGGGGTGCGCAATTATTCAAGTCGTTCTGTACAATTCGATCAATTCCCGTTGCCGTCCGGAAGGCCAGCGCTAAAACGATACTTATGTGCAGCCGCAGGAGCGGAGGTATCGGACGCCTTGTTCGGCCCACTCGCGCTCGATCGCCACGGTGGCTTCGACTGATTCGTTAAGCGGGGGCCATTGCTCGAGTACTGCTGTCATGTTACGGTTGGGAGGCATCTTCCCCAGCAGCCATGGGATCTCGAGCATGCCCGATCCCGCGGGCGCGCCGCGAACCACGTAGCCCATCATCTGCGGCACACGTTCGATCACAAAATCCTTAACGTGTAAATTCACAGTGAACGGGGCCAGTGTTTCGACAACGCACTCCGGCGTCTCCAGCCTTCCCAGCGAATTCACCGTATCGAGGCAGACGCCAACTTGAGGACTGTCCAGGCGGCGCACGAGCGCCGCGAGTTCGCTGCTCGAATGCAGTTCGTAGTTCTCGAGGCCCAGAACAACCCGAGCAGCTTCGAAGGAGGGCAGAACCTCGCGAATCCATTTCTCAGCCTGACCGAGAGAAGGTTTTGATTCGGCCGTGTGGGTGAGGGTGCGAACCAGCCCGGCGCGCAACTCCAGCGCCAGGTCGAGGTAACGAAGCAGGTGGGCCGGCTCGACACCCCGTGTTCCGAGTTCGATCGTCAGGCACAGACTGTTAGCCTGAGCGCGAACCTCACGAACTTCGGCTGAGCCAAGTTTGTGGAGCGGTAGATTGTCAGCGAGTTGAACAACGCTAACCTTGAGCTCGGAGGCCCTTTCCAGCAGGTTCGGGAGGGTAAAGGGCTGCGGCGGCGGCTCGAAGCCAGCGACCCCAAGTGCCCACGGATATGTCCAGGAACTGATGCCGATGCGCATTTTATCAATTGACGGCCGAAGGGTGCGCTGCTTCCGAGTGGCAAGTTTGCGCAGGGAAGATCAGCTTTATTCGGCTGCCCCTAAAAGCGAGGGTGAATCGCGCCCTCTGTCCATCCTTTCCTTTAGCTGCTTTCATGTACCTGTCGACGAAGCAGAGCGAGCATTAAAACGTAATCGATTGCTGTCTGTAATCGATTGCTAGCTCCGCCCGATTATTGCTCTCCTGGAAACTCATGTCAAGCAAAAAAGTCGCAAGGGGACTCGGGATTGTGCTCTGGACTCGGAAGCCGCTCACGCCAATTTGGCCTTTAATCCGAAGCTGGAATTCCACTCAGAGCTGATATCGATTACTTAACGCTTCTAAGCTCAGGCTCCTCGCGGCCGGGAGGCAAAAGCGCCTCCAACATGATGTTCATCGAAGCAGGCGCGTCCGGATTTCTGCCCTTGGCGAGGGTCAGATAATAAGTAAGGAGATGCATTGGACTCAGGTAGACCAATCCAGCCAGAAGGCGATCAACCCTGGTGGGAAGCGTCAAGGAATGGTCACATCTTCCATCAATGCCCAAATCCGGCTCGGCAATCGAGAGAGTTCGCGCGCCGAGCTTCCGCGCGATCTGAACTACGGACCGGCTCAGCTCCAGGTCTTGACTTGTAACCGCGGCGATGACGAGCCACTTCGCAGTCACACCACCCAGAAATCCGCCCATAAAGTCACAAGTGCTGCAGCCGAGCGCCGGCACGCCTGAAGTTTCCTGAATTTTCAAAGCGGCTTCGAGAGCTACGCCGTGATTGCTTCCCGAACCGATGACGGCCATCACTTCATGTTTTTCCAAGGTTGGCATCAGCTTCGTGAGGGCAGGTTCAACCCGGGCTATTGTGCGTTCAAGGACCGCCGGCATGCCTCGAAGCTCCCGCAGGAGGTCTTCCGCAGCTTCGTTATTTGGCCTGGCCAAGGCCAAAGCCAGCCGCATGAGGGCGCCGGCGCAGCACAACACGCTTTTCGTCTTCGGATAAGTTATCTCCGGACCTTCGCAAGTGGCCACAGTAACGTCGGCGTACTCGGTCATCAAGCTCCCGGGCATGCCGGTAACGGCCGCCACGTAAGCGCCACCCCGCTCGGCGCGCTTGAGTGAATCAATCACCAAATCGCGTTCACCTGAACGCGATATTGCAACGACTAACGTCTTTTCGTTTACCAGCCGTGTGGGAAGTGTGGTGAACTCCCACGAGTCGATTACGTCGACAGGCACCGGCGAATACCAGGTGAACAAAGGCGCGGCCATGACTGAAGCCGTATAGGAACTGCCGATACCGCTAAGTATGATGCGCTCAAATCGACCTTTCCTGACATCGTCGGCGATCTTCAGAATCGGATCCTCGACGGCTTTGAGTGTCAGGTCCAGGCACGCCGGTCCGGCCAGAATGTACTCTCTCATGTAGTACTGTGCGGTCATTTCGCTTTCCCTTTCTATTCTGCAGAACGAAGTGCGACCCTAAGAAGCCAGCAGGCCCACCGCAACTAAAGCGCAGAGGACTCCAACTCCCTGGAGAAGATTAATGGACTCGTGGAGAATCAAGGGCGCCACGAGTACCACTACAATCGGGTAGAGCGCGCAAAACGGCGAGACGACTGAGGCTTTGCCTCCGCTGCGTAGCGCAGCTAAGATCGCCCACGCGCCCAAGGCATTGATCAGCCCGCTGAGCAGCCCGAGGACGATTCCCCGCATCGGCAAATGGAACACCGCCTTGCCCGGATAAACGAAGGGCAGAAACAGCACAAACCCCACGATCAGCCAGATCGTTGCGGACTCCCCCGAAAGATGATTGGTTGAGAGCTTCTGCAGCAGTCCCACCACTCCCCACGCAATCAGAACGACAATCGCGAGCCAAAGCCACGCGGCCATGTGCGCCCCTCAGTCAAAGAGAAAAGATCACCATTGCCGTGGCGGCGAAACCTACACCCACAATCTGTGCAGGAGTCAGCCGCTCGCGCAAAAAGAGAATTGCCAGAATAACCGTTACCATTGGATACAACGCCGTGGCGGTGGTAATCACCGCCGTGTTGCCGCCGCTCTGATACGCGGCGAGCACGGCAATATTCCCGACGCTCGAAAGCAGACCATTGGCGGTGGCATAGAAGATCCCTCGGAAGTCTTTTTCCAGCTGGAATCGCCTGCCCCAAAGCAGGGCGATAGCAACGGGCACCGACCCCAGCGCGTAGTAGAATTGCATCGCTCGGGCGGAGAGGTCGCCCGAACCGAGTTTGGAGAGGATAGCCCAAGCTCCCCAACAGAGGACGGCGAGCAGGGAAAACCAGAACCACTTGGCACGGAATTGAAGCGGGTATTTCACAAAGCTCCTCTGCTTTGAAAATCGTGGCGCGGGCGTCTCGCCCGCGGCGGCGCGGGCATTCCTTCGCTATGCTCAGGACAGGCTCTGCCCGCGCGCGGGAGCGGGACGCTCCCGCGACTGCGGGCGGGACGCCCGCACCACATCCGTCGACCGTCAGGTGATTTTCATGGTTTCCGGGTGCCCGTCCACCGACGGGCATGAGCGACTACTCTGTCTTTATGACTCCGGTGTGTATCCAGAATTTGCCGGGCTCCAAGCCCCGCCGCACGGCCACCTCATGAGCAAGGAATTGCAAGTAAACCGTGTCCACCAGAGTTCCCAAGCCCAGCGGCATGGATTCGACTTCAATAGTTCGAATGCCGTCTCCCTTGTAGGGCATGTCGGTGAGCATCAGCACCCTGCCGCCTTTTGACGCTATGAACTCCGCCAGCTTCACGAGAAGCCTCCCGGTCTTCCATCGCCGGGCCACGACGATGTAGGCCCGTTCGGGGCTGATCGTTTCCAGCGCGCCGTGACGAAACAGTCCCGCGCTCATGGGTTGCGCCGGAGTGCGGACAGCCTCCATGAAGTAGGTCGCCGCCTCATAGACTGTCGCCATATCCGGACCGCGGGAAAGCACCATGATGGATTCGGGGTTATCAAATATCTGTAGCACCGGCGCCAGAACACGCTTCTGCTTCTCGATAATCATTTCCTCGGTGCGTGCCGCACGGCCCACGGCGCGATGCATCGGCTCGGGCGATTCCCCGGCCACGGCGAACGCCAGATACATGAGGGCAGCCACGGCGGAGTTGTAGGTTTTGGTGCTGACCGTCGTCTCCGGCCCGGCCTTGGTCGGCAACATCAACTTAACGGCGCTCGCGAGGGTGCTGGATTCCACGTTGACGACCCCCACCATGCCCATGTCCTTGGGGACGGACGCAAGGAGTTTCCTGATCTCGATGGTTTCACCTGACTGTGAGACGAGGACCAGCAGGGTGTCCTTTCCGAGAAACCTCAAATGATAGTGCAGCAGGTCGGCCGTCTCCCAGATCACGGCTCGAATGCCCCGTGAATTCAAAAAGACTTGAGCCGGATAAGCCGCCGACGTCGATGACGCCATGCCGGTAAACACCACGGCAGGCGGCCACTTGGAAACGAGTTGGCGCAATTGCCGGCGCGGAATTGCGTCCGGCTTTCTATAAAAGTCCAGGAGGGTCCTGAGGGCTAGCGGTTGTTGCAGCATCTCATCCATCATTGCTGCCATGAGGCCTCTCCTTAGAAAACCCATAACCAAGTTAAAAGCGACGCGGTTGCGGCAACCGGTTGCTATAGATAAACAGCTTTGGTACCACGCTCTGGAAGCAGTTGTCAAGAACAATCTAACCTTGGCAGCGCGGCGCGTCCGGCGGCATCTTTGATCCAAATCCGTCTCGGAGTCAGACCAAGTTTGTGCTAATGGGGTACGCCGTGCTGGTGCATGCGGCGGTGCAATTCCGCGCGGGCGTCGGCATAGACCTTGCGAATTCGGGCGAGATCCTCGGCCTCCGGCCGCGTGGCAAGCGTCTCGACATACAACTGGGCGCCATCGATAAGCTGCAGAAAATAGGTCGCAGCTTCCGGTGAAAACAGTTCCCGCCCTGGAACCTGCACGTAGACCGGCGAAGTGTGGGCGGCAATCTTGAAGCGCCACGAGGTGGTGGGGCCGCACTCGGAAGAGCATCGCGCCGCGAGCCATCCTGGGCCCTCCACTTTGATCTGTTCGCTCAGCTTAAGCATCCGGGCGCCGCCGGGCTCTTCCCGCGAAGCGACCACTTTGCCCTTGAAGATAACCTCCAGGCGATGAATCGGCACGAAGCACTGCGCTTCGGCAGCGACTTCGATCGTCCCGCCGTTCGCTCCCAAAGTGATTTCGGCTCCGGGGGGACGTCCGTCCGCGTGGAACATCAGCAGCGGCCCCGAAGTGGCGAATGTATTCCCCGCCCGCACGGCCTTGGCGAAGTTGGGAAAATTGAACTCTTCCTGGCCAAGATAAGCATAAACGCGATTGGCGCCCGCTGGCATGTAGGCTCCCATTTTATCGGTCCCGGCCACGGCAGGCAGGCGGTAGCCGCAATTCAAATAGTGATACCAATCGAGGTAGCGCAGAGTTCTGAACTCCTCGATGACCTTGCTGCCCGACACTTCATCGTCTCGCGGCCAAATCTCAACGGCATCGATTTTGCCCAGCACAATGTCTGCGGCAATCTCGCCGGTGGGGTAAGGAAAGTGCACGGCCACGGCCAAGCCCTGCCGGCGACGGCAGGCATCCGCCCAGTCGGCCATGCTGGTCCAGAGAGGATCGCCTAGAAACGACTCGCTCGGACCGTCTGCCGAAAGTGGAAACACCGCATTCCCCTGAACGCCCTCGAGCCCGATGTGGCCGAGAATATGCTGTCGGTTCTCGGTGCCGACCCAGACCATGGAATCGCGATCCTGCGAAAGCAGAGGCCCGTAAGACAGGTCGCCCACATTGGTGAAGAGATCACCCCATTGCGCTGCCAAGAGGTTGATGAGGTTCAGCCCTTCGGCCTGAGCTTCCAGTAGAGCTGTCGTGGGTGAGAGGAAGTGTGTGTGGGTGTCGGCCGTGACCCAACCCTGGGAGCGTAGGTTGACGAAGCGAGGAATTTCCAAGGTTAATTCGCGCTGGCCGGGCTGGATTTCAACCTTCTGGCGCACCGCCTGGTGTTCAAACCCCTTGGTCATTTCCACGTACACTTCGCCGGGTGGAAGCTCGATCTGAAACGTGCCGTCCACATAGGCAAACGACGTGTCCATCAATTTCACATCGGCGCCGTAATCCTGGAACCATTGATCGTTAATCTCCGTGCGGTGTCCGTAGGGCGGTATGTAGCGGCCGTTCTTCGAACGAAACGCCAGGCGAACGGGGGTCGGCTGTTTGCTTTCGGCGTCGACGACGCGGCCGTGCACCCATCGGCGGCCAGGGTCGATGATCTGGATACTTCCGCCGCCCTCCGCCGCCGGAGTTTCGCGCTCGGGAACGACCTCGGAGAGTTCGTAGCGGTAAAGCTTTCCGGTCTTGGCGTCGTTGAGGGTCAAGGTGGCGCCGGCGCTCGCGAACACCTCCGCACAAAGGTAGCGTGTCCCCGGGCTCACGCTAGATTTTTCACCCAAGCCTTTTGCGGGCACCGCCAGCCACGCCGCGGGATCGAAATCGGGCAGGGCAAACACGCGGGCCACCATTCCGAGGTCCACATCCAGCTTCCAGCGCGATTCGTCCTCAGCGCTCGCTTCAGGCAAGCTGAACCGATACAAAGCGCGTCGCTCGTAACGAAGCGGATGCTCAGGGCGGTGGTAGAGTGTCAGCCCGCAGATCGCGAGGGCGTGCTCGCCGCTCGCCTCGAATCGCACCGCGCGAAGCGCCCGGTCGGGCTCAGGGTTTTCCAGAGCACACACCCAAACGATACCGTCGGAGCCGTCCGTGTAACCGCCACCGAGGGAGGTCTGAAGGTTGCCCCAACCCATCGCATTGCGGAGTGGATCCGTGAGCTTCACTGCACGCATTCTTCCCTGCGGCAGTGCGCCGAAACTGAGGTGCCCCCACGGTTCCACCACGGCGTTGGTCTCAAATCGACGGCGAATGGCCAGGCCATTCGTCCCGCCGTCGTCGTAGATCAGCGTGAGCTCGGCTAAGCGTTCACCCACCCTTTGAAATACATCCTCACCCGGACCGGGGTCCTCGTTCTCGTCAAAGTCACAGAATGAAGCGAGGCAGAGGAATGGGGCCTTGAGTCCCAGAGGGATCTCCACTTTTGCGGCGGCGGTGGGCCCGGACTTGGAGCTCAACACCACCCACGCTTTGCTCTGCAAATCTTCGGGACCCAACACAAACGGAATCCCGTGCAGGTCGCGCTTCCCACCGGGAACCCGGATCAGCAAGTCCTTCGCCGAGTCGCCACCATCCATCCCCACCCTTTCGCGAGTTCCGAATTCTCGCGAAGAACAGTTGAAATAAGTGCTCAGGTCAATGGGAGTGAACTTGAGGCCGGCGGTGGCCGCGGGCGCCATTGGCGCTGACTGAGGCTTCCCGATGGCGTCGCTCTCCATCAAACTCATCGTCGGAGGGGCGGCGCCGACTGTCAGCAAGAATTCCCGACGCGAAAATCCGGTTGTAGAGGCTTCTGGTTTTTTGCGACTCATCCCCATGCTCCTTTTTTGGCCCTGCGTGTGGCAAATCTACTTCCCAGTATGGGGATTGTCAATTACCTTGCTTGCCTTCCCTTTGCGGTACGGCGAAGAGCCAGCACACTGAACCCAAATTCCGAAGTTGCAAGGCTCGCTGGGAAGAAACCCCTCACCCGGCTCGCTACTCTCGCCACCCTCTCCCCGAGGGAGAGGGCAGTCTACGATGTTGGTTTTCAGCCCTCTCCCTTGGGGAGAGGGTGGCCCGCAGCCGGCGCTTTCTTCAGCCGGGGCGGGTCGGGTGAGGGGTTACTTCCGTAGAATCTCAACGCCCGTTCTGTTCTCCAGCCCGTCAACCCAAGCAATTCAGACACAGCGAGTTGGCCTGGAAGCACGAAGGCCGACTTCGGAATTCGGGCTGAATTGAACGGAGTGGGACGAAAGTCTGACGACGAGGCGTCGTTGCGGGCGGCAAACCGACGTGGCAACTTAGCTTTGCCTCATCATCTTGTGTCACAGCGCGGCAAAGCCCCAACCCAATGCAGATTCTTCGCTTCGCTCAGAATGACATGTCATCCTGAGCCTATTCGCTTCGCTCAGGGCAAACTGCGCGAAGGATCTGCTTTCCTTCGCGCGCCGCGAAGAAACTCACGCTTGGTACAGAGTGATTGATGAGGGGCCGAATACGGCGAGGCTCCGATGGGAGAGATTCAGGCAGAGAGGGCAGCCGAAGCCACGGCTGCGGCTCCCAGCACTCCTGCCGAATATCCCAGGGCGGAGGCCTGCACTCGCAGATGTCGTTGGGGCCACACAGTAACCCGCTTCGAGAGTTCCTCCGTCAGAGCACTCAGCAGAAGGCGGTTATTCTGCGCGAGTCCGCCACCCAGAATCAGCATTTCCGGATCGAGCAGATTCACAAGGGATGCGCACCCGATCGCCAGATACCTGGCAAAAACCCGTATGGCGCCTCGCGCAGTTGAGTCTCCGGAGTTTGCCGCAGCGACGATTTCCTCGCAGGATTTGTAATTTCCGTGGCCATAGCGCATCAGGGCCAATGCGTTCGCATACATTTCGAGGCAGCCGGATTTGCCGCAAGTGCAGGGCTCGCCCTCCGGCACAATCGGGATATGACCCAGCGCGTTGGCAAAAAAATGCTGGCCGTGGTTGAGCCTTCCTCCGATGTAGACGCCGCCTCCTACGCCCGTGCCCAAGGTGATACAAACAAAATCCGAGGCGTCTTTCGCTGCCCCAAAGTGCTTTTCAGCGATCGCCAGCGCGTTGGCGTCGTTTTCGACCGCGACGGGCAAGCCAAACGCCTTCCCGAGGTAGTCGGCCGGGTTTGCCCCCGTCCATTCCGGCAGGTTCTCCGTGGCATAGACAACTTCGCCGGAACTCGGATCGACCCAACCCGCCGTGGCCAAGCCGATTGCCTTCGGTTCCATCCCGCGATCCCGCGCTGCCCCGATGCACGCGGCGACGCACCGTTCCAAATGTTCCAGCAGAGCCTTTCGCCCTGCATTCCAGGGAGTCGGCACTGCCGACTGCCAAAGCAATTCCCCTTGGTTAGTGACGAGGCCGCATTTCGTGTTAGACCCGCCTGCGTCGATGCCGATGAAGCTACGTTTGGGATCTATCGAGCGATGCCAACCGTCGATGGCCGAAACGAACCTCCGAGTGATCACCTCCGGGCGTGTGATCGCAGCTCCAACGATGACGGCAAATGCCCCGGCGCTGAGCGCCTCGCGAATCTGATCGGCTGTCTCGATGCGCCCCTCGGCAATCACCGGGATATGCGTGGCGCGGACCAGATCTGCAATGAAGCGAGGCTCGAATCCAGTCACGTGCTGAGTCTCCGAAGTATACCCACGCAACGTGGATAGAACCGCATCAGCCCCGGCTTCCATTGCCTGTAGAGCCTCCTCGATCGTGGCGATATCGGCGAGCACAGGGACCCCAAGTTCTTTTCTGATACGCCGAAGCCTATCGTGTGCGGCGTACTTTTGGCCGCGCGCCGTGCAGTCGAGAGCAATCAGCCCTGCCCCGGCTTTCACCAATTCCCTGGCTCCCTCGAAAGACGGAGTGATGAGAATTTCGCCATCGAGCTGCATCTCCTTCCAGATGCCCACGATGGGAACGTCTACAGCCTCACGGATGGCCCGAATGTCCTCAGGCCCATTGGCTCGAATTCCTCGCGCCCCTCCATCCACTGCGGCTCGGGCAAATCGCGCCATCGAATCAGGCGCACGGAAAGGGCTGGTTTCGAAAGCCTGGCAGGATACGATCAGTCTTCCGCGAAGCTCATCAGGTAATCTCACCAAGGTCTGCATCTTGTCTCCCGGGATAACAGGTAAATCCCACGAACTCGCGACTCCTATTTCATCCACTTCTCATGGCCGCGGCGAGGCCGGTCATCGGCGGCGCCCGAGTGATTTCGCGCCGGCTGTTCTCAACCCCGGCTGCCTGCCCAACCTAAGATTCCGATCGAGCACAGCAGGATTGCCAGGCCGGCGGCCATCCAACGGCGAGCCGCGGGCTGGGCGAATTTCCATTCTCCCGCCAGCAGCCCACAGAAGTTGGCCGTCAGCAGGCCGACCGTCAAACTGATCGGCCACCCGATGGCGGGTCCCAGTTTCCCGAGCTTAGGCGCGGCCGAGCCGTAAGCAAAAATGCTCCCGCCCCACAACAGGCCCATGAGAATTGCCAAGGCGAAGAGCGAGCCTCCCTGCGCTTGCCGGAAATTGGACCAGCTCCCGTTCTTATGAAATAAGTACGCGCAGAAGCCCAGATTTGAGACCGCCCCGCTCGCGAGTACGAGCATCCAGATCGCATTCGATCCCGCAAAAGGAGTGTTTCCCGCCTGAACCGCGCTGGCGCTGATTCCCAGCGAGAGGCTATAACCGATATTGAACGCCGCGGAAAGCAATCCCGCACCCGAACAGAGCAAAAGCCCTGCCCACAGGGGCCGCGCCTCCCCCACCATTTTGCGCGGGGCGCCGGGCAGTTGTTTCTCACTGCGCTCGCGGAGGCTGCCCGCGTAACCGCAGCACCCGATGCCCAGCATGGCAACGGCTGTGCCCAGCATGATGAACTCACCCTGCGGCTTGCCGAGGCGCTCCGGGGCGAGGATCAGCATGGGCAGGAACGACCCCAATGATGCGCTGATCGCCAGCACCAGCGTGTTCGCCATCGAGATGCCCAGCGCGCTTACTCCTTGTCCGAACATCACTGCGCCGAACCCCCATGCGAACCCCGTAACAACCGCAATCAGTTCAGCCTGCCGGGGCGCGGCGGAGAGCACGGCAAAAGGATGAACCACCGTAGTGAAGAACAACACCAGCGGCATCACCACGCACGCCACGGCAATGAAAACCGTCCAGACGTTCTCCCACGACCACCGGCCCAGGTAACGCATGGGCAGTGTAAACGTGCCGTTCATGAGACCCGAAATGACCGCGAGGGCAATCCCCCAGGTCACGGCGGAGTTTTCCATGTACTCCCTATCCTCAGTCCGCAAACCGGCGTGCGGCGCCGAGTTTGTGTGCGGGCAGAACGCACCCTCTCGAGAACCCGCGCGGATAGTAGCACGCAACGGCTCATTTTCCAACTCATGGACCCCGCCACCGGCTCGCCGGACGGACTGCCAAAAGTAATGTGGGGGTGCTGGAGCGGGATCTTCCCCGGTGGGGTATCCTCGCCTACATTGGGACGAAGGAGCCCGTTGCCACGATGAGAGAGGCGGTCGGCAGCTCGATCATAACATCCAAGGAAAGTATCTCTTGACAGCAGATCGCCGCTCCTGAGAAACTTTCACGGATTGTTCCGATTTCATTCGTTATCTTTCGTCACATGCAGGGCCGGAGGCGGACTGCCAAGGCTCACGGAATAGACCACAAGATCAGCTTGCAAGCTCCACTGTCGAATCTGAGGATGGAGGGCAATCGCGACTTCTATGAAGAGACGAGTCTTCTTGGAACGAATCGGCACGATCCCTATTCTGGGAGCAGCATCCACTTGGGGCACTGAAAACGGGCTGACAGCCACGCAGGCCGCACGCCCACGGACCGCATTGGAGCGGGGCCGCTACCACCTGGGACGGATTCCCAACGAATACAACCTGTTTCTTCCGGGCGAGCGGGAAGCGCTCAAGAATTCTCCGCGCGTAGTCGAAATGGGGATCGGCCGGGTTACCTGCCAAGGCGGCAAGCGCTTGCAGGTGGGCGAATCGATCGACGGCTGGCGCCTGCTGATCATCCTGCCCTGGTTGAACGGCGAAGCCACCGCGGTGTTTGAAAAGCATGTAACGCATCAAGGCGCAATCGCCTATGTGACGCCCAAAGGCGAGGTGGCGCATATCCCAAAGCGAATTGGCGAACTCTCCTCCATCCGGCCGCGCCCCATCGATACGCCCGATGGAGTCCGCTTCGAGCGTCCGTGGCCTTACGTTCCGGGCCCGGACGTCTGGGGCGAGTACATCCTGAACTCCGCCGAAGATCCGTGCTACGAAAATGTGGCGGCGCTGGGGCTAGAGATGATCGGCTGGACGCTGGTAGGAAACGAAGAAGGAGGGGGGGAGAAATCGCTTTGGCTGGAGGCCGACGGGACATCCAGGCAGATGAATGCGGACCCTCAGCTTGCCTGGGCGCCCGACCACATCGGACGCCTATTCGATCCCAGCCACTTCTTGCCTGAGCTCTATCGTGGTTACTCGTCCTACCCCGCCCACTACACCTATGAAGCCGGTTACAGCAAGCGCACGCTCCTGGGGGGGTATGCGCCGGCCGCCGATATTGGAGTCTGGAACCCCAAAGCGAAGGCGGGTTATGAAATCATGATGGTGATGGCGCCCGGCGCCGAGTCGCGCCCCATCGCGCGGCTTCGGGTCGTGCTTCCCCCGCATCCCCCGAACAATCTTGTCACCAGGTCCGACAACGAAGGGGGCAGCACTCCGGGCGAGCAGGTGGAGAAGTACTGGAACGGCTCCGCCGAGGAGTTCTTCAACACCCTGGCCGGTGTCTGGACTAAGTGGCACCACTTTTTCGAGGACCGAATGAAGGTGGAGATTCCCGACGAGTGGCTGCTCGACGCGGCGCGCGCGGGAATTGTTCTTTCGCGTTGCAGTTACCGCGGACTCGAACCCACCTACCAGATTGGCGAAGGCGCATACACCAAGATACCGGAGCGCAGCCACGCGCTTTTCCCCGTCGCGCATTATGAGTTTGTTTGGGCGCATCAACTCTGGAACTTGACCGATGAGGTGGAGCCTTACTTCCAGCATTACCTCGACCACTTCATCCTTCCCGACGGCAATTTCCTTTACAACACGCAGGACCAAGTGGAAGCGCCGCTGAATGTGGGCGTGTTCCTGGAAGACTCCGCTCGCACTTACGACTACAACCGCGACCTCGAGGCGCTGCGAAAGCGCTTGCCGGTTCTGCGCAGGATGATCGATTACGTTCTGCGGCGCTACCGCTACACGAAATCCACGTTCCCAGCGGACGACCCTCGCCACGGGCTGATCTGGGGGTCGGCCGAGGCGGACAACGGAGACCCGGCCGACGATTTCCCGGAATCACACGTTTATTACTATGAAAACGCCTCTTGGATATGGAGAGGGTTGAAGGAACACTCTCGCTGCTTGCAGCGCGCCGGCGCCGAGCACCAGGACAGCGAACTTAGCCGCGAAGGCGCGGAACTCGCCCAGATTGCCGCCGCCATGCGGACCGACGTGGAGCGCTCGTTGAATAAGACTCTTGCGGACCGCAACCCGGAGATGAAGAAAGCCAACATCCCGCCCATCTTCGCGTTTGATACGGACCGTAAGCCGACGGAGCTGACCAGCTACGAAAACCACCGCTACATCTCGGATTGGTGGCTGAGCGATTGGGGCAATCCGGAAATCGACGAGGGCCACTTCAGGCATCGCGCCCTTGCAGGGCTCCAGATTCTCGGCATGAACGTCGTTCAGGACTATCCGATCACCGCGGGCTTCATGGAACACGGCACGCTCGCCGGCCGCATCCGGCAGGATGACTACCGGCCGTTCCTGCTGACACTTTACGGCAACATGTGCTACGCCATGGATTCAGGGAATCGCTACGCGCCGGAGGACTCGTTGATACCCGGCAACTTCCCGGGCGAGGGCAACCCCTACGCCTGGTCGGCGGTGGTCAATAGCGAACTTCAGCCCGCCCTGGGATTGCGCTGGCTCCTCTGTTATGAAGAGCACGACCAGGATGTGGTGCACCTGCAAAAAGCCGCGCCGCGACACTGGTTCAACCCCAGCGAGAGAATCAGCGTCCAGGGCTGCCCTACGCGCTTTGGATCGATCAGTTGGGTAACGGAATCCCTGCCGGCTTCCCAGTCCCCACGCTGGAGGGTCGAAATCGAGATCGGAGATTTCAAGGGCGCCACGCTGGCAGTTCATATTCACCCCGCCGATGGACAACCCTTGAAGACTGCTTCCCTGGGCGAGGTCCGTGCGGACCGTGTGGTCTTGACGCCCGAGGCGCTGGCAGGGAAGAGCACGATCACCCTCGAAATAACGTAGTCCTTTGCTCGAAGTTTGTGGGCAGAATTGTAGCGCGGGCGTCTCGCCCGCTGTCGCGGGAGCGTCCCGCTCCCGTGCGCGGGCAGGATGCCCGCGCCACGCCTGCACCTGCGCGACTGCTTTGAAACCTCCCAGGGCGAGATTCCTCGCTTCGCTCGGAATGACAGCGATAAGGCGTTATCACATAGACTCCAAGAGAGGGCTACTGACTAACGTCGAGCCTCTTGAGCATCTGTAGCGTCTTGGCCGCCACAGAATCATTCGGATTCAGCTTAACCGCCTCGCTCAGTTCCTCCTGCCCCTTTTCTAATTCACCCTGGCGGCAGTAGATCATTCCCAGGTCACGGTGGAGACCGGCACTGTGGAAACAATCCCTGCAAAGCCTTTGCGCTTCCTTGATCTGCGCGACGGCCTCAGGCCAGTTCCGCGACTTCGCCGCCTCCTCAGCGAAATCACTGAGTCGCAAGACCGGGTCGGCCGCTTGCGTGGTTTTCTGCAATGCTTCGAAGCGCCCCGCATACACACTCGCTTCGGGGCTCGCGATTCTGCGAAGCAGTTCGGACAGGTCATGAAGCACCTTCAGGCTGTTTGGGTTCGCGTCCGCGGCGGCTTTCCAGTGCTCGACGGCCCCCTGCGTCTTACCGAGGCGCAACATAACCTGGCCGAATAGATGCTGGGCGTCTGCATCATGCGGCTGCAATTGGACCAGCTTAGTCAGCACTTCTGCGGAACGAGGTAAGTTGCTCATTTGCTCTTCGGCTAAAGCCAGCACGTACAGGGCGCTGGGATCATCCGGCGCAAACCGGCACGCTGTCTCCAGTTCGGTTGCTGCTTCTTGAAGTTTTTGGGAATCGTACAGAACGCGTCCTTCGTTGTAATGTGGCAGAGCAGACTCCGGGGCAAGGCGCGCAGCCGTGGAGAACTCTCTTAGTGCTGCCGCCAGATTGAATCGCTCCGCGAGCAGGTTGCCGAGGTTCAGGTGGGATTCAGGAGAGTCCGGCTGCAACTCGACAGCCTTCATGAGGAATTGGACAGCCTCCTCGTCCCTGCCTGTTGTCTCGGCCATCAGACCGAGGGCAGTGTAGGCCGCAGGATCTCGGGGCGAGGCGGCAATGGCCCGTTGGAGTTCGCGCTGAGCTTCGTCGTACTTCCCCTGGTCTGCGAGGGCGAGGCCCAGATTGGCGAGCGCGGCAACATATTGCGGGCTGTGCTCGGTGGCTCTTTGAAAGCGCTTCATTGCTTCATCGTTCTTGCCGAGTCGCGCGTACAAGACGCCCAAATTGTTCTCTGCTTCGGCAAACTCTGGGCTCGCGTCGAGCGCCCGCTTAAATTCTGCCTCCGCGGCGGGCAATTGGCCGTCCGCCATGTCGGCCAGGCCCAATTGATTGTGGGCCTTCGCAAAATGCGGATCGGCCAGGATCGCATCCTGAAGCGCCCGCCGTTCCCCTTGGTGGTCACCGAGCTTCGCCAGGGCTAAGGCAAGGTTGTATTGGAACGGGGCGTTTCCAGGATCCATTCGCGCTGCTTCCTCATAGGCCGCAACCGCCTCACGCACGTGTCCCTGTTCCATCAGATCGTTGCCCTGATTGTTGGGAACTCCGGCCCGCATTCTCTGGTCAGTTTGCCCCCGGAGTTGGTCGAACTTTTCGAGCTCGGCCCGCGCATCCGGCTGAGCGTTCTTTTTCATCAGCAACAAGCCAAGCTCGTAGGCCGCCTCGGAGCCTTCCGGCTTCAATCTCTTCGCCTCCTGCAACTGCTCGATGGCCTTGCCGGTTTCTCCCAGCCGCGCCAGGCTGGCCCCGAGATCGAAACGTACTTCGTAGCTTTGAGGGTTGAGCTTCACTCCCTTGCGCAACACCTCAACGGCGTTCTCATACTGCCCTTGCCTTCGATACGCTCGCCCCAGCAACTGATAGGCACGAGCATTGTCGGGCTTGTGCTGAATGTAAATCTCGAGGTACGGGATGGCGTCGTTGAACTGGCCATAGCTCAAATAGACGTGCGCAATGGCAAGCCGCGCGGTGTCGTCTCCCGGCTGCAGCTTCAGCGTCTGCTGAAACTCGGCCACCGCCTGCGCGTATCGCCGTAGATGCCCATAAACTACGCCCAGGTCGAAATGGAGCTGAGCGGACTGGGGCCAGACTGCGAGCTGCTTCCGAAAAATGGCGGCAGCTTCGTTGTCCTTGCCGCTATGCGAGTACGCAACGGCCAAGTCCATCTGAACCGAGCGCGAAAAATCCTCCGAAGGCGAGGCCGCCAGCGCCTTCTCCAAGTGCGTGATCGCAGACAGATACCTGTCATTGGGGACGGTCGTTCGGCCCTCAGGCAAACGCTCAATCCGCTCCAGGTCTCGAACGTCATCGAGCCGGGCGAGTTCCACCTCGCACTGCCCCAGGGCAAACAGCCTGGCCGCATCCGCTGGCCGCGCCTCTACTGCCGCTCGCAGGTCAGCCAGGGCCTCCTCATATTTTGATTGAGCGTTCAGCGCTAGCCCCAACCCGTAATGGGCGTCGGCTGTCGTATTGTCGCCAAGACGGACTGCCGCTTGAAATTCCGCTTCCGCTTTCGCGGGCTCGCTCGTACGGAGATAACTGCGACCAAGATAAACATGCACTGCCGCCACGGAGGGATCCAGTTGCACCGCATGTAACAACGCTTGCCGAGCCTCTTCGTGCTCCGCGCGACCATCCTGAATCATCCCCAACAGGAAGTATGCGTCCGCCGCTTGGGGATCAAGGTCCAGGACTCTAC
Organism: Terriglobia bacterium; assembly: GCA_050010015.1. Taxonomy (GTDB): domain Bacteria; phylum Acidobacteriota; class Terriglobia; order UBA7540; family UBA7540; genus CAVROP01. Next base: position 30,790 of record JBEKLY010000066.1, read on the forward strand.
GGCACTTCTGGAGGGCCGCCTCGAACCGTCCCGCCTTGAAGTCTGCGCGCGCTTGGCGCAAAACGTCGGTGGCTTGCAAGCTCTGAGAAGGCTCTTGTGCCGCCGGCGGGGCAGCCGCGATGGCTGCCCCTGCAACTAGTAGCCAAACCACGCACAGAATCGAATGCCGCAAGTGCGGCATTCTGGGTGGCCATCGACGACCATCGGCCACCCGGCAGACGCCTCCTGGAATGCGCCGCCGCGCAATCCCAGCCCGTATTTCCCTTTCCGCACCTCGCATTTACCGATAACGTACACCACTGAGCCACAGAGGGCAAATGGCTGCGCCGTCTCAAGCCGGTTGTACGTGCCTGTCGGCTGACGGGAATCCTAGAACTATGAAACGTCATACCTCGCTGCCCTGAAAATGACTCCCCTCCTCAGCGGGAGGAGGGGCAGGGGTGGTGGGTGGTATCGCCAGCGAACGGCAACCACCCCTACCCCCTCCTTATCAAGGAGGGGAATCATTTTCATCGCGGGTGGTGAGCCGAAAAACCATGAACTCTTCGCTCGGAATGACGGCTTATTTGAGGAAAGATGCAGGGATGAAGTCGGGGAAAAAGTCCTTGACTTCCTGCGTACTGTTTCTTTAGATTATATCAAATCGTTTGGAAATATTGCGATAAGTTACCATTTTGCCTTTGAGGGCTGCGGACGCGTGCTTCTCTTGTGGACCTCGCACTTGTGAAGGATCAAGAGCGTCTCTCGCACCGGCAGCGCCAGGGAGGAAGCCAACATGAACGGCAGAATCTCCATGACGGCACGCTTCGCCGCTCTTTGCGTTCTCACTCTGACAATCCTACTCTGCTCCAGTCTAGCCTATGGCCAATACAGCAGCAACCTCGAGGGGCAGGTCAAGGACCCGACCGGCGCAGTCATTCCGAACGCCACGGTCGAAATGACCAACACCGCAACGCAGGTCTCCCAGAAATTGACTACGGACACCGGAGGGAACTACCGCTTTAACAGTCTCGCCCCAGGAGATTATCAAGTCACGGTGTCAAGCACCGGCTTCAACGCTACGGTGGTCAAGATTACCTTGCAGACGGGACAGACCGCGAATCTCCCGGTGACCTTGACGCTGGCCGGGACACGGCAATCGGTCGAGGTGACCGGGCAAGCCGCCGTGCTGGACACGGCCGACAGCCGGCTCCAGGCAACCATAAGCGGTCAAGAGTTGCATACGCTGCCCTTGCAGGGGCGGAACTTTCTGGGTCTGGCGGCTGTGACGCCCGGCGTAACGGGGCTCGGTGTGCTGGTCGGGTCGGCGCCGGGCTCCTGCTCCAGCGGCCTCGCCAGCACGATCCCCGACAATTTCGCGACCGAGTTGCCTGTGGAAGCCAGCGCCAATGGGAAAAGCCTCCTCAGTAACATGTTTCAGCTTGACGGCCTCGACGTGACCAGCAACATCGACGGCGGCAACTTGAACCTGACGCCGAACCCCGACTCGATTCAGGAAGTTACCACCGAGACCAACGACTTCAGCGTGGAATACGGGCGGAACAGTTCGATCATCATCAAGATGACCACGAAGTCAGGCACGGACCAATACCACGGCAATGTGAGCGATTACTTCACCGACCAGCATTTCTGGGCGTAGGCGGGCCTGTGGTTCCGCACAAGCACACTTATTTCTTTTTCTCGATCGAACCTTTGCGGTCGACCTTTTCGACTGGGAATCAAGCCTACAGTTGGGAAGATCCTGAGTTCGTCGAATGGGCGCAGCAGAATTTCCCCAGCAGCCTGGGTACGAAACTGCTGACCACCTACCCCATCAAATCCTCCGCCATCGGAACGGTTTCGGAGACGGCGCAGGATATCTTTCCCACCACCTGCGGCACCTCCTCGGCGGCGAACATCCCCTGCAACTTGTCTCCGTACCGGCGCGGCGTGGAGTGGAACACCCGGATTGATACTTATTTCTCCAAGGACCGTTTGTACGGTAACTTCTATCGCATGACGCACAACGATCAAACTTCGTCCGTGCGCACCGGCTTTGACTCCACCAATCGCTTTGATTCCGACTCATTCCAGATTAACGAGACGCACACGTTCAATGCAAGGACACTGAATGAAGCTATGTTCGGATTTTTGCGCCCCCAGGGACTCAATGGCCTCACCGGCAACATCGAGGTGCCCCCCATATCAGTAGTTGGTATGAACGCCGGCCTGGGCATTGGTTTCGCCGACGGCAACTTTATTCAGCACAACTATCGCTGGAGGGACGTCCTCACCATGGTGCGCGGGGTCCATACCTTCAAATTCGGCTACGAGGGCTGGCACGGTGATGACCTGGCGCTTTTCTCCACCACCTACTCCATTCCCAATTATTCATTCAACAACCTTTTGGAGTTGGTCCAAGATAACGCTTACTCGGAATCGAATCTTGCTTACGATCCCTTGACCGGGGCAGCAGGCGATGGGACCTACGAGTACGCGAAGACCTCGAGCGGCGCCTTCGTAGAAGACGTCTGGAAGGCAAAACCCAATCTCACGGGCGGGATAATGAAACAGGTTCCTCACGTTTATAACCAGGCAATCAACGCCTTTAGTCCCCGGATCGGTCTTGCCTGGGACCCCACCGGAACCGGAACCTGGGCGGTGCGCGGCGGCTTTGGCGTCTACCACGACTGGTTGACGCTGGGAATCGACGAGAACGACTTGAAGGGCAATCCTCCCGGGTTTATCTTCCCAACTTTCATCCGCGGAACCACCACAGCACCTGTCTTCGCCTTGGGGAGCAGCAATACCCCTCCGTTCGGTTTTCCTTACCCTGCTTTGCCGCCGACTACACTTGATGCCCACGGCGGCCTGGTGGGTGATCAATTGGCCGTGGGAGCAATGGACCGTAACATGGGCGCTCCACGGACGTACAACTATTCCTTTTCGTTTGAGCGCCGCTTGCCGGGCCAGTTGGTGGCCAGCGCAGGTTACAGCGGTTCACATTCCGTGGACCAGTTGACGGGCTGCGTCGAGAGGCAAGGCTGCATCGGAACGGACATCAACCGCTTTGCCGGCGACTTGATTGAAAACAAAGACGTCCTGACGCGCATCCTGCCGTCTTTTGGCAGCATTCAATACACCACCAACGGCAACACGGTCTCCTACAACGCGCTGATCGTAAGCCTCGAGAAGCGGTACAGCACTCACGGCACGTTTATGGCTGCTTATACACGCTCCAGTGGCTGGTTTGACGGAGATTATTATCCCAATCAGAACGCCATCGGTTCCTACCGGCAGCCGTTCCCGTTCGACGCTCCAAACCGCTTTTCTCTCAGCGGAACCTACACCCCGGGAGATCTGAAGACCGGTCCACAGGCTTTGCGCTACGTGATGAGCGGTTGGGAACTCTCCACGAACACCATTTTGCAAGACGGATATCCGTTCGTGGTTTCAACCAACGCGCCGTTCGAGCCGGTCCAAGACGCCAACGGCAACGTGATCGGCATGCAGCCGGGTAGTGGCGACTACCAGGCCGACGGCTACAATTACGCTTTCCCCGACGTGCCCACCTTCGGCTACAACATGCCCGCCAGAAGCCGGCAAGCTTACTTGAAGGGCCTCTTCCCCGCCTCGGCTTTTCCCGTGCCCGCTATGGGAACCTATGGCGACTTGAAGCCGGGCCGCTATCGGGGACCTGGCTTCGCTGACGTCGATTTTGGGCTGGTCAAGGACAACCGCATCACCGAACGGGTTGCCCTGCAATTGCGCTTTGAGTTCTTCAATCTGTTCAACCGTCCCAATCTGAACGGTGTCGACGGCAACCTGCCCGACGCAACGTTCGGCCAGTCGGTGTCAGCTTTCAATCCGCGTTGGGTGCAGTTTGGGATGAAGCTGAGCTTCTAATCTCCCGTCCCTTTGCATCAGAGTGAGCATGGAGCGGCCTTTGCAAGAACTCGCCTGGTATTGGCTGATCACCGTGCTGACCTGCCTTCCCGCAGCCGCTTTTGCCCGAGCCCAGGCACCTGCTCCTACGGTCCAGTCAACCATCGAAGCGCTTCACGCCCACGATTACGCTCGGGCCCTGGAAATGGCGCAGACACTCGAGCGCGAGCATCCTGACGACGCGCGGGTCTGGACGTTGCAAGGATCGGCGCTTTCCGCTCTCGGTCGCGGCGAGGACAGTCTGCGCTCCTACCAGCAGGCTCTCAAGATACGGCCGGACTACCTCCCGGCGCTGGAGGGCGCCGCAGAGTGCGAGTACGCGGCCGGGAATCCCGCGGCGCGGGATCTTCTGAACCATATCATCCGCATCGACCCGGCAAACGAAACCGCCCACGCGATGATCGCTTCCCTCGCGTTCAAGGAAAGCCAGTGCGACCAGGCTGTCACGCATTTCGCCATGGCGCGGACGGGCATTTCCAATAATCCGCCGGCGCTCGAGGAATACGGAATTTGCCTGGTCCATGGCCACCAATTGGACGCTGCGGAGCCGGTTTTCCGGCGCTTGTTTGATCTTCAGCCGTCCGACTGGCATAACCGCTACAACTTAGGGCTTATTCAATATATGACGGACCGGAGCGGCGCGGCTATCGAGACCCTGAGGCCGATAGTGGAAAGCCCAGCCCCGGAGGTCGATGCCTTGAATCTCATCGCCGCTGTGTATGAGGCCAGCCATGAAACGCCGGCAGCCACGGCAGCGCTGCGCCAGGCGATCGAACTCGCGCCGCGCGACGTTCGCAATTACCTCGACCTGGCAACCCTCTGCATGGACCACGCTGCGTTCCAGGTGGGTGTTGACATTGCCACCGCCGGTCTGAAACAACTGCCGGACTCCGCCGCACTTTACGCTGAGCGAGCTGTTTTGAACGCTCAGCTCATGAAATACGAGGAAGCCGACGCCGATTTTGCGAAGGCGAACCAGTTGCAGCCGCGGCAGGAGTTCGCGACCGTGGGCCTGGGCATTTCGCTGCTCGAAAGGAACGACTCCGAAAGCTCATTGAAGGTCCTTCGTTCTCGTTTGAAAGAGTCCCCGGACGAGCCAACGTTGAATTATCTGGTCGCTGAGGTGCTCACCCGGCGCGGCGCCGCTCCAGAAAAGCCCGAGTTCAAGGAAGCGGAGGCGGCCGCGCTGCGGGCGGTCAAAGCCAGACCCGACTTTGCCCCGGCGCATGACGTGCTGAGCCGCCTCTATCTGCGCGCCGGAGATGCGTCGAAGGCGGTCAAGGAATCCCGTTTGGCGCTGGAGTTCGATCCCACGGACCGCACTGCGCTCTTTCACCTGATCAGCGCACTGCGTGCCAGCGGAGATAAACTAGAGATCGCGACTTTGACAGCCCGGCTCCGCGACTTGGCCGCAGCGGAAACCAGAAACGACGCCGAGAGAAGCCGGTTCCGCATTGTGGAAGCAGAGCCGACCAACTCGCGTCCCTGAATTCGTCGTGGACACGATTGGGCCGGGTTTGGCGCCCAATAGAAATCCGCGGCTGCGAGATGCTGATGACGAGGAAACATACGAGGTGTTCTGTCGCCTTGCTGCTCACCGTGCTGGTCTGTGTTGCTGGTTTATCCACGCACCCGCTCCGCGCGTTCTCGCCCTACTCTTGGGCGACCTATTACGCGCCCAAGCGCGTTCAAAATATTACGATCGACGGCGACCTGTCCGATTGGTCCGGCGTGAAGGGCTTCACCATGGACCAGGAGAAGTTCTTCTTCGTTGGCCAGGGGATGTCCTCTGCAAAGTGGAAGGGGCCCGCGGATCTTGCCGCCACCTTCAAGGTTCAGTGGGATGAACAGTACCTCTACATTGCGGTTGAAGTGACGGATGATCATGTGGTGGAGCCCCACGGATCACTGGTTCCGACCAATGAAACCGGGTCCTGGGACGACGACAGCGTGGAGATCATGCTCGACAACGATGGGTGCGGGATGCCCAGATACTACATCGGCGACCCAATGCACCATGAGTTCCACTTCGTCTACAGCGCAACCCACCCCTTTGTTTTCGACAACTTCTGGAAGCCGCAACCCGGCGCTCCCCAGCCCATGTTCACTCTACCCGATGGGACGCAGGAACCACTTGCCTACCCGGGCGAGGTCATGGTGAAAAACGATGTGACCAGGGTTTTTTCAAAGCCTCCTTACAACGGGCAGTTCGCATTCAAGCGGACCGGCAAAGGTTATAACCTGGAAGTCAGGATGTCTTTGCCGGGAGCGCGAATGCGCCCTGTCAACGACGGTGGCCATCTCATCGGATTTGACGTCGCGGTCAATGATAATGACGAGGGCACCGGCCCTTCAAAGCAGCAACTCCATTGGTCAGGAATGAATGAGATGTTCTGGCGCAATTGCCAATTTTTTGGGACCCTCATGCTCTTGGCCCATAACTAGGCCTGCTGCTCCAGGACGTGACCAGGAGCGCCGACCACACCCGGTAGCTGGTGTGCACATCAATAGGGCCTGGTCCACCGCACTTCGGACAGAGTCCCCGGTGAATTTCCCAGATCTTATGTTGAACGAGGCTCTCGGGCAGTTGCCGGGAAATGCTGATGAGCGCGCCCCCATTCTGACATCGGTCATTGCAGAACCGCAGGTCGCCCTGACGCCGCCCGCCGAAAAGTATGGTTGTTCCGCAGTAGTCGCATTTGGCCATGTTGGTATTCACCGTTGAGTGACGACTCGGAACTGGCTTGTTCTACCCTGTTTTTCGTGCCCCTGGCAATTCTCCAATCCGGCTTCGTATCCTGGCACTGACTGGGCGTGAGGGCTAGGTCACATTCGAATCTGGTCCGGCATCTGTTAGCAATTCCGAACCGAAAAAGATTTGGAACCACTCGTAAGGTCAGAGTGTCTACACCGGCAGTAAGATATCTTTTGCAATGTGTTGGCGCATCGTAGAGGGTGACGTTCGAAAAGTAGTGTGCAAGAAGCAAGGTTGTGCACGTTCATTCCTTGAAGCGAGATCACGAAGCGGCAGTGGCAAAACGGTGGCAAGACATATCTACGGAGACGCCATGAACAAAACTCACCCGTTCACTCACCCAGCGAGATTTGGTCTTTGCATTCTTGTTTGTTATCTTGGAGTCGTCCTGTTTGGCCTGAAGCCCTTCCAAGCGGCCGGCGCCCCACCAGTCGCGATGGCCACGTATTCGCACGGTCTTCTGCGCCTGAGCATCCCCTATCATGCCTCCCACGCGGGGCCCGGTCAGTGGACCGTGGAAGTCCTGGACCCCGACGACAGGCTCTTGGGCCAAGCAGTTCGGCCCACGATGGTGGCTGAGGGGCCAAATTGGTTGCGGGGGGAGATCAAGATCGAGAGGCCGCTGCCTTTAGAAGACCTGGTATGGCATCGCGTGCATTATCGATTCCAATATGACGATCCAAAGAGCGCCGGGTGGGAGGGCACGGATTCTATCTCGCAGATTCTTCGCACACCGGTCATCCACCTTCTGGGACAACATTCGTACCTCGCAGGGAGCGAGGCGGCGGTACGCGTGATCGTCACCGACTCGAAGAACGAAGTCGTCAGCGAGCGCGCCACGGTGCGCATTGAACTGGTCGGCGAGGGCGGGAAGACCTCCCGTCTCTATGCGGGCGTGACGAATCGCCGGGGCACCACCGAGGCGCATTTCCGCTTCCCCGCCAGCTTAGCGGGAGCCTGCCAGTTACGCTACGCCGCCGACACTCCCATCGGATCTACGCAGTTTACCGAGGCCATACGCATCGAAGACAAGGTCTCGATTCTTCTTACGACGGAAAAGCCAATCTACCAACCAGGCCAGACGATTCACGTGCGCGCGCTGGCGCTCGACCGCGCCGACCACGACGCAGCCGCGCACCGCAAGTTGACTTTCGAGGTCGAGGATTCACGCGGCAACAAGGTTTTCAAGAAGGCAACGGAGACCGACGCTTTCGGGGTTGCTTCCGCCGAGTTTGGGCTGGCCGATGAAGTGAACCTCGGAACTTACCACTTGCGCGCTCTGATGGGCAACGCGGATGAGCCGACTAATACCGCCGAACTCGCGGTTAATGTGGAACGCTACGTCCTTCCCAAGTTCAAGGTGGCAATCGAGTTTAGCGCTGGGGGCAAAAAGCAGAAGCACGGTTACCGGCCCGGTGATCATGTCGTCGGGACAGTTCGGGCCAACTACTTCTTCGGAAAGCCGGTGGACGGCGGCGACTTAACCATCAAAGCCTCGACGATGGATGTCACCGTGGTCGAGGTAGCGTCCACGCGGGGCAAGACCGATTCTCAGGGTTCATATCATTTTGACCTCGTGCTCCCCAAGTACTTTGCCGGACGGCCCCTCAGCCACACAGCCGCGCGCGTGCTGGTTGAGGCTGCCGTAAAGGACTCTGCGAGCCACACCGAAACCCGAGGTGAACCCATCATGGTCAGTGACTCGCCGCTTTTGATCACGGCGATTCCGGAGGGTGGCACGCTGGCCCCGAAGCTTGAGAACCAGGTGTTCATCCTGACTGCTTATCCCGACGGCACGCCGGCGAAAACCCGCCTGACTGTCTACGGCGATGTGGAGGGACGTCAGCAAGTGACCACCGACGATGCGGGTATTGCGATTGCTCGCCTCCACCCGGCAGCGGGCACCGAAACCCTCAAAGTTGAGGCTACTGACGAAGACGGAAACACCGTGTCAAACCAACTTAGCCTCGCCTCGCGGCCCGGCGAGGACCAGATTCTGCTGCGCGCGGACCGCGCCGTGTACCGAGCCGGCGAGCGCATGGAGCTGAGCGTTTTCTCCACCAAGTCACACGGGGCCGCGTACGTGGATGTCGTAAGGGAGGGCCAGACGATCTTGACGCGCGACTTGGACCTTGTAAACGGCCAGGCGCGACTTTCTCTGACCGCGAGCCCGGAAATGGCGGGTACTCTCGACATCAACGCCTACCTCTTCGGCAGGGATGCGCAGACGATCGGCGACCATCGCCTGGTCTTCATCCAGCCCGCGGATGAGTTGAAGATCGAGACCGTTGCGGATGCGCCCGCCTACAAACCGGGCGGCGAGGCGCGAATCCGTTTCCGCGTCAGCAACTCTCAGGGCGTGGGTGTTCAGGCCGCGCTTGGATTGCAAGTGGTCGACGAAGCCGTGTTCGCGCTGGCCGAGAAACAGCCGGGCTTTGCCAAGGTCTTCTTCTACCTTGAACAGGAAGTCATGAAACCGCGCTACGAGATTCACTCGCTTGGCTTGCCGGAAATCGTCGAGCCGGGGGAGAGTTCTCAAAGCAAGCAGCGAGACCGTGCGGCACGAGCCTTATTTTCGGCCACCGAGGTCGTGAACCCCAACCGCCTTGAAACGCAGTCCGGCGGAGACATTCCGATTTCAAAACAGCCGGAGTACTTGCGTCGATACCAGGAGAAGTTTCGCAAGCAAGTCACGCGCCTGGCGCAAAGATTGACTCAGTCTTACGATGCGAAAACCTATCAGGGTAACCTGTTGCCGGTTTTCGACCAGTTGAAGAAGGCTGGCGGAAGGGACACGCGCGACGCCTGGGGTGCTGAGTTGCGTTTGGAAGCAACCTCATGGTACCGGGCCCAGAATAAATCGTTCTATCTGGTGCGCAGCGCTGGACCAGACGGGCAATTCAATACCTTCGACGACATGACGGTGCTACTCCAAGTGCCCACCCGCACCTTTCAAAAGCTTCCTGAATTGAGTGACGTCACGGTCAAGATCGAACACGATCGTGGGCCGTTCAACGGGCGGGCGGACATTGTTGGCGCCGTGACCGACGTCTCGGGTGCCGTGGCTCCTGGCGCAACAATTGAACTGTTTGACCTTTCATCGAATAAGGTCCAAGTCGCCCCGGTCCGAACCGCCAAAACCAACGCCTCAGGGGAATTCAGCTTCTCGGGCCTGCCGACCGGCGCCTACAGAGTTCAAATGTCGATGCCAGGATTCAAGGCGTTGGCGCGGGGGATCGTTGTTCAGGCACGCGATCGCGCAGTGATTTCGGCCACCTTGGATGTTGGCGCGGTCACCCAGGCCGTTGAAGTCGCTCAGGCTGCCGAAGTGCCGGCCGTGCCCATGACGGCAATGGCGCGACAGGTCAGGGAAATGAAGGACATGGCCGCGGGCGATGCAGGGGGTATAGTCGGAGGCGTTCCGGGGGGTGTCCCCGGCGGGCAGATGGGCGGCGTTATCAGCGGAATACTCAGCGCTGCGAAAGCTGCCCCGGGAGTTGGGGGCGACAGAGCGGTTGGGGGTGCAACGGGCGCCGCGCCCACGGCGCGAGTGCGGTCCTATTTCCCCGAGGCGCTTTATATCAACCCCGAGGTCATTACCGACAAGGACGGTCGCGCCAGCATTGTTATTCCCATCGCCGATTCCATCACGACCTGGCGCATGGCGATGATCGCTTCCACGCCGCACGGAGCACTGGGTACATCCTCATCAAGCCTGAAGGTCTTTCAGGATTTCTTCGTTGACCTCGATATGCCCGTCACGCTCACGCAGGGCGACCGTGTCTCGATTCCAGTCGGCATTTACAACTACTCAGGCGCGCGCGGAGAGGCCTGCTTGAAGTTGCACCCGGAGAACTGGTTCTCGCTCGTCGATGACGTGGCGGAAAAGTCGCTGAAGGTCGAATCGGGACAGGTAGGCGGCTCGCAATTCACACTCGAAGCCAAGCGCATCGGGAGATTCAAGCTGACACTTGCGGCGAGCCTGGAAGGCCGAACGAAGCGCGCTGACATCGTAGTCCGAGAGATCGAAGTCATACCCAACGGCCGCGAGCAAAGCGTCGTCTTCAATGGCCGCCTGGAAAGCAGCGTGCAGCACGAAATAGGTTTCCCGGCAAACGCCATTGCCGAGGCGAGCAAGATCTTCATCCGCCTCTATCCCGGCCCGCTGAGCCAGGTGATCGAAGGTATGGACAGCCTTCTGCGCATGCCGTTCGGCTGTTTCGAGCAGACTTCCTCCAGCACCTATCCCAACGTCTTGGCGCTCGATTACATGAAGCGCACAAAGAAGCTGACGCCCGAAGTACACGCCAAAGCGGAGGGCTACATCGCCAACGGCTACCAGCGCCTGCTGACGTTCGAGGTCCCCGGCGGCGGATTTTCCTGGTTCGGCAACGCCCCGGCGAACAAGATACTCACTGCCTACGGCCTGATGGAGTTCTACGACATGTCGAAGGTTTATGACGTAGACCCGAAACTGATCGAGCGCACGCAGGCGTGGCTGGCCGGCCAGCAGCAGGCGGATGGAAGCTGGAAGCCGGACACGCAGTTCATCAACGAGGGCGCCACGAATCGCTACAACTCCGACGTACTGCGGATCACCGCCTATCTCGCCTGGTCACTTGAGCACACCGGATATCATGGAACTGCCGTTGAACGCGCCAAGCAATTTGTCGAGAAGCACCTGAGCGCAAAGATGGACGCTTACACGCTTGCGGTGCTGGCCAATTTTGCCACGGACTACGGAACCGGCAGCCACAAGGAGGACCCCGAGTTCACTCGTCAGGCAATCGAGCTTCTGCTCGACGCGCGCGCTGAAAAAGACGATCAGGCCTGGTGGACTGCGGAGGAAACCGGCGTTTACGGCGAAGGCGCGAGCGCCAGCATTGAGACGACCGGCCTTGCAGCTCAAGCGCTGCTCAAGTGGGGCCAGGCGTCCGGCACGGCGCGCAAAGCCCTTGCTTACATCGCTGCCAAAAAAGATGCTGCCGGAACCTGGGGCACCACACAGGCCACGATCATGGCCCTCGGAGCATTACTGCTCGCCACGGAAAAAGGCTCAGCCGACGTCGAAGGCACGGTCGCGATTCTGCTGAACGGCCGGACGGTTGAAAAACTTACGCTTACACCGGAGAACAACGACCTGCTTCATCAGTTCGTGTTCAAGGGCGTCACCATTGCCGGGCCTGGAGGTGCGGTACTTACGCCGAACGCCAAGCGGATCAGTACTTCAAGCGAAATGGATGCAGCCAAGCTGGCCAACACGGTGGAGATTCGGTTCGAAGGCAAGGGCGGGCTGGCCTATCAGGTTGTGGGAAGCTATTTTCTGCCCTGGACCGAGAAACCGGAGCGCGAACCGCTCTCGATCGACGTCACCTACGACCGCACGCATCTTGCTCAAAATGACACCGCCACGGCGACCGCCACGGTCAAGAACAACATGGACAAGGCCGCCAGGATGGTGATGGTGGACCTCGGAATTCCGCCGGGATTCGATTTGCTCAGTGAAGACTTGCAGGATTATCAGGCAAAGAGCGCGAATTTTGCGAGCGGCTGCCTGTCGAAGTTCAGCCTCACCGCGACGCAGGCCATTCTTTACTTCGATTCCCTCGCGCCGGGCGCCGCCGTCAGGCTGAAGTTCCGCCTGCACGCCAAGTACCCGATTCGCGCCCGCACGTTCAAGTCGCGCGTCTACGAGTACTATGATCCCGAGGTAAACTCTGTAGCGCTGCCGGTTCAACTCGAGGTGACGCAGCGGTAGCCCTGCTCACGGGCAGCGCCGGGTGCGATTTTGATCTGGAAGTGGGCGGCCGTACATGAATCTGCCCGAGGCGATCGTTCTGCCTGTCCAACAGGCTTACCTTGGACGGGGCTGAAAGACCGTTACCTGGCGAGCCGGATCGCCCTACTTAACTTGTAGCACACCCGTCACCCCTATCGGAGAACGGAATACGATGCCCGTGCCGCTCAGGCTGACCAGATGCGGGCTTGCGGTGCCGCCCGGATCGCTCGTAGCGTTGTCGGTAATGGTCAGAGTGCCGGTGACCGCTCCGGCGGCAGGGGGAGTAAACGTGACGCTGATGGTGCAACTGGCGCCGGGTTGAAGCACCCCGACCCTGCCAAATATAACGGGAATGGTTGACCGGGCGCCGGCCAGGCCGATTCTTCCCGCCACAGTGGCCACCGTGATCGCAAGGAGGGGCCGGAAGATCGAGGGGATGCAGGTGTTGGTCTCCGCGAAGTCAGTAGTAATACTTATATTTGAAATATTCACTGGGATATTGCCAACGTTTGTCAAGGTGACGGTTTGGGCGGCGCTGGTGACGCCCACCGCCTGCGTGCCGAAGTTCAGCGTGGCGGGCGAGATTTGAAGCAGAGGCGCAGGGGTGAGCCAGAACCACATCTGGAAGTCGCCGCCTTGCCTTCCGTCGCCGCTGGGCAGGCTGATGCCGAGGTCCTGGCGGCCGGAAGCGTCGGTTTGCGCAACGCCGAAAGAATCACCGTCCAGGTACAACTGGGGATCGGACTGCGACCAGATGAAGTTACCCTTCAGCGTCAGGCGCGCGAGGATTCCTTTGTCGCCGAGTGGGATGGAGTCCGGCAAGGTGTCGAGCCAATCGGCGCGCACTCGAGGCTGAAACGTCCCATCGCCGTTGCCGAGCAGGATCGATACGGCCGTATCGCCCTGGTTGACGACGGCAAGGTCCTTGCTTCCGTCGCCGCTGAAGTCCGCCGCCGCCACGGCGACGGGGGTTGTTCCCACCGCGAAGTCGACATGGGGCTGAAACGTGCCATCGCCGTTGCCCAGCAGGATGGAGACACTACCGGAGGAGGCTGTCGTGCCGGCAGCGGTCGCAGGGCTGTTGACGACGGCCAGGTCCGGCTTGCCGTCGCCGTTGAAATCCGCCACGGCCAGCGCGGCCGGCGAATTGCCGGTGGCGTATCCGACCTGGGCGGCAAACGTGCCGTCGCCATTGCCGAGCAAAATCGACACCAAGCCGGGGCTGGTGTTATCGACCACCGCCAAGTCCGCCTTGCCGTCGCCATTAAAGTCCGCAACCGCCAGCGCAACGGGAGAACCACCGGTCGCAGGTGGACCCGCCGGGGCGGCGGTGGCAGTGCTGATGGCGGCGCCCTGCGTGAAGTTCGTGCCGATCGCGAGTGGTGCGGCGTTCTGCTTCGTGAAGGTAGCGCCGCCCGCCGTGGTGAAGTAGGCGTTCCAGCCGGTGGCGTTGCCGGAGGCTGCCGGTGAAGAAACCTGAATGGCCATGTCATTTCCGGCGGCGGTCGAGATGGAACTGGGCACGGAGAGCACAGATTCGCCTCGCGCGGTGAGGTAGGTCACGGCCACTTTGTAAGCGCCCGCCGGCGGAGCGCCGCCCGCCACAGCGGTAAGTGCCGGTGGCGCGGGCGCGGCCGCAAACGTTCCGTTGCCGTTCCCGAGCAGAATCGACACGGTATTGTCCGTGTGGTTCGCAACCGCGAGGTCCGGAATACCGTCGCGGTTGAAATCGCCAACCGCCAGGGCGACAGGGGAATTCCCTGTGGCGTAACTGACGGGAGCAGGAAAGGTCCCATCGCCTTTACCCAGCAAAACGGAAACGGCGCCGGGGCTGGCGTTGTTGACCACCGCCAGGTCCGGCTTGCCGTCACCATTAAGATCCGTAGCCGCGAGGGCAACCGGTGTGCTTCCAGAGGGGTAATCGACGTGGGCCTTGAACGTGCCATCTCCATTGCCAATCAAAATCGAGACCGAGTTGCCCGATTTGTTGGCAACGGCCAGGTCTAACTTCCCGTCGCCGTTGAAATCCGCCGCTGCTACGGCGACGGGCGTGTTGCCGGTGGCGTAATCGACGTGAGCCGCAAACGTGCCGTCCCCATTGCCCAACAGAATCGAAACGGTGTTCTGAGCCTGGTTGACGATGGCGAGATCCGGGATGCCGTCGCCGTTGAAGTCCGCAACCGCTTCCGCGGCGGGTGTGTTGCCTGTCGCGTAGTCGCTTTGAGGGCGCCAGAAAATGACGTTGCCCTGCGCGCCAACGTCTGCCGGCACAGCCATCGGCAGGTAAAACTGGCGCAGATTCTGAGTGCCGACGGCATTAGGCCATTCCACGGTAACCCAGCATGTGGGGCGGCGGATGGAAACGGGCGACACATTCTGGTCGCACACGAGCTTGATGCCACCCAGCAGCGACGTCACCGGCAGCGTCGCGTCATTCGATAACGGCGTGGGGCTGCCGTTGCCGTCGAGGGCCAGTACCTGGGTAATGTGAATGCCGGGCCGCTGTGCGGCGGGCGGGAAAATGGCGCGGCAATCCTCGAACGTCCACGGCGTAGCGCTGAAGTTGATGATTCCCAGACGAGAGAAGTGGTGCTGGACTCCGCGCGGAAAGGCCTGATTGAGAGACTCGACGGAGCCGTTGGCCGTGCGCGCGGCAAAGTTCCAGTAGTCGCCCGTGTAGATGGGGCCGTTCGCGGGACTCGAGCTGAAGGCGACCGTGACGCCGTTTTCGAGCAGCAGCGTCGTGCCCGCGGGCGGCACTGGAATATCGCCGGTCGAGCCGGCTGCGCCAAGGTCGACCCAAACCGTCGCGCCATCGCTTTCGTAAACTTTGCCGGACTGGTCCCAGCGCGTGAGCCGCGTGTGGCGGTTGGGATCGGTCTGCCCGCTGGTGGTGGGAAAACTGGCAGAGGCGACGGTGGAATTGAGAGTGATGGTTTGAGCCGTTCGGTCGATGCTGTCAATTTGGTGCAATTCGCCGGGCTGGCGATTCAGATCCTGCCAGTCGTCCGTGATTTCGACCCAGTTGCCGGGAGCGAACCCGAGCACTTGGTCGCGCCCCAAGCTTGTTACGGAGAGCTGGCTGGCGGAATTTCCGGCGGTGTTCGTGACCGGTGTAATTCCGGTGACGGCCGTCGCGACGGAACCATTATCGCGGGACCACTTGAAGGTGGTCGAGGCGAACTGCCACATCAAGCTGCCGGTTCCATCGCCAATTGCGGCGCCGGGTTTGGTGGGCCAGGCGGGATGCGTGCTGCCGGAGGTGCCCGCGGCGATGGCGGTCTCGAGGTTCCCGTTCGAATCAACAACCTGTGCGCCCACGGCGTAGGCCCTATTGGCGGCCCAGAGCGGCCTGTAGCCTTTCGACACAAGCTGCCAGGTGACGGTTCCGTCCGTTACCTTGCCGCCGGCGGCAGCCGGCCAAGCCGGCGCGGTTGCGGCGGTCGAGCCGGCAGCAATGACGCGCTCGAGACTGCCATTGGAATCGACCGCTTCTGCGCCGAGAACGTACGGCGTGCTTGCCTTCCATCCGTAAACACCACTCGCATGAATCTCAACGCGGTAGAGCTGATTCTCCATTCCGGTGTAGCCGGTGTTCGAACTGAGGCAGCAGGGGCCGGAAGCGGCGGACTGCACAACTCCGTTGGTGAGCTGTGCTGCCGAGGGCTCGACCACCTGCTGCCAAGGCGGGATGGCTGAGGCGGCGGTGGAACAGGCCACTCCGCCCGTGACGCTGCTCACATCCACCAGTTTGATTTGCGCCACCGTTTTCGTCCGGGTGGCCGTGTCGGGGCCGCCCAGAGCAACCTCGAGGATTTGCGGGTCTTCGAGCGCAGTTATTTCGCGCTCCCACACGTCCAGATAAACGATGCTCGTGCCGGTGGCAGGCAATGCCGGCGGGGCGGGGTAGTCGGGCTGGGTCAGGTAGGTGGTTGGTTGTGCCAGTTCGCACAGGATTCCGTCCACATAAATCCGACCCGCGGAAACGGCGAGGTCGTTCGCGGCAAGCTGCCAGATGAGCCCTGAGGTCCCATCCGTGACGGTGGCCCCTACGGTGGTCGGCCATGCCGGGGCGGTGGCGCCGGACGTACCGGCGGCAGTCGCGATCTCGAGGTGTCCGTTCGAGTCAAGAATCCGAGCGCCGAGCGCAAAACTTGTCGAGGGGGCCCAGGCTCCGGGAGTCTGGATCGCGAAGCCGGCGTTACCCTGCGGCGCGCCGGAAGGGCCGATGACATCGCAAGCTTCCGTCTCGACGCGGTGCGCGGCGATGTCAACCTGCTCGTTCCAGTCGGCATCAAGGTTCACCCGTCCCTGCTGTTGGCGCAAGCCGCTGTAGTGTTTCTTAGGGTCAAAGGTGTTGCGGGAAATATCGCTTCCCATGATGTTTCTCCTTGGAATGCCGCTGGCGGGCGGCGTGGGGCTGCCCCATAGGCGTTAACTTAACACCGCCAGTAGCCATGCACGTCCTGATGCCACCATACAGGCCCGGAGGGCCGACAGCGAGTAGCCCACGGCGTGAGCCGTGGGATCGAGAGGGCAATCCGTGGCTATCTGAGCCCCAGAGGGGCGACAGAGGTTCCTGCGTTCTGTCGCCCCTTCCGGGGCTGTGAATATCAATACGCCACGGGGACCCACGGCTCACGCCGTGGGCTATTTTCTGCCGCCGCTCCGCGGCTCTGGAAGTCGCTGCGCCTTTAGCGATCGCTTATGCGGCGCGGCCCTCGGGGCCGCCCGCAGGGCAACCACAAGGGTTGCCCCTATGCCCGCATCAAGTTTCGTAGAAAATCCCGAATTCCAGTCCCGCCGGAGTATATTCCTGCAATCTCACGCGCAGGTCGGTCTCGCGCTGTGGAGCCAACACAAAGTGAAAGGCGCCCATCTCGCCGCCGTCATCGGCGCCCTGACGAATCGCATTGTCGGTCGACGGCAACAGCTTGGCGTAGCCCGGATCGCCGTAGCGCAACGAATAAAAGACGGGTTGCGGAGCACCCTCCCCCTGCTCGAGGCATTGGAACTGGCGCGGCGTCACGGAAGCCATAGGGAGGTAACTGAACCGCACGCAACCCGCCTGCTTGCGATCGGCGACGAGCGGCGCGGCCCACGCATCGCCGGAGGCGAGCCCCGCCCAGACGATGCTGTCGGAAACCAGCGTCAACAACCCGGCGTGAATCTTGCCGACTACCGTGCAGCCCTCGAGCGTGAGGGCGCCCCCGGCGCCCGCGCCGTCGGAGGCTGAGTAAGCCACGTTTGTGCGAGAGGTGGCGTCCACAACGCTGTCGGCCACGGAGGCGGTGACCACTTCCTCGACGCGCAGCGCACCCACGATCGATCTCTGAATGGAAATCTGCAATCCCGATGGTGCGGCAACCAGAGCCGGCGCGGCGCCGTATTGCGGACTGCCGCTCGGAGCGAGCGCCCATCCCGGAACCAGCGTGCAGTGGTTGATAGCGAGAGTGCCCAACTGGTTGCTGCTTCCACTTGGTGCGGTAGCCGGCACATGCAGCAGGGCCACGGGCGGGTTGCCGGGCGCTATTTTCGAAGTCAGCAACAGGCCATTGAAGACCAGGGTGCTCAAGGCGCCGCCGCTCGCGGAGATTTCGCCATTCAATGTGAGCATGGGCCAGGAGCCATCCGCACCGCGAATTTCCAGAGTGGCGCTGGCCGGAACGCTAACCGACAATGCGGCAGGAAGCTCATACGCCGCCTGCGATGAGCCGCTCCCCGACAACTCCAAGGCAATCTTCCCGTTTGCGGTCAGTTGTGCGGCTGCATAAGTCACGGCATCCTGCAGAGTGTGGTAGCGAGGCGCGGAGGCAGTATCGGGAAACGGCAGCACTTGAGCTTCGCTCTGCACCACAAACGTCTGCTGGCGTGAATACTCTCCGCCGCCCATTTCGGCATTGAAGCCGTAGTAAAACGAAACCTCGAGCACTGGTTCCGAGCCCGTGGCGACGGGCGCGAGCGCGATCCGGCCCAGTTCGGGATCGACCGCGGCGGCGTAAGGGTACGAGTTGCCGGACGGCAGGTTGGCCCAGGAACCCTCAGCCCCGGCCAGGTCGCACACCTGGATCTGGTACGGGTTCAGGAGCTTGCCGCCCGCATAGATGGCCAGGCTGTTGCCTTCGCCGTAGTAGACGGCGCCGGCGCCGCTCGCAAGATCCTGGCATAAAACACGGCGGCGCAGGCGATCAGGCACGTTCACAGGCGTCGCGGCCGAGTTGATTTGAGAGCCCTGCGAGATCGGATTCGTAAAGAGTGAGATATCCCTGCCCAGCGGGCTGAACCGGTAGCACTGCGGCTTGCCGGCCGAGTTGCTTGGCGAGGGTGTGGCGGGAATCTTGGTGAGGCTGTAAGCGCCGAGCGACCAGAGGAAGATTCCGATGTTCTGGAGGTTGTACCGGCCGCGCTCGACGGCGATGCGCCGCACGTCGACGTTGTGAGCCGTGCGGTCAAAGGCCGTGTCCATGTAAGCTCGCACCTGCCAGTGACGCAGATCGGGAGCGTAGTAGTTGTGGGGCCGGATGTGGTGCATGTACTGGGAGCACGCCAGGAGTTTGAAGAACTCCACCGCGTGCGCGCCCCAGCCGGTGACGTCTCTCGCGAGCTGCTCGAGCACCAGCACGGTGCCTTTGCGACGCCGGAAGGAGATGGTGTGCGCCACCTCGGCGCGAGGACTGGCCACCGCGGGCGCCACGCCGTTTACAGGCTGGTAGCCGATCAAGTCGCCGATATAAGGAATCACCCAAGGCGCGCAAGTCTCGATAAACTGATCGTCGTAAAGCTGCTCGAGGTCGTTCTCGACCACGGACAGTTGCTCTTCGATCAACGCCAGCAGAGACTGGAGTGGCCCTTGCGCGAGTTGCTGCGAGGCCGCCACTTGTGCGTCCTTAAGGCGGTAGAGTGCCGGAAGCAGGTCGAAAAGCCTGGTTCGCGGGGTCATGACATCACCCCCAGAACGACATTCTTAGGGTTGGGATCGATCACCAGAATCTCCGCGGCCTGCGGCAGGCCTTGAGAACTTGCCACGGGAATGTACGGGCAGATGCGCAGGTTCGATCCGGAGGCAGGCCGGGGCAGATTGGGAACCTGCTGCGCGAGCCAGCTATTGAACGTCGAAAGAGAGAACGTGCCTTGGCCCGCCAGGTCGCCCGCGGCGCTGGTCGCGCCAGCCTCGAGGTTCGTAACGTTTACCGCCAGCACGCCGGGAACCGCCTGAATGACGGAGGTAACTTCGTCGGCGGAAACTCCCTGGCCGAAAGTGCGGTTGGCGAAGCTGTAGGTTTCCGTGAGCGTTTGAAGTACCGCAGCCTGCACGGCCGGCTGACTGTAGGCGGGATCGTAGGCAATATCCGCGTCGAGGCCGAACAGCGTTTCGAGGAATGTCACCGCCGTAATCGAAACCAGGGGATTGCCGTAATTCCGAAGTGAGGCGACCAGGTTCGCGAGCGTGGGATTCCCGGGCGGCAAGGCCGCGCCGTTTGCGCCTGCCACGGTCAGGAAAACTCCGCGCCCCGGCCCGCTGGGAATCCAGGTGGCGTAGGCTTTGGCGATGCCGGCGAAGGTGGAGGCGTAACTCTGATAATCGGCGATGGAAACGGCGCGTCCCAAAGTCAGTACGGACTGCGGCGCGCTCGAGCGGATGTCGTCGATGGAATCGGGGTCGCCGCCTCCCGTGGCCGCCTGAGGATTGGTAACGCCGCTCACGCCCACGGGCCGGTCGATCAAGATGCTGATGGCGCCGGTCGCCACGTTCCCGGCAGAGCCCACTCCGACGCGGTAGTTTGCCTGCAGATTGTTCTGGCCGGTGGGCAGCGTGGCGCCTTCCACGCCGTCGCCGAACAGCACGTCGGTTGTGCCGTCCGACTGGTTGAGTGTGGCGAATACCTGCGCGGAAGCACGCTGGTTGTAGAGGCTGGGCACTTCGCTCCAGGCCGCGCCGTTGGCGAGTACCTGGAGTGTGCTCTTCCTTCCCGTTGGAGTCGGCGCCTGGACGTACGTCAAGGGAGACTGCTTGAGCGTGAAATTCTGATTGGGCGTGGAGGCGCTGCCGCTGCCTATGATTTCGCTCACCGAGCGGCCATTCGTGGCAAGTGCCACGTTGGCATTCACAGTCGCTGAGTTTCGGTCATAGCAGTTGAGCAGGTTCGACTGTAGCAGAATCTGCGTATGGGCATAGGGAGCGGTGGCGTCGTTCACCGACTTCACCAGAGCGTACTCGCTCACTTCGGGGTCGCTGCTGCTCGAAAGCGCCAAGGTGAAATTGCTCAAGGAAGCTTGGGGAATTGCGCCCGGCCGGCCATTGGCGTCCTCGACGCGCAACGTCATGGAACCTGTCACGGAACTCCAATCGGGCGCCGAAGAGTCGGCATTGAGAGGCAGCGGAGCGGGAGCAGTGATGGTCAAGAGATCGCCCGGCTCGAGCGCCGTCGGGGCAGACTGATCGTCAGGAACAAACGAGAGCCATGTGACGCCGTCAGCCACGGCGATCTTCTGGCGGTTGCCCGAGATAGCCACCACCGTGGCCCCCACAAGATCGGGGCGCGCGGACTGCAAGTCGAGGAACCCACCGTACAAGGGATAATCCAGGGGTTGCGGGGCGACGGCCAGTTGTTCGCTTTGCGCCCACACCTGCGCGGCGCGCAAAGAGAACGTGTTCGAGATGTCCTGCACGTAATCCGCGACAAGCTCCGTCACTTTCGCGCTCAGGCCGAACTGGGCAAGAGAAACGGCGCTCGCGTGTTGGACGTTGTAAAGCTGAACTGTGAACGTGTAGAGCGGTGATTCCGGGAAACCCGGCCCACCCGCCAAGCCGTTTCGTCGCAAAACGAAACGTCTCAGATTGAGATTCTTCTGAGTAACGGCGAACCAGCCCCCGGCGACCACCTTGGGATAAGTTGAATCCAGATCGACTTGGCTGCTGGACGTAATCTGGAAACTCGCCCACTGCCAGGGCGTGCTCGACGAGTTGACGAGGTAGTTGGGAAGGCCGGTAGTTGGCGACCCGGGAGCGCTTTGGGCGTTTACAAACAGGTTGGGATCGGGCGCGTTGTTTCCGAAGAGCGCGGCTTTCTGTCGTAGAGCGAATACCCTCGCTACGGTCCAGCCGGAGGAACCTCCGTCGTCCGTGATGTGGGTGAGAGGTTGGTCCCAGGCGACGTATGTGATGTTGCGAACGGTATCCGCTTGAACCTCGTTGAGAACGACCACATCCCAATCATCAGGGGGTGCGTCGCCGGTGGGATTCTCGGCCCATGCCTCGCGCGCAACGCCCAGAATCAGAAGCGAGTCTCCAGGATTCAATTGCGTCGAGGTGCCCTGAAGATACATCGATGTGCTGCCGGTGCCCGGCTGCCATGGAGCCGCGGTTTGCACGGACAGCGCGTTCCAGTCCGGCTTGGCGGGAATGTCGGCGGAGGTCTCAAAGACCTGCGGCGTCTGGCCTTGAGCGGGGATGCTCTGTGTCTCGGTCCCGGCGGGTATGGTGATGGCCGGCGCAGTGGGATCCGGAGGCTGTCCCGGCGCGGCTTTCAGAGTGAATGCCACGTAGACCGATGCTGACACGCCAGGCGACGGCTGGTAGCCGATCAGCCGGGACAGTTCCGTCAGGGAACGCGATTGCGTGGCCGTGCCCAGATAGTTTTCGTTGGCCAGACGCTCCTGGTAGAAGGTCAAGATATCGAGCACCACGGCGGTGGCGTCGAGAAAAGCGATCGTGAAGTCATCGTCGGCCCGCGTCTTCAGCCGGGCAAGAGCCGGATAATCGGAACTCGAAAGGCGAGCCAGCATGGTTTCTTTGAAACTAGCCCAGGTTCCCGCCCGGTAGTTGATGGAAGACTGCGCGGGCAGATTGGTCTCGATCTGGGGAGTCTGGACACTAGTTCCGGCACAGCAGCCGCAGAGGCAATCGTTTGTTCCAGTGCAGTTCATAGCGCTCTCACATCCCTAGAAGCTGTTTCAAAACGCATCGTGTTGAAACGGCGGTTGTCGACTACGCGGAAAGACCATGCTCCCCTCACTGCGGCGTCGGAGCGCACAACGACAGGTGCTCCCTGGAGGGGAGCAAATTGAGTAGCCGGGGGTGAAACCCCCGGACCAAGGCCCCACACCCCGCCTTCGGCACCCCACACCCCGCCAGCGGGGTGTGGGGAAGGGGGCGAGGGGGCGACGTTTCCGGGGGCGTTGCCCCCGGCTAGTGCGCCTGAAAGCGCACACGATCAGAGAGGTGGAAGTCCTCTCCGGGTTAACGTAACTCGTAATCAGCCTGCAACTGCGTCGTGGTGACACGGGGTGGGGAGCAGCAGGAGGTGAACGGCCAGTCCGTACGATAAGAAACTCGATTCGGCCGGTGAGATGGGGCGAGCCT
>JBEKLY010000067.1:0-28012 GCA_050010015.1 Terriglobia bacterium
ACACTTCCCAATCGTCCAACTCCTCAAAGACCGCCAGCGTTTGGCTCATAGACCCGAAGCATAACTGAACCCCAGACCGAAAGCAATCCTTAAGTAAACGCTTATGAGGGCAAGCCCTACCCTTGTCGGGCCAGCGGAAATGCGGGGACCGCAAGCGGTCCCCCTACACCGACGCGCGCTACGGCGTTGTGTCTAGCCAAACAGCCATCTTCCCCAGCCCGCGATTTCCCCATACGCAGTAAGGAACCGCAGTGACGCGAAGCGGCTGGGTATTCGCCGTACGAGCCCGCTGGTAGAGCACGCTCTTCCAATCATCAAGTGGGCGCAGGAGCCCCTGTCCCTTGACGACAGTTATGCCGCCCAGGAGGTCAGGCATGTTCTGGCTTTCAAGCTGTGCTCCAAGCGGCAAGATGATCTCGTCGAGCGGCGCTGTTTGGTCGGCCTGCTCCAGGCAATAGATGAGCGGCCCGCGCCGCACCGCAGATTTGCCATGGTCGTACACAACTTGAGGATTGGCCTCGAGGCGCTGTACCTCCATGGGGAGTGTCAGCTCAACCGTGGCCCCGTTCGACCAGGGCCGGCGGATTTCAGCATAGCCGTTTACGACGCGAGGAGAGAATTTCTTTCCATTGACCTCAAAATCCGCTCTGGCCGCCCAGCCGGGAATGCGCACGCGCAGGACGAAATCCTGTGGCGCCTCTACGCCTATCGTGAACTTGATTTTTCCGTCCCACGGGTAGTTGCCGGATTGCCGCAGCGTGACCTTCTCGCCCGCGACGTTGGCGTTCGCCTGGCCGGCGATGAAGAGATTCACCCACAGGCCATCCGGTGACTCACTGTAAATGTATCGGCCGAGGGCGGGCAGAAATCGGGCGACCGTGGTCGGGCAGCAGGGTACGCCGAACCACGGATCGCGCTTGAAATCACCCCGGCTCGCAAGTGGCGTGACATAGCAGAAGGTGTCTCCCGTTAACGAAACGCCCGCTGCCAGTGCGTTATAGAGCGAGAGTTCCATGACATCGGCATAGCGCGCGTCGCCGGTGAGTTTCAGCATGCGATAGTTCCAGAAGACCATGCCTGCCGAAGCGCAAGTCTCCTGGTAAGCGTCTTCGTTCGGAAGGTCATAGTCTGCGGTGAAGCCTTCGTTGCGCTCCGAAGGGCCGATGCCACCGGTCACGTACATGCGGTGATCGGTCACACTGTCGTGCAGGCTTTCGAGCGCTTCCCACAGGCCCGCGTCGCCGGTTTCATAAACCAGGTCTGCCATGCCGGAGTAGAAGTACATGGCCCGCACGGCATGACCGACGGCCACGCGCTGCTCGCGGGCCGGCAGTTGGTCCTGGGAATAGCTGGTGTCAAACTTCGACGGATTCACGAGGAAAAACCGCCGGTAGAAGTCCTTAATGCTCATCGGATGGCCGAGCAGGTCCACCTGCCTCTCCGGCAACTGCTCGTATTGACGTTCGAAGATGGAAGGCTTTTGACCGCGGGAATTGACGAAATATTCGGCGAGCCGGAGGTATCTCTTCTCCCCCGTCAGGCGGTAGAGTCTGACAAGGGCCAGTTCCACCTCTTCGTGGCCGGGGATGCCGGCCTGCTTGCCCGGCCCGAATGTCGAATCGAGGTGATCGGCAAGTCGCAACGCGATCTCGAGCAGGGAACGCTTCCCCGTAGCTTGGTTGTGAGCCACGGCCGCCTCGAAAAGCGAACCGGCGCAGAACATTTCGTGATTGAACGCCAGGCTCTTCCACTTCAGGTCAGGCAGCCTCAAAAGAACGTAGGTGTCCAGGTATCCGTCTTTCTGCTGGGCGGCCGCGATCTTCCGAATCAACTCGTCCACTTTCGACTCGAGTTGAGCGTTAGGGTGCAGGGCGAGGATATACGAAGCGCCTTCAATCCACTTGTACACGTCAGAATCGGCC
Source organism: Terriglobia bacterium (assembly GCA_050010015.1). Lineage (GTDB taxonomy): Bacteria > Acidobacteriota > Terriglobia > UBA7540 > UBA7540 > CAVROP01. The sequence continues at coordinate 1,923 of JBEKLY010000067.1, forward strand.
CACCATGGTCCGCCGAATTTGCCCTGCGCCTTGCCGCCGGCGATATCGAAGTTTCGAATGCACCCCGTCAACTCCAGTTCTTTGTAAACGTGATCGAGCGTACGGGTGCGATTGACTTCCAGGCGAGGCGACCAGAAAGCGTCCTCGATCTCGACAGCGGTCAGAGGCAGTTCCCTGAGCCTTGCTCCCGCGGGAAGCAGCGGAGCTTTCACCGTTGCCGAGTCTTGAACGTCCGCGGTTCTGGCTGCCACCGGCGCGGTCAAGAAGGTAAACAGCGTGACAATAATAAGGGCTGTTTTCGCAGTTGAGTTAGGCATGATCTCGATCACCCTCCTTCTGAAGGTGTGTTTATCACATGGGAAGGCAATTTTGCAAACGCTTACAGCGGATCGGCCTCTGCTGCTCAGCACTCTTGACTTCTTTTCGACACCCGTATAAGCTGCCCCCGACCCCTGATTCCACTCTGCACCCCGGAATGTTGGAGGCAGAATCAGGGCTGAGTCAAGATGCTTTGTTTAAGCGCTTACAGCTGTCATTATCTGCGTACTTGATCCACAAGAAACATCGCGATCCTTCACTGTCGCCTAAGGAGGCCAACATGAATTGCATCTCGAGACGCAGGTTTCTCAGCGGCACCGTTGTGGCAGGCGCTTCGCTCGCCGCGCGTTTTCCTTGGCTCGCGAACTCCGCTGCGGCGCAGGAGAGCGCCGGCCCGGCGCGCGTCGTCATCGATCCGGACCGTTGCATTTCGACGGTGGACAGAAACATCTTCGGGTCCTTCATCGAGCACCTGGGTCGTTCTGTCTATGGAGGTATCTACGAGCCCGGTTCGAAGTTTGCCGATTCCAACGGATTCCGCACCGATGTTTTGAAGGAGATCAAGGGAATAGGTGTTCCGATTATTCGTTATCCCGGAGGGAATTTCGTTTCCGGGTATAACTGGCTTGACGGCGTAGGACCAAAAAAGGACCGTCCACGGGTGCTCGACCGCGCCTGGGATACCATCGAGACCAACCAGTTCGGCATTAACGAATATGTGACGTGGTGCCACGCCGTAGACGCGCAGCCGCTCATCGGGACCAACTTCGGCACCGGCACGCCGGAGACAACCCTCGCGCTGCTCGAGTACTGCAACGTGGATAAGGGAACCAAGTGGAGTGACTTGCGCCGCGCCCACGGTTACGAAAAGCCTCACGCCATCAAGTACTGGTGCCTCGGAAATGAAATGGACGGGCCATGGCAGATCGGGCACATTCCCGCCACTCAGTACGGAATTAAAGCGCGCGACGCCGCGCGCCAGATGCGGGAGATGGACCCCTCGGTCAAGCTGGTCGCCTGCGGATCGAGCGGCCCTTTTATGCCGACTTACCTCGAATGGGACCAGCAGACGCTGGAACAATGCTATGACGAAGTTGACGCCATCTCGCTGCACCGCTACTTTGGCAACGCCGAGGAAACCGGAGGAGACACCACCCGGTATCTGGCCATGAATCTTGATATGGACCGGCAAATTCACGAGATCATGGCTGTGTGCGACATGGTCGGGGGCCGAATGAGGTCGAACAAGACGCTGTGGCTGTCTTTCGACGAGTGGAACGTGTGGTACCGCGCGCGCAGCGGCACCGCTGTGGATGGCCAAAGGCAGGTAGCGCCGCACCTGCTCGAAGAGATTTACAATCTCGAGGACGCACTGTTAGTCGGTGGGCTGCTGAACACCCTGATTCGCCGTTCGGATCGCGTACGCGTGGCATGCCTGGCGCAATTGGTGAACGTCATCGCGCCAATTATGACCAACGAAAACGGCCTGTTCCGGCAGACGATTTATTACCCCTATGCCTGGGCTCTCGAGCACGCGCGCGGAAAGGCGCTCGAGTTGGCGGTGACATCGCCGGCTTACGAGGTCCCCGTTGCAGGGCGGCCAGCGGCCCGTTCCCACGAAAACATGTCTGTGCCCTACCTCGATGTCGCTGGGACAATCGATGTTGAGAACAAGACCGCCAGCCTGTTCGTTCTGAACCGGGACCTCGAGAAGGCGCGCGATCTCGAGTTGGTCTGGCACGAGACCACGCCCACACGCGTGAACACTTGCCAGGTCTTGACGGGATCCGACCTGAAGGCGGAGAATGGCTTTGATGCGCCCGATCGGGTCGTGCCCAAACCGCTGGATGCTCCACAGGTCGGTTCAAGAATGACTCTCGAGGTCCCGGCGAAATCCTACGTCCTCCTGAGTCTGGGGCTGGCGTAGGCGAGAACGAACTTGTTGTCATCAGGCGCGAGGTAGCGGCGGGTTCATCCCGCCACATGGCCAATGAACTCGATGCGCACGGGCGATGTGAAGCCGCCGGTACGAATCCTCGACGCGGGTCATGAACATCTTCCTCTCAGGAGCAGGACATGACATACCTCACTTACACTTCCTCCGTACTTCTTGTGCTTGCCATCGTTGGCGCCGCGGGCGGCGCAGCGGACAAGGGCAACTCCGGCATCAGTAAGAAGGCCTTCGGGACAATGCCGGACGGAAGAACCATTGACCTCTATACTCTCAGCAACAACCACGGGATGCACGTTGCCATCACGAATTACGGCGGAATCGTGGTTTCAATCGTGGTGCCGGATCGCACCGGTAAGCCGGGCGACGTTGTGCTGGGCTTCGATAATCTCGAGGGGTACCTCGCCAAGGAGCCTTACTTTGGCGCGCTCATCGGGCGTTACGGAAACCGCATCGGGAATTCCAGGTTCAAACTGGATGGGGCGGAACACAAGCTGCCTGCTAACGACGGTCCGAACAGCCTCCACGGCGGACTGAAGGGCTTCGACAAGCGAGTCTGGACCGCGCGCGAGATCCGCGGCGAGCACCCGGCGCTCGAACTGACTTACCTCAGCAAGGATGGCGAAGAGGGTTACCCTGGTACCCTGAGCGCGAAGGTCGTTTATTCACTGACAGAAGACAACGCGCTCAGAATCGATTACTCGGCGACGACCGACAAAGACACAGTGCTGAACCTCACGAACCACTCCTACTTCAATCTGGCCGGGGAAGGCAACGGCAACATCCTCAAGCACGAGATCATGATCAATGCCGACCGCTTCACTCCTATTGACGGCACGCTGATCCCGACCGGCGAACTTCGCAAGGTCGCCGGCACTCCGTTCGATTTCCACAAGTCTACCCTGATTGGAGCACGGATTGATGCTGACGACGAGCAGATCAAATTTGGCAAGGGCTATGACCATAATTTCGTGTTGAACCGCTCCGGCGCCGGTCTCAGCCTTGCCGCCCGGGTCACCGACCCCGAATCGGGGCGCGTGCTGGAGGTGCTCACGACTCAACCGGGGTTGCAATTCTATACAGGCAATTTCCTGGACGGCAGCATTCACGGCAAGGGGGGCAAAGCATACGGCCGCCGCTCGGCGTTTTGCCAGGAGACTCAGCACTTCCCTGATTCTCCCAATAAGCCCAGCTTCCCATCAACCGAACTCAAGCCCGGCCAGACCTATCGCCAGAGCACGGTCTTCAGGTTCTCCACAAGCAAGTAGGCAGCTTCGCGTTTGCGCCCATGGTCTTTCGCGGGGTTATCCGTACGCATGGCCGCCTAACCAGCCAAGTGGATTGGTTAACCCTGCTCCGCTGATCGCCACTGATCGGAACGGTCGCGGCCCGTTCAGGACAACTTCCGAGTTGTGCGCGATACGACAAAAATATGTAAGTACGGCACCACAACGTGTAGCGCGTTCTCAGTTTCTCAATTGACAATTGCTGTCACGACGGCCGATACTGGAATCGGCGCATGTAGGGTGCATTGGCACATCGCCGAAGGGCAATGCCCACCTACCCGATCTCCTCGCTGGAGGCCTGCATGCCCAATCTGGAAAACCTCAAAAAGCAAGCCAAGCTCATATTGCGTTGGCATCGCGAACGGCACTATCCCGTCGCCGCGCAAATCCGCGGGCTTATGCCTCGTTTCCTGAATGTGTCCGACTCGGAGATTCTTCGAGCGAGCTTTAAGCTCCGCGATGCGCAAGAAATGGTCGCAAGACAGCACGGCTTCGATAGTTGGCAAATCCTGAAAACTGGACTTTCCAGCACACCGCGCAAGCTTAAGTCGTCGCCATCCAAAGCGACCATTGTCGGCGCGGAGCCGCAACTGCTCGTCGCCGACATGAAAAGATCATGCGAGTTTTTCTGTGACAAGCTAGGCTTTTCGCTTGTATTCAGTTACGGCAACCCTCCCTACTATGCGCAAGTGGGTCGCGACGCGGCACGCCTTAATCTCAGGTGTGTCGAGGGGTCCGTAATCGAGTCGACGGTCCGCGATCGTGAGGAACTGTTGTCGGTATCTATGACCGTCGCCACAGCCGGCGAGATCAAGCTACTGTTTCTCGAGTTTCAGTCCGCTGGCGTTACCTTTCACCAGAAACTGAAGAAGCAGCCTTGGGGCGCTAAGAATTTCGTCGTCAAAGATCCGGATGGGAATCTGCTGCTGTTTGCCGGACCCGCAAACTGACGGCCACGAAGCCGAAGTGTTGGAAAGCTGGGAAAGTGCTGTTTTTTCGAGGGAACGAACTTAGCGATCTATGTACAATTAAGGGACGTGACATTTTTCGAGTGCGCAAAACGAACTGGTTCTTGAATGAAAACGAACTCGAATTAAGATGAAAGATGCTATGCCTAACACGGATTTGCTGGTTGACACGCTAAAACGGCGCATTGTCATCATCGACGGCGCCATGGGCACGATGATCCAGGCCCACAAGCTCGAGGAAGCGGACTACCGCGGCAAGGAGTTCGCGAGCCACCCGCGTGACCTGCACCTCTGCAACGACGTCTTGAACATTACCCAGCCGGCGATCATCGAAAAGATCCACAGGCAATATCTCGAGGCCGGCGCGGACATCATCGAGACCAATACCTTTAACGCCACCGCGATCTCGATGGCCGAGTACGGCTTGCAGGGTTTTGTCTACGACCTTAACAAAGCTGGGGCGCTGGCGGCACGCCGTGCGGTGGACGGATTCGCGCGCCAGAATCCCGAGCGCTGCTGCTGGGTGGCGGGTTCGATCGGCCCCACCAGCCGCACGGCCTCGGCCTCGCAGGACATTTCGAGCCCCGCCGCGCGCGCTGTGACCTTCGACCAGTTAAGAGACGCGTATTACGAGCAGATCCGGGGCCTTGTGGACGGCGGCGCTGACCTGCTTCTCGTTGAAACCATCTTCGATACGCTGAACGGCAAAGCGGCGCTCTTCGCCGCCCAGCAGTATTTCGAAGACACCGGCAAGCGCCTGCCGCTCGCGGCCTCCGTGACCATCGTGGACCTGAGCGGACGCACCCTTTCGGGCCAGACAGTCGAAGCCTTCTGGGTTTCGGTTTCGCAGGCGCCGCTCGTGAGCGTGGGGATCAACTGCGCGCTGGGCGCGAAGCAGATGCGCGCCCACATCGAGGAACTCTCGAGAATCGCGCCCATCTTCACAAGCTGCTATCCGAACGCAGGCCTGCCCAACGCTTTCGGAGGATTCGACGAAACTCCCGAGACTATGGCGGCCGACTTGCGCGAGTTTGCGTCGAACGGCTGGGTCAACATCGTGGGCGGCTGCTGCGGCTCAACGCCCGCGCACATTCGCGCCATCCGCGACGCAGTCAGCAAGATCCCGCCCCGCGTGCCGCCCCAGGTCGAGCGCTATTCGCGTTACAGCGGGCTCGAGCCCCTGGTAATTCGTCCCGAGACCAATTTCGTGAATATCGGCGAACGCACCAACGTGACCGGGTCGCCGAAGTTCTCGAAGCTCATTCTGGGCGGCCAGTTCGAGGAGGCCCTGAGCGTCGCCAAGCAGCAAGTGGAAGGCGGCGCGCAGATCATCGACGTCAACCTGGACGAGGCCATGCTGGATTCCGAGCAGGCGATGACCACCTTCCTGAATTACGTCGCCTCCGAGCCTGACATCGCCCGCGTCCCCATCATGATCGACAGCTCCAAGTGGAGTGTCATCGAGGCTGGGCTGAAGTGCATCCAGGGTAAAGGCATCGTCAATTCCATCAGCCTCAAAGAGGGCGAGGAGATTTTCATCGAGCGCGCCCGATTGATCAAGCGCTACGGCGCCGCCATGGTGGTGATGGCCTTTGACGAGTCGGGCCAGGCGGTCTCAACGGAGCGCCGGGTGGAAATCTGCGCGCGCAGCTACCGGATTCTCACCGAAGACGTGGGCGTCGATCCGTGCGACATCATCTTTGACCCTAACGTTCTCACCGTGGCGACGGGAATCGAAGAGCACCGCGACTACGCCGTGAGCTTCATCGAAAGCGCCCGCCTGATCAAGGCCAAGCTTCCCGATTGCAAGGTAAGCGGCGGCATCAGCAACATCTCGTTCTCATTTCGCGGCATGAATACCATCCGTGAGGCCATGCACTCGGCTTTCCTCTACCACGCCATACGGGCGGGACTTGACATGGCCATCGTGAACGCTGGGCAATTGGCCGTGTACGAGGAATTGCCGCGCGACCTGCTCGAACTCGTGGAAGACGTCCTGCTGAATCGCAGCGCCGACGCCACGGAAAGGCTGCTGGCGTTTTCGGAATCGGTGAAGCAGCGCGGCCCGGCGGAGTTGCAGGAAGACGCCTGGCGGCAGGGCACGGTCGAGGAACGCATACTGCACGCGCTGGTTAAAGGCGTCGCCGATCACGTCGAGGCGGACACCGAGGAGGCTCGGCAAAAACTGGGCCGGCCGCTCGCCGTGATCGAGGGCCCGCTGATGGCCGGCATGAGCGCGGTGGGCGATTTGTTCGGCTCCGGCAAGATGTTTCTGCCCCAGGTTGTCAAAAGCGCTCGCGTTATGAAAAAAGCAGTCGCCTATTTGCTGCCGTTCATGGAATCGGAAAAGGAAGCGGGCGGCAAAGCTCGCGCGGAAGGCAAGATCGTGACGGCCACCGTGAAGGGCGACGTGCACGACATCGGCAAGAATATCGTGGGCGTGGTACTGGGCTGCAACAACTATGAGGTGATCGATCTGGGCGTGATGGTACCGTGCGAGAAGATTCTCGAAACCGCGCGGGCGACCAACGCGGACATGATCGGCCTGAGTGGGCTGATCACACCTTCGCTCGATGAAATGGTGCACGTGGCCAAGGAAATGGAACGTGAAGGCTTCACCATTCCGCTGCTCATCGGCGGCGCCACCACCAGCCGCGTCCATACTGCGGTGAAGATTGCCCCCCATTTCTGCCAGCCGGTGGTTCATGTCCTGGACGCTTCACGAGCCGTCGGCGTGGTGAGCCGACTTAAGAATCCCGATACGCGTCCGGCATTCCAGGAAGAAAACCGCCGCGAGCAGGAAAGGCTCCGCGCTGCGCACAAGCCCGCCGCGCAGAAGCTCCTGACCCTCGAAGAGGCCCGCCGCCGCAGGCCGCCCCTCGACTGGAGCCGGGCGGACATTCCGCGTCCTGAGTTCACGGGGATTCGCGCTTTTCCCGCCGTGATGCTCGAGGAGATTGTTTCTTACATCGACTGGACTCCGCTCTTCCAGGCCTGGGAGCTGCGCGGAACTTATCCCAAGATTCTGGACGATGCGACGGTCGGCGAGAAGGCCCGCGAACTGTTGTGCGATGCGCAAAAACTACTCACGCGCATCGTGAGAGAAAAGCTTCTCACCGCCAACGCCGTCATCGGCTTCTTTCCGGCCGCGAGCGTGGGGGACGACATCGAGGTGTACCGCGACGCTTCTCGCTCCGGCCTCCTCGTAACCTTCCACACTTTGCGGCAGCAGATGGAAAAGGCGGCGGGGCATTACAACCGGGCGCTCGCGGATTTCATCGCCCCAGAATCAACGGGCCTTGAGGATTATCTTGGCGCGTTCGCAGTGACCGCGGGCCTGGACCTCGAACCGCTGCTCGAACGTTTCCTCCGCGACCACGACGACTACAACTCCATCATGGCCAAAGCCCTCGCCGACCGCCTGGCGGAGGCCTTAGCGGAGTTAATGCACAAAAAGGCTCGTAATTATTGGAGTTATGGCAAGGATGAAAATCTAACGCCGGAAGACCTGATCCAGGAGCGCTACCGGGGAATTCGTCCCGCGCCCGGCTACCCGGCCTGCCCCGACCACTCCGAGAAGCGCGAGCTCTTCGACCTTTTGCACGCCGAAAAAAACACCGGCATCCAGCTCACGGAGAACTTCGCTATGTCGCCCGCCGCCTCGGTGTGCGGGTTGTATTTTGCCCACCCCGAAGCGCAGTATTTCGCCGTCGGCAAGATCGACCGCGACCAGGTGGAGGATTATCACCGCCGCAAAGGCATGGACCTCCGCCAAGTGGAGCGCTGGCTCCGCCCCAACCTCAACTACGATCCGGAACTGCAAGAGGCGTCGCGCGAAAGCGCCAACGTGCCGGCGTTGCCGTAATCCGCGATGCGGCGGGGGCTTTAGAGTCTGGGTGAGAACTCGTTTTTGCTGTCATTCCGAGGAGCCGTAGGCGACGAGGAATCTCGCTCCGCTCTGAAAATCGGAGGGCGGGCGTCTCGCCCGCCGTGGCACGGGCATTCCTTCGCTCCGCTCAGGACAGGCTCTGCCCGTGCGCGGGAGCGGGACGCTCCCGCGACCGCGGGCGGGACGCCCGCGCTACGTCTCTCCGTCGGCTTGCTATTAAAGCCCCGCCCTTCCCGATCTGAAGCGAGGTACCCGCGCCGCATTATCCCAGAATCAATTTCGCGATGGTCTGAAGCTGCATGAACGACGTGCCTTCGTAAATTTTTCCGATCTTCGAGTCGCGGAGATATTTCTCGGCGGGATAGTCCTTAGTGAAGCCGTAGCCGCCATAGACCTCGAGGCATTCAGAGGCCACGCGCTCGGCCACTTGCGAACAGAAATACTTGGCCATGGCGGCTTCTTTCAGGAACGGCAGGCGCGCGTCTTTGAGTCGAGCGGCGTTGTACACCACGAGGCGCGCCGCTTCCACTTCAGTGGCAAGGCGTGCAAGCTGAAACTGAATAGCCTGAAATTCCGCGATAGGCTTGCCGAATTGTTTGCGTTCTTTGGCATAAGCGATCGCGTGTTCGAGGGCGCCGCGCGCGACGCCCAGCATCTGCGCGCCGATGCCGATCCGCCCCTCGTTCAGAGTTTCGATCGCCACCTTGTAGCCCTTGCCCATTTCACCCAGCACATTCGCGCGGGGAAGGCGGCAGTCTTCCAGGAGCAATTCGCAAGTTGAAGAGGCGCGTATCCCCAGCTTGTCTTCTTTCTTGCCCACACTGAAGCCCGGAGTGTCGCGCTCGATGAGGAACGCGGTGATGCCCTTGTAGCCCGCTTCGGGATTGAGGTTCGCGAAGACGATGAACAATCCGGCTTCTTTGGCGTTGGTGATCCAGAGCTTGCGCCCGTTCAAGACGAAGTGGTCGCCATCCTGGCGGGCGCGGGTGGCAAGCGCAAACGCATCGCTGCCGGAACCCGCTTCCGAGAGTGCGTAAGCCCCCACCGTGTCTCGCACCAGACGCGGGAGGTATTCCTGCTTCTGCGCTTCGCTGCCCCAACGCTCGATGGCATTGTTCACCAGCGTATTCTGGACGTCGACCACCACGCCTGCCGAAGCATCGACCCGCGAGAACTCTTCGATGGCCAGAGCGGCGATGAAGAACGTCCCCCCGCCACCCCCGTAAGCTTCCGGAACGGCCAGACCCATGAATCCCTGCTCGAAGAATTTCGCGATCAACTCGTGATTGAAAACGCCCTCACGGTCCATCGTTTCGACGTGCGGGCGGATTTCGTTTTCGGCGAACTCGCGCGCCGCCGCCTGGAACATCCGTTCTTCCTCGCCGAGGACCGTCAGCGGGGTAATCGAGGAAAGTGGTAAAGAAGCGATGTCAGCCATCCGAGCCCCCAGTTGGTAACGCGTCGGCCCGCCCTCGACACTTGAGTGTTGACTTGTTAGGCGCGCTTGGCCTTTGGACGCATACGCCAATGCTACCCGCCGGCGACAGAGGAGGCAAGGGGTTTATCAGCCGGCGCTGGTTTCTTGCATTCTCAGCAGCATGCTGTTAGGCTAGTTATGCTCCGCCGCTTCGGGGGCGCCCCTGAGACCTCATCCTTTTGTGGTTTTTTCGGGGTGGTGTGCACAACTGAACCAACTTCCGACAAACACAGCGCATCGAAGCACCTGAGTTCCAGACACCCGGGAGGTTTGACCCGATATGACCGTGAAGAGACTTCTGCAAGGTTTGATCGTCGCAGCGGCGCTCAGCCTCATTGCCGCTGTGGGCAAGGCACAGACTAGTTTAGTTTTTGTTACGGGCGGGGGCAACAGGCTCAGCGATGCCCGGTCCTTCGAAGAGGCCTATATTCCCTATCAAACAACCTATGCTGCCGGCGGAGGAGCGAACGTAGGATTCGAACTGCCGCTGAAGAGGAGCAAGATCTTCGGTCTCGAGCTTTCATACGGCTACAGCCAGAATAATCTTGAATTGACTTATGAAAACAGCCCCACCCTGCCCGTCACAAAATCCTACGGCCTGAGGGACAACAGGTTTGGCGGCGACCTGGTGGTGCACTCGCCATCGACTTTTCGGGGCATCCGCCCTTACGCCGTCCTGGGCGCCGAATACAACCGCTTTTCTCCCAGCAGCGCCGCGGTTGCTTTGGCCAACACTACGGGGTTTGCCTATGCACCTGTAGCTAAACTCACCTCCGAAGGCAACGGGGGCGTCAACTTCGGCGGCGGCCTTGATTACAACGTGACGGAAAAGTGGGGCGTGCGGATTGACGTTCGCGATCATATCACCGGTTCGCCAACCCTTGGCTTGCCCTATGTAAACACCACATCGTCGCCCGCGTACTTTCCGATCAGCGGCAACGCGCATAATATCCAATACACGATAGGCATTGTGTATCACTTCGGCTGGGGAAAATCATCGTCTTCCACGACCAAGTCGTCCCGCACCCCCTCATCGTCTGCGAAGGAGAAGTCCGCGAAGGCGAAGTCGTCCGGCAGTGAGAAGTCGTCGCCGACGTCCGTCTTTAACTAAAGGCGCGGTTTTCTGAATGAAAGGCTGAGACCGGTTCGGCGCGCGCGAAGGAATATGAGAGGAAAGCGCCGCTCAATCCTCCCTGAGGCGAACCTTCATGCAAAGGTTCATGACGGGGGTAACTTCGCGGAAGACGGCGAGCATCGAATCGACAAGGTCAAGTCCGGTTGATGACTGAACTTCGCTTTCGGTCATCGGATAATAGACTTGAAATCCTGCCCAGTGTGCCACGGGCGCAGCCTCGAGTAACCCTCGGAGTTTCATCGTGGAAGGAAGACTCTCGCGATCGAAGCCCTGGGCTTCGTTTTCCCAACTTCCGCCGCGCAGCATAAATCCTTCGCGCAGCACCAGACGTTTAAGTTCGCGCTCCATGGGGCTGCGCGGGCGGAGTGCGCCCAGCAACCGGTGCCAATCCCAATCGGACTGCAATTGGCACTCGCGGTAATCGCGCGGCGCCTTCACATATCCCCGCTCCACCTGCATCCCGCATTTGAAGAGCTTCTCCTCCGTGTCGACGCTGATGAAAAACTTCGAGCAGCCGAAACTGACCTTCGAGGAGAGCGGCATGGCTTCGCGATTGGCGCGAGGCAGGTAGCCGATCCATTGCCAGTAAACGCCCCGCCCCCAGCGCTCGGTCACGAAGGGTTGGGCATAGCGGGATTCGAGCTCGAGCTTCAGAATGCGCGTGATTCGCTCGTTATCCTCAAGATTCCCCACGTGGATGCCGCGGCGGAAATCGAGATATTCCGGACGAAAAGCAATCGCTGCCGGCGGCACCGGCAGGGCGGATTGTGGTTTTGTAGCCACAGCGACCACATTGGAAAATGGAAAATAGAAAATGGAAACTGGGAAAATCTGGGGTCGTTCTCCAGAATGCAGGTCCCACCGCCCAGTTTCTATTTTCCAGTGTCCCGAGTCACAAGCTCGTCAAGAAAGGCTCTCGCGTGCGCAGTTTTTTCGGAGCCCCGTCAGGGGCGGCATAGAGTAGCCCAGGGCGTTAGCCCTGGGTTGGACGGCCCTCGCCCCGCCTTCGGCACCCCTCTCCAGCCCGGCGGGAGAGGGGACGGGGGTGAGGGTGGGTCTCGCGATCCACGGCTCACGCCGTGGGCTACTCGCTGCCGCCCGTCGGCTGACGGGCTCATTTCTTCAACGAACTTCTGACTCAGGACACCCGTTTCTGCATTCTGCTTTTCCTACGCCGCGCGGGCATCACTGGCGGAGCGTTTCGAATGGAAGCCGCTGATCAGCGTTTTGGACATCTCCTCGCGCTGGATCTGGTTGGTGCCTTCATAAATCTGGGTGATCTTGGCGTCGCGCATATACTTCTCGATCGGGTAGTCGTGCATGTACCCGTAGCCGCCGAAAACCTGCAGCGCGTCTACGGTGACTTCCATCGCCACGTCTGAGGCAAAGCACTTGCACATGGCGGAGTAAAGCGTCGGCCGCTCCTTGGGCTGCGTATCGATGTAACGCGAGGTGGCATAAACGAGCGCGCGCGCCGCTTCAATCTTCATTGCCATATCGGCCATCAGGAAGCGCAGACCCTGGAAGGAGCCAATCGGCGCGTCAAACTGCTTGCGTGTGCAGGCGTACTCCAGCGCCAGGTCGAAAGCCCCTTGCGCAATCCCCACCGCCTGAGCGCCCACTCCGGGACGCGACACGTCGAATGTCCGCATGGCGGTGATGAAGCCCGTTCCTTCGCGTCCCAGGCAGTTCTCGACCGGCACGCGGCAATCCTGAAAAACCAGTTCGCGGGTGGCTGAGGCGCGAATCCCCAGCTTGTCTTCCTTTTTGCCGAAAGTGAAACCAGGCGTGCCCTTTTCAACCACGATGCAGGAGGCCCCGCGAGGGCCCTTGGAGGGATTGGTGAGCGCGATCACGGAGTAGAGTTCTGCTTCGCCGCCATTCGTGATCCACTGTTTGGTGCCATTCAGCACATAGTGGTCGCCGTCGCGCAGGGCCGTAGTGCGCACGGCTGCGGCATCCGAACCAGCCTGCGGTTCGGTCAGCGCGAAAGCCACCAGGCGCTTACCGGCCGCTACGTCCGGAAGCCATTTCTGCTTTTGTTCCTCGGTGCCGGAAAGAATGATCGGCAGGGCGCCGAGCGCAGTGCCTGCAAAACTGAGCGCAATCCCGCCGCAGGCCTTGGAGAGTTCCTCCGTCACGATCACCATGTTCATGATCGGAGTCCCTTCCGGCATTCCGCCGTATTTCTCATCAATGAAAACTCGAAACAGGTCAGTCTGCGCGAGTATTTTCACGATCGGCCAGGGGAACTTGGCCTCGCGGTCATATTCCGCCGCCACCGGCCGGATTTCCTTCTCTGCGATCTCGCGGGCAAGACCTTGGATGGCCCTTTGATACTCTGTAAATCCGTAATCCATACTCACCTCGGAATGGGAATCGGAAAATAGAAATTGGAAAATAGAAACTGGGTCAGATGATCGGAAGATGGAACGAACGAGCGATCCCGGCCTCTATTTTCCATTTTCCAGTTTCCATGTTCGGCTATTCTTCCTCTGCACAGCTTTGCCACAAAGCCGGCCTCACCAGCCATGCCTCGCCGGTGCGGAAGGCAAAACGACAGCACTCTTCAAGGTCCCCGGCCCGAAACGAACTGACGTCAATCTCACCTTCCAGCGTCCCCGGCCTGGCGAGCACCTGCAGCGCGTAAACGAGGGGTAAAACGCTCGCATTGACATCCCGCAGAGAAGCCTCGATTCGATCCACTCGGGCAACAATTTCAAAATCGCCTTCGGAATATAGGCCCGCCGTTCGCTCCAGAAGTTTGCGAATGTCATCCGCAGCGGTAGGAACCCCTTCGAAGCTGAACTTCCCGTTCAGCCGTTGGTAGGGCTCAGGCACAACTGACACGGGCTGGCTGCGATATTGCTCCCAGTCCGCGTGCTCGTAGTCCGGCCTAGCCCAGGAGATAGTTAGGAAACAATCTTTCCAGACCTTAACCCTGACGTACCGTCCTTTGACGGCGTCCTGGTAGAAGACGGCTCCCCCCGCCGCCTCAGCGCGTTCGTTATCGGTCAGTTGATTGAGAAATTCGACCAACTCCCGAACGATCTCCGGAAGCACCGGCCGGTCGTCGGGTTGGACATGGCGAATCTCCAGCGACACGGACTCGGGGACAAATTCCAGCCAGGTCGCTTCGACCTGTCCCAGCCTCTGCTGCGTATCGGGGCTGAGATTTCCCAACGCCACTTGTCCCGAACAGCCCAAAAGAGTGCGCATTTTCTCACGTCCTTTCCGGGATCACAGCGACAAAATGCCCTTACTCGCCCTCCCACATTGACATATAGGCATTTTGGGGGCCGAACTGACTTATCGTCTGCCGCTCCAGGATTCTGCCATGAGTCCTTATAGGAACATAGCGTTTTGTTCGTCATCCCCGGCGCTCCTGGTCCCGCTTCACACCGATCGACCAACGATCATAATCGATGTCACCCCCGCGAAAGCGGGGTTCCATCGTCGGTCTTGAAGACAATGGATTCCCGCTTCCGCGGGAATGACATAAATGGTGTGGCCGCCGCGAGAGCAAGGCGGAGCATCTCTGGGGAGGTCTCGGCCTATCGTCCGGTGCATTCTTCGAACCCCTCCGCATTTGCCGTATAGCCATACGGCATCGATGCTGGTACAATTACGGCATGGCTAAAGAACAGATGAAAAAGCTCACCATTCTAGTTCCTCAAGACCTCCTTCGCAGGGCCCAGCGGGCAACCAAGGCAGGCGCTACCCCCACGGTGCGCAAAGGGTTGGAGTTACTGGCAGCGCATGATGTTTACGACCGGCTGCGTGCTTTGCAGGGAAAAGTCAAATTCAGCCTCACCTGGCAAGAAATGCGAGGGGAAGAATGATCTGTGCCGACACAAGTTCCTTGGTGGCTCTGCTGGGTGGCGAAGCGGGACGCGACGTTGACATGGTACGACAGGCGCTGAGCGATCGACTACTCTGCGTTTCGCCGATCTCCGTCACCGAATTACTGAGCGATCCTGATCCCACGCCCTCGCTGGACGAACTGGTCACCCAGATCCCGCGATTAGAGATCAGTTCCGGATACTGGGAACGTGCGGGAGAACTTCGAGCCCAAATGTTTCGCCTCCGGCTCCGGCCGAAAGTCGCGGACACTCTAATCGCTCAAAGCTGCCTCGATCACGGCGTACCCTTGATTACGCGCGACCGTGATTTCTCGTCCTTTGAAAAAGTTGCCGGACTGCGCCTTCTAGTGATTGGCGACCTGCTTCAATAACACAGCAACCACCCCTGCCCCTCCTTACGAAGGAGGGGAATTTGCCCACTAACTCCCCTCCTCTCTGTGGAGGGGGCCAGGGGGTGGTGGACGAGCGCGCCGGCTCTATTTTTTGCGCGGCGGCTGTGAAGGCCGCATCTCAATACGGCTCGCAAGGGTCGTCGAGGGAAATGTGTAAAGGTCCACCACCGCCTTGGCGATGTCTTCGCCGGAGAGTTTCCAACTGTCGTGCCGCCTGCTCCCCGGCGCTCCTCCGAAGTCGGTATCCACACTGCCAGGCATGATGTAGCTCACCCGAATGCTGTCGTATCGGACGTCCTGCATCATGGCCTCGCTAAATCCGTTGAGCCCGAACTTCGAGGCGTTATAAGCGGTCCCGCCGGGGAAGGGATTCACGCCGGCGAGGCTCGAAATGTTGAAGATATAGCCACCCCCTCGCCGGCGCATAATGGGAATGACCTCGCGGCAGCAGTAAAAAACTCCCGACAAGTTGGTGTGAATGGTGGCATCCCACTCCTCCGGCGTGAGCTGATCCACAGGCTTCAAAATTCCTATTCCGGCATTATTCACAAGGATATCAATACCTCCGAAATGCCCGGCGGCTGTGCGGATCAGCTCTCGGCAGTCCTCATAGCGGCCCACGTCCGCGGCCAGCCCCTCAACCTCGGCGCCGCCCTCGGCGCGCAGTTTTGAAAGCGATTGCTTCAGAACCTGCGCGTCGCGCGCGCAAATGTACACCTTTGCACCTTCTTGCAGCAGCCTTTCGGCAATACTATAACCGATTCCCCGCGACGCGCCGGTGACCACCGCAACCTTAGTTTTCAGCTCATTTGTCATCTGAATCCCTCCCCCTTTAAATAGATTAAACCTTAGGGGGACTTCGGCGCATCCCTTTATTCACTTTGCGGCCGCAGAGGGCGCGCGCATGAACGGAAAGTGTGGAATGTGTCATCCTGAGCGCAGCGAAGGATCTCTGCAGTTGTTTGTAGGCCATTGAACCGTGGGAAACTGCTGAGATCCTTCGCTCCGCTCAGGATGACAGGCGGTTGATTCTCTTCACGGCAATGCATGGGCTACCCATGCTACCAGCCGTGGCTGCCGACGGGGGATTATGATCGGGTCGTTAATGAGGATGGGGGGAGTCGGCCGCCTCCGTCATGTTTCTGCCGCGACGGTCTCTACAATCCGTCCGAAACGCCGGTCGCGGGAACGAAACTCGCGCACTGCGGCCGCGAGGTCTTCCGCATCGAAGTCAGGCCACATCCGCTCCATGAAAACAAGTTCCGCGTAGGCGCACTCCCACAGCATGAAGTCGCTCAATCGCTGCTCGCCGCCGGTGCGAATCAGCAGATCGAGCTCGGGGACCGGCTCCGCGTGGCGGCCGTCCGCGCCAAGCAAGCGCCCGAACTCGAGCGGGGTGGCTTCTTCACTTCCAGGCAGGGATCGTGCCGCGTGAATTATTGCATCGCGGGCCGAATAGTCAATCGCCAGGCGGAGGTGCAATCCCGGCCCCTCTCGCGTCGCGGCCTCGGCCTCCTCGATGGCCGCCACCAGCGACGGCTCGATTCGATCCCGGCGTCCGATGATGCTGGTTCTTATTCCAGCGCCCACCCACTCCGCCACGGAACCGCGCAGGAACTCCGTAAAAATGCTCATCAGCTCGCGAACTTCGTACGCGGGACGCTGCCAGTTATCCGCAGAAAAGGCATGCAATGTCAACGTCCCGATCCCCAGGCCAGGCGCGGCCTGGACGACGCGGCAAACCGCGGCTACTCCGGCGCGATGTCCGGCGCTACGCCCCAGGCCGCGCCTTTCCGCCCAGCGACCGCTGCCGTCCATGATGATGGCGGCGTGAATGAGGGGATGCAGGGGCGGCGCTTGTGGCCGCTCTCGCCCGACCCGAGGCAACGATTCAACAGCGGCTTCTTCAAAGGACTTTATCATATAAAGCACTCGCTCAAAAAAATTTTCACCCGATTACTGCGGGCGCATGGAGTGGATTAACGCTTCCATATCATCCAGGTATCGCTCGAGAGCCTGCCGCCCAGTCGCTGTCAGCCGATAGACGGTTTTCGGCACTCGGCCCACGAATGACTTCTCGCAAATCACGTATTCCGCCTCTTCGAGCCGCCGGGCATGCACGCTCAGGTTTCCGTCCGTAGTCTTGAGCAATTTCTTTAAATCGTTGAAGCTGAGCGATTCGTTCACCGCCAGGGCACTGACCATGCCCAGTCGAATGCGTTCGTGAATCAAGCGATCCACTTCCACGGGCGAGCCCGCAGACGCTCTCGACCGCAATTGCCCCGCCTGCTGCACCAGGCGGGTCGCCCCCGCAGCCCGGCTCGCGGCGTTGGAACTCTGTCTAGCCACCGTACCTCCTTGCAATAATCGTCCCGAAGACAATGTGCAGCCCGCCGAAACCCGCCGCCATGATCGAGTTGGCCCAGGCAGGCGGGCTGACGAGGGCCACCATTCCCGCGAACATAAAACACAGGCCCATGATCGGGACCACCTTGACGGAGTAGGCTCCTCCCGTCACCACGCCCGCGCCGTAAAGCAGCAGCCAGATGCCCGGCAGCAGGTAAAAGACTCCGGCTCGGTAAACCACCGCGCTCAGCACCGCCGCCGCCAGCATGGGGGGAAGCAATGCGAGCACAAACTTCCGGCCCGGCCTTGAAAACAGCGGCGTCTCGGCCTTACGCGCCTTCCAGAAAGCCGCCGACGCGCCCACCGCGAACGCGCACAGGGCCTCTAACCCCCACACACCGACCCACCACGCCACCGGCGCACGCAACGAGGCAACCAGCGCGGCCCCCAAGGCCGTGATCCCGATCATCACCCCGCCCCAGCCCGGAACGGCGGTGAACGAGGCGGCGCTTTCCATGGTTTCGCGGATGAAGCGCAAATCGTCGATGGCGTGGGCAGGCACGGGCGCCGCCCTGGAATGTCGTGAGCGAACTGGACCCGCGCAGGTCATAGGGCGTTTATACCGCCGAGGCAAACACTTGTCAAGTACTTTGTGAAACAAAGGTCATTAGCTAAATGGCAGGGATTGCTCACTAAAAGCTGTTTCAAAACCTCTTATACCCGGTTGCAGCGGCGATCGTCGACTACGCGCGAAGCCGTGCTCCCCTGAGGCGAGAAAATTGAGCGTTTCCGGAGGCGTTGCCCCATAAGCGTTAACTTACGGTGCCGGGACTTCGAGAGCCGCGGAGCGGCGCCAGAAAATAGCCCACGGCGTGAGCCGTGGGACCGAATGTGGCGTTAATATTCACAGCCCCGGAAGGGGCGACAGATCTTGCGCGGGAGCCACTGCCGCCCCTCCGGGGCTGAGAATAACCAGGGGGTGGCTCCTCGGTCCCACGGCTCACGCCGTGGGCTACTCCCTGTCGGCCCTCCGGGCCTGTATCAGCGGTGAGCGAGACCTATATTGCCGCTACTTGAGGCGTTAAGTTAACGCCTATGGGGCGTTGCCCCCGGCTACTCATGTCCAGCCCCTGCGGGGCTAAGCGCTCAAGCGGTGGCCGGGGATCCTGGGTAGCATTCATTAATATTTCGTCTGCCGCTCGGTTTTGAAACAGCTTTTAAGAATCAGCGACGGGCAGCATCGCAAGCATAGCGTCGTGCATCGCCCGCAATCACCTGCAAAGGCGAATGCTCGCGTGCCGGCTCCGAGCGGAACGAGAGATCTGACGGCGGACATGCCGTCCGCACTTAAGCTTTTCCGCCGACTTTCCGACTTACTAATGGGAGGCGTGTCGAGCGACGAGTTGGTATACGAACTCACAATTCGTATTTCTCGGAAACAGCGGCTGCATCAGGGCCTCAGCTGGTCGCTGTTGGGGCTGTGCTTAGCGTGCGGATCCCCGGCATTTCTGCGCGGGCAACCGGGGGTGGCAGGCGCCGGTGGACTACCTCTGCTCACGCGGATCGAGCAAATTCGTGCGCTGACGCGGCAGGATGCCGGGCGCGGCTACCCGGTCAAAGTCCTTGCCACGGTCACTTTCAGTGCCCCGGATTACCAGATACTCTTTGTTCAGGACGCAAGCGGGTCAATCTTCGTCGATTCTCCTGAAACCGGGACACAGCAACTAACGAGGGGCGATCGCGTGGAGATTGAGGGCACGACGTGGCTGCCTGACTTCGCGCCGAACATCAAGGCCGCTGTCATTCGCCGTTTAGGACCTGGAACTCTCCCGGAGCCCGTCCGACTTTCGTACGAGGATTTGCAGCGGATCGATCGTGACTGCGACTGGGTGGAAGTCGAGGGGATCGTCCGGTCGATAGAGCTCGCCGGAGCGGCGCAATACGCGCGGCAGTTCTGGGAAAAGGACATTTCTACTCCTATGCCCCATCAGGGTGAGGCGGGCACCTTGGTGCGTTTGACTCTCGCTCTCGGTCCAGCCCGCATTCCGGTCTACGTGCAGCACGCCCGGGCGGCTGATCCAGAGCGGTTTGTGGACGCGCGAGTGAGAATTCGGGGAGTGAGAGGTTCATTCTTTAACCAGCGGCACCAACTGATCGGCGTCAATCTTTTTGTACCCGGATTCGAACAGGTCGAGATTCTCGACCCACCGCCAGAGGTTCCTTTGGTGGGGCTGGAATCCCTCATGCAGTATTCGTCCAGGCCGCACGACGCGCATCGCATCAAAGTGCGAGGTGTGGTGACGCTCGAAATCCCCGGTCAATTCGTTTACCTGCAGAACGCGGGGAATGGTATCCGGGCAGACACCGGCCAAAGCGTAGACCTGGAGGTGGGCGAGCAAGTCGAGGTGACAGGTTTCCCCGCCATGGGCAGCTTCGAGGCGATTTTGCAGGATGCGACGTTTCGCCGCCTGGGACCGGGGAACTCGCCTGCGCCCCTCCGCGTCAGCGCCGATGAGTCGCAAACCGCACTGCACGACGCCAACTTGGTGAGTGTCGAGGGCCGGCTGGTCAGCAACAGTACGGGCATGGGGCAGAGCAAGCTTGTGCTCGAGACAGGCTCGCGGTCCTTCGTGGCCTTGCTGCACGAGCGCTCGCCTGCCGCCGCGACGCTGAGGCGCGTCGAGGAAGGGAGTTGGCTGCGAGTCACGGGCGTCTGTGCCGTGGTTGCCGATTCCAACGGTTGGCCCGCCTCCCTCGAGGTCTTGTTACGCTCTCCCGCCGACGTTCTGGTGTTGGGCAAACCCTCGTGGTGGACTGCGCGGCGCACTGGAAGCCTTCTGGTCCTGCTGAGCGCCGGCATTCTTCTGTTTGTGATCTGGGTTCGACTTCTAAAAATCCGCGTCGAGGAGCGCACGGAAACAATTCGCGCCACTCTCGAATCCACCAAGGACGGAATCGTAGTTGTTAGTACCTCCGGCAAGATCGAGGCCTGCAACCGGAAATTCGCGGACCTGTGGCAGCTGCCAAGATCAGTCCTGTCAACTCGCCAGGCTGAAGCTGCGCTGGATTGCGTGCGCGGTCTTTTGAAGGACCCGGAAGAGTTCATCGCCACCCTGCGCCGCCTCGATCAGGACGCTCTGGCAACTTCCGATGACGTGATTGAATTGAGCGATGGCCGGGTCTTCGAGCGTCATTCCGAGCCCCAAGTAGTGGGCGGGAGGTACGTAGGAAGGGTGTGGGCCTTTCGGGATGTGACCCGCAGCCGGCGACTGGAAGCCGAACTGCGTGCCAACAAGGAAGCGGCAGAAGCCGCCAATCGGGCCAAAAGCGAATTCCTGGCGAACATGAGTCACGAGATCCGCACGCCGATGAACGGTGTCATTGCCATGGCCGGGTTGCTGATGGACAGCCCGCTCGCCCCCGAGCAACGGCGCTACGCCCAGATCGTGCGTTCGAGCGGCGAGGCGCTGCTGACTATCATCAACGATATCCTCGATTTCTCGAAGATCGAGGCGCGAAAACTCAAGCTCGAGTCAACCGAGTTCGATTTGCACACAGTATTAGAACAGGCCGCAGCGGTATTGGCCGCCAAGGCCTCTGAGAAAGGTGTGGAACTGATCTGGGAAATCGAGCCGGAAATCTGCTACGGGCTCGAGGGAGACCCGAACCGGCTGCGTCAAGTGCTTCTGAATCTGCTGGGGAACGCGGTGAAGTTTACGACCCAGGGGGAGGTGGAAGTCACGGTCCGGCGGGAGGCCGATGAGGAAAGCGGTGTTCGGTTGCACTTCGCCGTAAGGGACACGGGTCTTGGGTTCGACAGCGACCGAGCCGGCACACTCTTCGAGCCCTTCGTGCAAGGAGATGGATCAACAACGCGGCGATACGGCGGCACGGGACTGGGATTGACCATCTCCAAGCAGCTCGTGGAGTTGATGGGCGGGCAAATCGGCGCGACGAGCGAAGGGGGAAAAGGATCGACGTTTTGGTTCACCGCTGTCTTTGAGAAGCGACCGGAGAGGCGCGCGCCCACGAAGGATATTCCCCTCATTCTACGCGGCGCGAGGGTTTTGGTCGTGGACGACAATGCCATGAACTGTTCCCTGGTGTGCCGGCTCTTGCGCCGCTGGGGATGCCGGCCGGAGGGGTGCGCGGATGGAGAAATCGCCGTGGCGAACCTCCGCGCAGCCGCCGGCGGTCCCGACCCTTTTCGATTAGCCTTGCTCGACATGACTTTGCCGGCCCGGGATGGAGAGGACCTGGGCCGGCAAATCGCGGCAGAATCGCCATTGCAGCAAACCGCGGTCTTGTTAATGACCGAGTACGGCCGGCCTGTCGACGTCACTCGCTTAGGGGCAGCGGGCCCTTGTGGCCAGGTTCCCAAGCCGATTTCCGCGCGCGCGCTTGAGGAAGCTGTGCTTGCTCTATGGGCCAGGCAAAGCGAATCCTCCGCCGCGACGGCGGGCGCCGCTGTATCCCTCGACCGCGTCCCCTCAAAGTCCGACGTACGTATACTCGTGGCTGAGGACAACTTTACCAATCAAGTGGTCACCCAGGCTTTATTGGGAAAACTTGGCTTTCAGGCGCACATCGTAACCAACGGCGCGGAGGTTATCGAGGCGCTCCAAAAGGCCAGTTGGGACATCGTACTGATGGACTGCGAGATGCCAGGGATGGATGGCTATGAGGCGACACGCCGAATCCGCTCGCGCCAGGCCGTGACCCAAAACCCGGATATTCCCATCGTCGCCCTCACCGCCCATGCGTTAACGGGAGATCGAGAAAGGTGCCTTCAGACCGGCATGGACGATTACATCTCCAAGCCTGTCGATCCCAAGCGGCTCGTCGAAGTCCTGGCAAAGTGGCTGGTTGTCCCCGAAGGCGCCGGGCGCAAAATCCGTATTGACCCTCCACCCCAGGCTGCTGAAACGATCTTCAATAAAGAGGCCCTGATCCGCCGCCTCTGCGGCGACGAGGAACTCGCGCACCAGGTCGTCGCGGGCTTCCTGCGGGACTTGCCGGGGCAGTTGAGCCTGCTCAAACGCCTGATCGATTCGGGCGATGCCGAGGGCGCTCGCCGGCAGGCACATAGCCTTAAGGGTGCGGCCGGAACGGTGTCTGCGGACGCCATGCGGACCCTCTGCAGCTCAATTCAAGCGGCGGCAACCTACGGCGACTTGCGAGAGGCCTCCACCCTGCTGAGCCGGCTGGAAGAACAATTCGAGCAGCTATCGACCGCCCTGGACCAGCCTGTTTGGGCCTAGGTTGGGGAAGAGCGCGTGGTCTTCGCGGGTGGCACATACGTCCCGACGTACTCTGTCGGGATGTATGCGCCCCTCGTGCTGCTAAGGCCGCCGCCCCTTTCTCACGGCGCTCTGTCCCTCGCCAGCAGTGAAGTGTCCCTCAGGAAATAAGACCTCCAACTCGACCACGGACAATCCCATGCAGGTGATTAAAACCGTAATTGTGCGCTGGGTTGGACACGGGGTGATAATACGCTGAGTTAGGGCGCATACATCCCGACAAAAACGTCGGGACGTATGCGCCACCCGCGACACGAATGGACGGCCCCGGCGGGGTGTTTACGTGTGCGCTCGTGGCCTTTGCGGTCCGCGATCGGTGGTATACTTCTCAAATCAGAATCGCAGGGGGATTATGTCAGACTGGCAGCCGACACCGTACAAGGATTATCAATGGATCGTGGCCGATCCGCAGCTTTTAGGCGGTAAGTTGGCGATCCGGGGAACGCGACTGTCGGTCTCGTTGATTCTCGAATGCCTCGCCACAGGCATGTCTTTGGAAGACATCGACCAGGCATTCGACCGCGTTTTCCCACATGAAGCTATGCCTGAAGTTCTGAAGGTCGCTCCCGAACTTACGAATTCAATTCATGTGGCCGCTTGACGCCAACAAGGCGCCTCCACTTCAAACTGCGACACTACCGGCTCTTCGCTCAGTTTCCGATAGCTAAAGCCGCAGACTTTGGCTACCCCCTGCACAACGCGTCGGCCGCACTGGCACGGTATAATCAATGATCTAATCGCTGTAAATCTTCTGTTGAAGAGACAAAAGGAGAAGCCCCCATGAATGCCACAAACCTCAAACTCCGCAGCCGCGACTGGTTCGGAAAAGACGATCGCTGGGGAGTAGCGCATCGCGCCTGGCTGCGCGCCGAAGGCTTCAGCGAGCGTGTGTTCCAGGGCAAACCGGTTATCGGCGTCTGCAACTCCTGGAGCGAGCTCAACAATTGCAACGCGCATTTGCGCCAGGTGGCGGAGGCCGTCAAGCGCGGGGTGTGGGAAGCGGGGGGATTTCCGCTCGAGTTCTGCACCATCTCGCTGGGTGAAATGCTGATGAAGCCTACCACCATGCTCTATCGCAACTTGATGGCGATGGACGTGGAGGAATGCATTCGAGCCTACCCCCTGGACGGGGTGGTGCTGCTGTGCGGGTGCGACAAGACGACGCCGGCTCAATTGATGGGCGCCGCCAGCGCCGATGTGCCGGCCCTCATGGTTCCGGGCGGGCCCATGCTGCGCGGCATGTGGCACGGCAAGGAACTCGGTTCAGGAACCGACTTGCGGCGCTTTTGGGAAGAGGTGCGGGCGGGCCGCTTGAGCGACGAGGAGTTTTGCGAAATGGAGAGCTGTGTCTCGCGCAGCGCCGGACACTGCACGGTGATGGGGACCGCGTCCACGATGGCGGGCGTCGCCGAGGCACTGGGTATGACCTTGCCGGGGGCAGCGGATATTCCCGCCCCGGACTCGCGCCGCCTCTCGATCTCCGAGCAGAGCGGGCGGCGCATCGTGGAAATGGTGGCGGAGGACCTTCGCCCTTCGCAGATTCTTACCTCCGCCGCGTTCGAGAATGCCATTTGCCTGCTCATGGCCCTTGGCGGGTCCACCAACGCCATTATTCACCTGGTCGCCATCGCCGGCCGGGTGGGTCTTGATCTCCCGCTCGCGAAATTCGAGGAGATCTCTCGCACCACGCCCGTGCTGGCCAACGTGAAGCCATCAGGCAAATACCTGATGGAGGATTTCAGCTACGCGGGAGGGGTGCCCGCCGTTCTGAAGGAGATAGCGTCGCAACTTCGCCTCGAAGCAGCCACGGTGACCGGCAAAACTCTGGGAGAGAACATCTCCCGCGCCGCGTGTTTCAATCGGGAAGTCATCAAGCCATTCGACCAGCCGCTCTACCCCGAAGGAGGGCTGGTGGTGCTCGGCGGCAACCTCGCTCCAGACGGCGCGGTGATCAAGCAATCCGCCACCTCGCCCCACTTGCTCCAGCACAAGGGCAAGGCCGTAGTGTTCGAAAACAATCGTGATTTGCTGGCGCGCATCGACGATCCTCATCTTGAAGCGGATGAGAATTCAATCCTTGTCCTCAAGAACGCCGGCCCCAAGGGCGCTCCGGGGATGCCGGAATGGGGACACTTACCGATCCCCGCCAAACTGCTCAAGGCCGGCGTGAAGGACATGGTGCGGCTGAGCGATGCCCGCATCAGCGGCACGAGCTTTGGCACGATCGTCGTTCATATCTCGCCTGAGGCCGCCGTGGGCGGCGCGTTGGCCATCGTGAAGGACGGCGACGAGATCGAGTTGGATGTGCGCGGGAAGAGACTCGAGTTGTTGGTGCCGGAGGCCGAAATCAAAGCGCGCCTGGCCCAATGGCGACCGCCCGCACCTCACTATTCGCGAGGCTACGGGAAGGTGTACCTCGATCACATTCTCCAGGCCCACCAGGGTTGCGACTTCGATTTCCTGCTCGGCCGCGACGACAATGGGGCAATGAGTCCCCTGACAAGATTCCCCAATCCTTCGCTGTAATCAAAGAGTTTATAAGTGCGTTGTCACTTGACAGGCTTGCCTGAAATCGTGTATTAACTGATTTGTGAACTTGAGTTCCCGGTACGGTTGTCCAGAATTGCCATCGACGCGCCAGCGAGTTATGGCACCAATACTCTGTCCTCATTGCGGATCAGCGCGGGTCAACAAATCGCCAAGCGGCCTACACCTTGTTTGTATGGACTGCCAGCGAGTCATTGTTCAGGACAGGATCAAGAAGCCCCGCGGTCGAAGAATGAAAGGCAGACCACCTCGATCGCTCTCTGAAGTCCGTCCAGAACCGGTAAGTTGAAGACCTGCACCGTCGTTTACTCTTACGGACTGCCCTGGGCATCCCTGCCAAAGCCGAAACCTGCCGAATGAATTCCTGCAAGTTGTAGCGCCCTGCAAAGATCCTCTCCGTATTGAGTACCTAATGTAGGAAATCCCCGTCGTAACGGGGCACTTGGGAAGGGCGGGGCTTCAGAGTCCGTGCGAAAACATCATTTGGAGTGTCATCCCGAGCCCTTCGCTGTCATCCTGAGTGGGGATGGGCCGGGGCCCACCCAAAGAGATGAAAATCGGCTCGAGTGCGCGTAGAGTAGGGGCGGCGTGGAGCGGTGAAGGCCGGCGGGGCTCTGG
>JBEKLY010000068.1:0-27812 GCA_050010015.1 Terriglobia bacterium
GACACAGCCGCCACCCGTCTCAACACACCCCCACTCCAGCGCCCAATTTCCCTCGTCTCGCCTCTCCTGCCTCCCGCCAGCCTCGCGCCCTCCCCCCACTGTCTGAATCACAGACCCTGCCATAGCGCAATTCGCCAAACACTCTGCCTTGGTGCATAATTCTATGGCCCGTGATTCAATCACTTTTCCAGACTCTGACGGATTTCTTCGCCCGGTACGGCTACTGGGTGGTCTTCATCGGCGTGATGCTCGAAAACGGCGGCCTGCCTCTGCCCGGTGAAACCGTACTGCTGTTTGCGGGATTCCTTGCTTACCAAGGGCAGCTTCGACTGGAATGGGCGATTGCGATTGCTATTGCCGGAGCCACGCTCGGCGACAGCCTCGGCTACGCGCTGGGCCGTTACGGAGGCAACCCCTTTTTCGATCGCTACATTTTGCGCTTCAAATTCGTGGCGCGCCGGTTTGAGTATTCCAGGTCGCTTTTTCTCAAACACGGGCACTGGGCGGTGTTCACAGGCCGATTCATCACCGGGCTGAGGGTATTCGCAGGACCGCTGGCCGGGCTTTTTAAGATGCCTTACGCCCGTTTCTTACTCTTCAATTTCACGGGAGCGGTGATTTGGGCCACGGCCATCGGTTTTGTGGGGTTTCTGCTCGGAGACAATTGGGATAACCTGGCTCACGTCGTCAAAGACCTCCACCGCGTGACGCTGAGCCTGGTTGCGGTGCTGGCCTTAGTGACGCTGATTATCTATTTGCGGCGCCGTGCAAAGACCGGGTAGCACGGCATCACCACCCCCCGCCCCCATAGGCGCTAGAACAAGCCCGTCGCCCCACACCAAGCCGCGTCAGCGGCGACAGAATGTGGCCCATGGCGCCAGCCGTGGGATCACGGCAAACAGAGAGCACCCTGAGCCACGTAGTGGCGACAGAAGATCTGCGATTATTAAGACTGCTCTGTCGCCCCTCCCGGGGCTTATCAGGCGCATCGGCACGGCTTTCTCCCCACGGCTGTCGCCGTGGGCCACATTCTTGCGCCCGTCAGCTGACGGGCTCCGGAACCCGATCGAGCCAATTCTTGCGCCTATGCCCCCCTGCTCCTTCCTCAAAGAGGAGGGGGTAGGGGGTGGTGGCGCGCTGCGGTCTTCAGCGCGAGCCGGCCTTTACTCTCTTCAAATCTTCTTTCGCCTCTTTGAAGCGGGGATTCATCTCGACGGCGGCCTCGAGTTCGGAAACGGCTTCCGCCCTACGGCCCTGCTTTTCCAGTATCAGCCCCAAGAGCCGGTGGGCATGAGCTCGGTCCGGCTCCTCACCTTCCGGTTCCTGCCCAAGGTATTTCCGCACGTATGCCTCGCCGCGTTGGAGTTCGACGCCGGCTTCCAGTAAGGCGTTCGTGGATTGGAAGTAAGGGGCAAGGTCGTCCGGGACGGCTTTTTCAGAAGCAGCTAGAACAGCTTCCAGCTCATTCCATCGGCGCTCGAGAGCCAGAACCTTCGCCAGGACCGAATACGCCTTCGCACGGCCTGGCTCGAGCCGCAGCGCTTCGCGCGCGTGCTTCTCTGCCTCGTCAGTGTTCCTTCGAGAGAGGTTGGTGTAAAAACCTGCGAGCGCCGTCTGCGCCTCGTAGTTCTTCGGATCCGCCTGGACGGCCTGGCGAAGACTCTCTTCAACCTTGGCTTGGTCCTTCGCTTCCCCGGCCAACTCTGCCTGCGCTAAGTAACCGTCGACAGGGCTGAGTCGCACGAGTTGATCAGCAATGGAGCGGGCCTTGCCCTTGTCCCCACCCATCAGGCCCGGTGCCTGATAGCTATACTGCATCAGAGCATCCAGCGCTTCCAGGTTTTTGGGATTGCGAGCCAGGGAGACATCCAATTCGCCTTTGAATTTCCGGGCCAGACCGGCCGCGGCAAACATGCTGGCTCGCGCCGCCATCTCCCCATACACCTCCGCCAGTTGTAGATGGTAATCGGAGTTCCCGTCTTCGAGCGCCACCGCCTGCTGCGCGGGGACGAGCGCGCCGTCCAAATCCCCAAAAGCCAGCTTGATGCGCGAGAGCAGCCAGGCCGCCTGCGCATCCCGCGGGTTGGCGGCCGCGCGCGGCTCCACTATTGCCCGCGCCCGCTTCCAGTGCCCGGCTTGGATCAACGCTTCGGCACTGCCGGGATCGGCGGCACGGGCGGAAATTTGAAAGCAGAAGGCAGAAAGCAGAACGCAGAAAGTGGAAATTAGAAATTGGAAACTGGAAAATGGAAAATGGGGACACCTAGAGAGCGGAAAATGGAAATTCGCGAACTTGTCCGCTGTCTTCTGAAGTGGCTTGAGCCCCGGAAGGGGCGACATAGAGTAGCCCAGGGCGTGAGCCCTGGGTCGGAGGCCCCTCACCCCGCCTTCGGCGCCCCTCTCCCGCCCGCGCGGGAGAGGGGACGGGGGTGAGGGATGATTAGCTGACCCACGGCTCACGCCGTGGGCTACTGGCTGCCGCCCGTCAGCTGACGGGCTGAACTGTTGAACGAACTTCAGACTCAGGAGACGAGGTTTCATTTTCAGTTTCTATTATCCACTTTCCATTCTCCAGTTTCTATTTTCCACCCCCCAGCCAACGGTTGCGGGTGGCAGTTTGTTGCGGCGTCGCGTCCGGCAGGTCCTGAATCGCATACGAACTCGGCACAGGCGGGTCAAGAGTCACACTGATGATTTCCCGCCGCCCTTGCCGATCGACCGTGAACGGAACGCTCGCCCCGGGCAGATAAGCTCTCAGGCGTGTATCAAAATCCTCGGTCGCGAGCGACTGGTTATCCACGGCAACCAGCAGGTCGTCGCGGCCTAGCCCGGCACGGTCGGCCGCTCCGCCGGGCCGAACGGCGAAAACCCTGACACCGAGGTTTTCGGGTACGCCGGTTATTCCGATGCTGGGCGGGGAACCTGCGGGGACGCTCACCCGCAGCGCGAGTCCAGCCGTGCCGAGTTCGCTATTGTACGGCAGCGGCGCCGTGCCGCGAACGTAGTTATCGAAAAACGTGGTGAAGTCGCTCCCCGCAACTTCGTTTACTGCTTCCAATACGTCTCGCTCCTCGTAACCGCGCCCGGGGCCATAGTAAGTTGCTTGCGGCGCCTCGTAAAACTTATGGTAGAGGCGCGACAACACATCCAAGAGCGATTTTGCGCCCTGTGTCCGCGCCTGAATCTCGAGGTCCAATAACATGCCGAGGAGCGCGCCTTTGTTGTAATAGGAGATTGTGGAGTTTGCGAAATTGGTTTCCTGAATTTGCGGCGCGCGGTCGTAGAACCAGGCGTGAAAGCTGGAACTCTCCGCGGACATCAGGGTTCGGCCGGGTTCTTCTTCGAAAGCGCGGATTTCATCCGACAGCCGGCCCAGGAATTGTTCGCGCGTCCACAGGCCCGCACGCAATAGGCTGAGATAACTGACGTAGCTGGTCACCCCCTCGGCAAGCCAGAGTGAGGGCGTGTAAACCTCGTGCGTGTAGTCAAAGGGCCCCAGGGCGGCAGGCCGCAGCCGCTTCACATTCCAAACATGGAAGAATTCGTGCGCGGCCGTTTCGAGCGCCTCCGTTAGCCCAACGCTTAGGGTGCCCCGGATGATGATCTCCGTCGAGTTCAGGTGCTCCATGCCGTCGCCCATCGAAATACCGGGAGCGAAGTGAAAGATAAACGTATAGTGCTCGAAATCGGGAGCGGGCATCAGCGCCATTTCCGCGTGCACTATCTTCTGAAGGCCTTCGCGCAGCTTCGACAAGTCAATGTCTTCCTCGCCATACGAGTGCACCGCGACGCGAAAAGTCTTCCCCCGTTCCTGGAATTGGGCCAGCCTGGCTTCGGCGCAAGCCTCGATGGGAGTGTCAACCAGGCGGTCGTAATTCGGCGCGTGGAATGCGCGCACGCTTGTGTCGCGAGAGAAGCCGCTGATTAACTGCCAGTCCTTCGGCGCGTCCACGCTCAGCGCGATCGGGTCCGGCTTGTGCCCCGCGACGTACATGAAGATCGAAGCGCCATTCAAGTTGGCGTGCGTCGAGTCAAACTGGGAAAAGGAGCCGCTGAGGTCGTTGGCGAATACGCGGTACCGCGCTTTCACGCTGCCCCCAGCCTGTCGCACGTCGACTCGCCAGGTCTGCTTATCGAGATTTGTCCACGGCAGCAACTGCCCTTGCGCGCCCTCGGCCTCGAATTCCTGCACGTTCTTGGCAAAGTCGTAAATGGCGAAGCGGCCGGGCGCCCAGGCCGGCATGACGAAGTCAATGAACTCGCCGGAGACTTCGCCGGCGGCGATCTCGACGGTTACAAGGTGCAAGTTGGGATGCGTCAAGACAAGGTGAAACGCAAGTTTGAGTGGCGGAGGAGTAGGTTCTTCAATCGCTCGCAGCGGCGCTGCCAACGCGACCAACAAGAAACTGGCGAGCAGAATCTGAACTGAAGCCCGCTGAAGTCGGGGGAGAGGGAGTTGCCAGGCGTGGCAGGGCTGAAGAGTCTGTGTGAAAACTTGATACAGGCTGTCATTCCGAGCGAAGCGAGGAATCTCGCTCTGAATGTTTTCAAGGGCAGAGCGAGATTCCTCGTCGCCTGCGGCTCCTCGGAATGACAGCAAGAACGAGTTCTCACACAGACTCTGAAGCCCCGTCCT
This sequence comes from Terriglobia bacterium, assembly GCA_050010015.1. Lineage (GTDB taxonomy): Bacteria > Acidobacteriota > Terriglobia > UBA7540 > UBA7540 > CAVROP01. The sequence goes on from JBEKLY010000068.1 coordinate 4,637, forward strand.
TCCGCCGCCATTTTCATGGCAGCAAAGGATCTCTGTAGTTTGTTGTATGCCGTCAGGCTTGGAAACGAACTGCGGAGATCCTTCGCTTCGCTCAGGATGACAGATTTGTTTGTCCTTCGATGCAGTCACAGGTTCAGGCGGCTATTCGTTCACACTCCCGCAGAATTCGAGAAGCACGGGACCGTTACCAGCCGCTCCTGAAAGAGCCGGCTACAAACTCCCCGCTTTCCTGATATTACTTCCAAAATTGAAGCATGGTCCAATGGAGAAGCGGGTGGTCAGACGGCCGTCCTTCAGCAGATCGCTGAACAGGTGGTCGTACACAAGGTCGCCTTGCACGCGCAGAGCTACGTGCTTGGAGAAAAGGAAGTCAACGCCGCCTCCGAACCCACCGAATATAGTCCAGTCCGTTTTGTATCCCAGTGGCGCCAATTGCCCCACGACGAGGACGGGAAATTCGCCGACCGGGTGCGGCGTCGCGCGCTCGTAAATCGCACCGAGGTCAGGTCGAAGAAAGAGTGTGATCTTGGAAAAGTGACGATATGCCAACTGAGGTCCCGCCGCAAATGTCTGAGACGCGGAATGACTCACTATGGACAAGGACGACAAGGGATAACTAGGGGCAATTATCGATAGTTCTTCCCCCAATTCCTGTTGCAAGGTCGTGGTGAGGAGGTTGGGAGTGAGAGTCAAATTCCCGGTCGAAAAGCTATAGTCGAAGCCCAATGAGTACCACGTTTTCGGCCTCACTCCGAATTGATACTGAAGTCCGTTCTCAAAAAGGCTTACATGGGGGCTGTCGAGGAACGTGTAGCCAATATACGTATCGAAACGGGAAACATAAGCCTGCTGGCCAAATACCGTCGAAGGCGGCAACAGCAAAGCAAGGGCTGACACGACAAGAGTTGCGATGGTGACGCGGTTTTTCGCCGGACTGGACTGGGTGGCGTAGGGCATTGTTTTCTCCTCGGCAGGATCTCCTGGTTCCGGACCTTTTTCGCTTCCAAAGGGGCAGAAGTTGTCGGGAGGTATTATCGTCAAAGCGGTTACAAAAGCAATCAGAAAATACACCGCGACCTGCAGCGCCGATCTTTAGAGCCTGCCCTGAGCACCGCGAAGGGCCAGCGTCAACGCTGCTGACCTGAAGGTCAGCGCTACCGCCGTCCCGGCATCATAACCAATTTGTTAACACTCGCCTGGTCAACGGCCGCATCGCCGAAGGGCATGGCAAAGCTCCGGCCGGTGTACCAGGCTTCGAACTGGTCCTTGTAGTAAGGACTGAACACTTCGCCCGACTCTCCGAGAGTCAGGTTTTGAACCGACCGTTCGAGGTCCGAGAAATCAACAACCATGCGCATGGAAGGGCCGTGATTGGCGGTTGTAGCTTTCACTGTGGTGCTGGTTCCGGCCTGGGGAAACGGGCCGACGTCGAGCAGTCGGCCCAAGAGGGGCAGGCCTTGGCCCAACGGATGGTGGAAGGTCAGGGGAATGGTATTGCCCCATTTCCAAGCTTCGCGGCTCTGGCTCCCCACCAGCCTGGGAATTCGTTCTACGCCTTCTTCGAGACTCTTCATCAGCGTGTCGTCAAACGACGCGTCACCGGGCGGGAGCCAACGCGTCCAGTGATTCGTCAAGACATTCTCGAAGAAGGTAGAACTCGTTCCCCAACGATAGCCCGACCAGCCATCACCGAGCTTGGGCTTGAGGATTCGCTCGCGCAGGGCGGCGCGGGTCTCTTGGCACACCAGGGGAGCGGCGGAATCCATCCGGGCCTCGCCGTCCCATGCGCGCAGTACGCTGAGGGCGTATTGCGCGTCAGGGCTCCGTGGTTCGACGTGCGAGGCTGCGTTCAGAAGCTGTCCGGCGATCCATTTGTCCTGCAAACTCAGAATGTCCGTCTGAATTCGCAGCATATCGGCCACGGTGAACGCCTTGCCCGCGCGTAGCAATTGAAATATGCGGGCCGTGCGATAGGGAGGATCCCAATCGCTGGTGATGAAGTATGGGTAACCATCCGGCACCACGCGCCCATTCGCCGTGGCGATCAGGCCGCTCGCAGGGTTGTAGGAATGGGGAAGATCCTGGAACGGAATGTAGCCCGTCCAGTCGTAATCGTCTGTGTTGCCAGGCGCCGGTACAGCGCCGGTTCCTTGTTTTCGCAGCGGCACCCACGCAGCAGCATAGTAACCGATGTTCCCATCCACGTCGGCATACACAAAGTTCTGCATGGGGCCCGTATAGTCGTGCAAGGCGGTGGTAAACTGCTGCCAATTCCGGGCCATGCCCATGTTGGACGCACCGTTGAAAAGCGATGAAAGCGCGTGGGGTTCGAGCGCCGTCCAACGCAAGGCCAGTGCGCGGCCACAATCCTCGGAGACAATCGGCCCGTGGCGCGTAACTTTGACAGCGAGCCGGTAATCCGGCTTCCCGCGGATCTTGATGATCTCGTCACGCACGTCTGCGTCCACCCAGTTGCCATTGTGGAGGTATTGATTGGGTGCGGCGGGATTGAAAGTCTCCGCATACAAGTCCTGCACATCCGGACCGGTATTGGTCATGCCCCAGGCGATTCTCTCGTTGTGACCAATGATCACCGCCGGCATCCCGGACAAACTCACGCCACTCGCGTTCAGCCCCGGGCCCTTCAAGTGAATCATGTACCACACGCTGGGAACACTGTGACCAAGATGCGGATCGTTGGCGAGCAACGGCTTGCCGGACTCGGTGTGCGCGCCACTGAAAACCCAGTTGTTGCTTCCCACTGCTGTTGTGCTTTCGTCCCGTTCGGAGACCAACGCCGCCAGCGTAGGGTCAATTTCAAATGGTTCCCCTCCACGATTAAGGAGGGGGGCAACGGCTCCCCCTCCTTGGCTAAGGAGGGGGTGAGAGGGTGGTTGGTCCAGGCTCGCCACCGGCCTATGCAGCACATTGGAGTCGAGGCAGGTCGGCGGCGGGTACGCGTCTTTCCATTGGGGCGGCAACTTGCTGCCCGGCGGCAGTTCCGCTACCGGTTCATCAAGCGGCGAATGGTCAGGGAAGAGGTCCGTCGAAAGCTCCGGCCCAAGCTTCGCCCGGATGCGTTCGCGCATCAAGTCCACTCCCCAAGTTGTACTGAGGGTCTTAGCCATATTCAGCGCCACGCCCAGGGAATCGACCTCTGCCCACGGCCGAGGCTGATAGCGAAGCAGGAGGAATTCGATAGGCAAGCGGCCCCGGTGGGTGGCGATGAACGCGTTAACGCCGCTCGCGTACGCTGTAAGCGGAGCCCGCGCCTCAGGGCTGAGTTCCGCCAAGGCGCGCTCCGAAACCCGCCGGAAACCCAACGTGCGGTTTTCAATGTCCAGCCTCCGCGTCAGCTCGCCGAAGATTTCGGAGAGTTCTCCTTCCGCCAGCCGTCGGCTCAGATCCATCTGCCACAGCCGGTCCTGAGCGGTCACGTAGCCTTGAGCGAAGAACAAATCCTGGAGCGACGAAGCGCGCACGTGAGGCACGCCCCGCGCGTCGCGCAACACCTCGACAGGCGCTGAAAGTCCGGCCACTTGAACCTTTCCGTCGAGTTGGGGAAGGCAGGCGCGGGCGCGCCAGTAAAACCATCCGCCCCCGCCCACCACCAAGAGCACAAGCAGAATCAATATGGAAATAATCAGGCGTTTCACAAGGCGCCACATAAGTTCGGACCTCAGTTGAATATCAGATGAGCCATCGTACTGGAATTCCCCTGGACTGGCAAACTTGTGCCGGGCAGTAGGACAGGCACTCCTGCCTGTCCTTCGAGCACCCCGGGCAAACGCGGCCACAGGCAAGAGTGCCTGTGCTACCTCGACTATCGACTCATGGGTGCATTAAGATGGCAGGCATGACCGTTATTCTGCCCTCTGTGCCTGTCGACTGTCGGCCGTCGACCCGCAACCGCTTTTTGGACCGCCTGCTTCGCCCTAGTGGCCTCATGGCCTCTACGCTATTGTGCCTGCTCGCGGTGAGCGCGCCCGGCGCTGCCACGGATCAGCGTCCGAAGCGACCTCCCGCTCCATCGCTGAACGCCCGTCTGGATCAAATCCTTCGCGCGAGCGACGCCTCACGCGGCTTCTGGGGCATCGAAGTTGCGGAACTGCCGAGCGGGAGAATTCTCTTCAACCTCAATGCCCAGCACCTTTTCCACCCCGCCTCGAATATGAAGCTGTTCACCACGTCAGCAGCGCTCGAGAAGCTTGGTCCGGGTTTCGTCTTCCGCACCACCGTGGAAAGCGACTCCGGCCCGCCGGCCCAGGGAATCGTGCCGCGCCTTTACCTTGTTGGGAGAGGAGACCCTACACTTTGCGGCGACGAGTTGCCGCCTGCGAGCGCCAGCCAAGCTGGAAATCACACCTGCACGGCTCTCGAGGATATGGCGGCGCAGGTAAGAGCGCATGGCGTGATCGAGGTCACGGGCCCCTTGCTGGCCGACGAAAGTTATTTCGATTTCGAGCCCTACACCCACGGCTGGACTGCCGAGGATCTCGAGTGGGGTTACGGGGCGACGGTGTCGGCTCTGGCATTCAATTCGGATGCTCTGGTGCTTAGAATCAAGCCGGGCTTGAAGCTCGGCGACCCTGCCCAGGTTTCTCTCGACCCGCTGCCGGACTATTACCAGATCAACAACGGTCTCGGAACTGCCGCATCAGGAAGCGAGAGCCACTTGTTCGTCGAACGCGCTCTCGATTCCACACGCCTGGACGTTTGGGGCCAAATCCCTTTGGGCTCGGGCGAGGCTGACGAGCACGTGGCCATCGCTCATCCGGCGGAGCTCGTGGGCGAACTCTTCCGCAAGGCCCTCGGAGATTCCGGAACGATGGTTAAAGGTGGAGTCGAGGTTCGGCAGGTCACACAGCTTGAGGCAGCTTTGGCCCGCCGCACCGCTACGCAAGCCCCGCCACGCGTGGTCTTGGCCGAGCATGACTCCCAACCCCTGCGGGAAATCGTGAAGCTGACCAACAAGGACAGCCGGAATCTCTATGCGGAGCTGCTTTTGCGCACGCTCGGGCGCCAAGTGAAGCAAGGTGGCAGCCTCGACGACGGCCTGCATGTGCTAAATGATTTTGTACAGCAAGTCGGCGCCAAACCGGGCGAGACAGTATTCGCAGACGGCTCTGGCCTCTCGCGAGATGATCTGGTGACGCCGGAAACCGTCGTCAAACTGCTGGTTCACATGGCAGGCGGACCGTCCTTTGACGACTTCCTTGATAGCCTGCCGGTGGCCGGGGTGAACGGAACTTTGGCGGATCGCTTCAAGGGAACACGCCTGAAGGGCAGAATCCACGCTAAAACCGGGACTCTCGAGGGAGTGAACGCGCTTTCCGGCTATATGGACCTGCCCTCCGGCAAACGCCTTGCCTTCTCCATCATTGGAAATAGCCACCCCCTCGAGGACGCGCAAGCCGAAGCCACACTCGACCAAATCGCAACGACCGTTTATGATTGGTTCTCTCGGGGCAAGGCGTTGATCCCGGGCTCCCGGCGGGGCGGAAACTAGTGTTACGTTACGCAGACAGGCAAAACACGCCAGGAGTATGCTGTCATACTGAGCGAAGCGAAGCATCCCCGCAGTTTGACTCAGAGAATAACTGCAGAGACCCTTCGCTGCGCTCAGGGTGACAGACCGTCTGGCGTTTCACTTTCTTAGGTGAACACACGCCGACCTGATGGTCAGTGCTACACCGCCCTGATGTGCGTTAATCTGTGGCTAAGCCAATGAAGGTCGTAACCGTCTTTGGAAGTTCACTGCCTGGCGAAGCCAGCCAGACTTATGCAGAAGCTCGGCTGCTGGGGAAACTCTTGGCTGAAGCAGGGTTTGCCGTCTGCAATGGCGGATACCGGGGATTGATGGAAGCCTCGGCGCGGGGGGCTCGCGAAGCGGGCGGGCACACCATCGGCGTGACTTGCGAGATCTGGACCAGCAAGGAGAATCCCTGGATCGTCGAGGAGGTGCGCACGAAATCTTTCCCCGAGCGCATCATGACGTTGATCGAGCGCGGCGATGCTTATGTTGTGCTTCCGGGCGGGACAGGCACCTTGGCGGAATTAGCGTTGGTTTGGGAGATGATGAACAAGGCCAGCCTCTCTAAGACCGTGGGCGGAAGCAAACCCCTGCTGGTGATGTCGCCCTACTGGCAGCCGGTGATCGCCTGCCTTGAGCAGGAGGGACAGCTCAATTCCGCCTGCCCGCATTGGAAGTCGCCGGCAATGGAAATCGTGACACTGGTGACCAGCCCGCAGCAGGTGGTCGAGTACTTGAACAAGAACCGCCAACGCGTGTAACTACTGGTGAGCGCTGGGCGACCACCGCCTCGCCCGAGGCCGAGCGTCTCCGGTAGCTTTCACGGGACACAGGGGCGATCGATGTGTTCGCTATCCCCGAAGGGGATTCATTAAGGCGTACCGGGGGCGCTGCCCCCGGCTACTAACTTGTGCCCTTGCAGGGCACGCACGTACAACATGGTTGACAAAACCACAACCCAGGCCGTCGTTCCCACCAGCGTCCGGTTCCGGCTGGCGCTAAAAAGAGCCGCGCTCTCCGTGCTCTTCACCGCGATCCTCATAATTCCCAAAATCAGGGCGCTGCGCCGGAAAATCTGGGAATGGTCGGCGGTCCGGCTCCTGGCGGCGGCGCTGGGGTGCTTGCTGGGCTGGCGATATAAGCACGCCAACGGCGGGCTCGCGGATTTGGTTCTCGGCATCGCGCTGATGGCTTTCGGTCTGCTGGTGCGCGCCAAGCCGCAAGCGAAATCAGTCGACGCTCAGGCCCGCGAGTTCGACGCCCTCGTGGTCCTGAATGGCGGGGCGTTCATCCCCCACGGAGCTGATCGCCCTTCTCGACTCGTCAGTATTTTCGTGAATCCCGATCGGCTGTTTGTGGTCGACGAGCGCGAGCACACTCTCGAGGAGATTCCGGTGATCCGGGTGCGCGAACTCGAGGCGCGCCCCGTCACTGCCCCCCGCGAGCCCGAGGCGGAAGTGCAAACCTGGGACCTCGAGATTACCTGGGAATCAATTGAGATGCGCACCGCGCGCTTCCGCTACGACGGCGTCTTCGCTGAACACCTGGCACGCGTCGCCGAAAACACGCTGCGAAACCTGTTGCGGAAGGAGTTGCCAATACTTAGGGAATAGGGGACAGGAATAAGGCTAAAGGGTAAAGGATGAAGGCTCAGGATCGCGCGATGAAGAAATAACGTTGCCGTGACTTCAGCTTTCAGCCTTTACCCTTTAAACCTTACCCTTTAACCTTATTCCGCCTGACACCTAGCACCCGGCACCTGAAACCTACCGTAAGGTGTCCCCCGCCAGTCCCCAGAAATCCTTCGCGTAGTAGGACGAGAGCACGTTTCCGAAGAGATGGCAGATGCCGTGGCAATCGGGGATGTCGCCGTAGAGTTTCCGGCCGCGCGCGAAGACCTTCGTGAACGATCCCTCGCGCAGCAGGTTGCCTCCGATCTTTTTGAGCGGCTCGCAGGGGTAGAAGACATCGCCGTTGGGGTAAATGCGCGGGAACATGGTAGGAAAACACTGGAAATCGCCGAACTCGAGCAGGGTGCGAATCAGCCTGGGCGTGCCGTTTATGGGCTGCGCGCGGTCTCGGCGCCGCTCGACGATCTTATCAACCAGCGCCTGGTAGCTCGGGTTCTGCCGCAAACGCAGGTTGGGCAGTTTTTCGTTCAGCGCCGTCTGCGTGGCGAAGACAAATCCCTGCTCGCCGCAGAAGTCCATAATGCGCTCGATGTCGGCAATGTTCCATTCTTCGATCACTGTGCTGATGGTGATGTCCGAGGGCTTCCGAAAACGCGACTTGGCCAGTTGCAGGTTTTCGAGCACCCGCGCAAGAACCGCGGGCTTCGACATGGGCTTCGACGAATCCGCTTCGAGCGAGTCCAGGCTGACCACCAGGCTGTGCAGGGAGTCAAACAAACCCTGCCGCTTGTGCAGCAGCGTGCCGTTGGTAATCAGCAGCACAGAGCGGTATTTCAAGTCGTGCCGCGCGGCGCGCGCCAGTTCCTCGATATCGTTGCGCAGCGTCGGCTCCCCGCCTGTAAACAGAATTGAGTCGGTTTCTTTGCGCGCGATTCGCAGCAGCTTGATGGTTTCGGCGGTGGGCAGTTCCTGGCTGAAGACGTCCGGCTCCTTCTGCGTGCAGTAGGTGCAGGCCAGATTGCACTTGTGCGTGACGTAAAGAATCGCCGCGTAGGGCGCCACCACGTTGGTGCGCCGAACCTCGCGCCGGTAAAGGTTCTGGAAATAGTGTTTGAAGTTCTTCAGGACAAACGGAGAGTGTTGCAGCAAACCCTTCAGCAGGGCCAACCCCTTTTTTTCACCACGCCCTTCTCCCATTGATTAAAGCGTACACGATGACATTAAGTCAGAGCAAGCTTTATTCGGCCTTTTTGCTGTCAGATTCCTGACACCATTTCCCGGACTCAAATCAAGCGCGAACGCTGGAAGCTGGCTGATAAGATCCCCATCAGTATTAGATTCGTCACCGTAAATCCGCCGATAAAGAACAGAATGAGCTGAGACTCAGTCAACCTCTCGAGCTCGCCGGACGGGACAGATTTGAGGATCAGAACAGTGGCTATCAGCAGGATCAGCGTGCCGACGGCCATCGTTTGCTGAGCCTGCCGGAGAGTCGCCGCTCGCAACGAAATCAATACTCCTGCATTAGCGGAAAGCAGGCTGGCCGCGAGGCTCAGGACGAGCGTCTCGAGGAAGATACCGATGGGATGATAAAACTCCCAATGGCCCTGTCCCGACAATCGATTAGACACCACCAACCCAAGCATCAGGCCGATCAGGGCCAACCCCCACGCATAGGCGACACTCACAGTTATTTTTCCCCATAGGATGGCCCGGTCCGAGACGCGGCTGGCAAGCAAGGTTTCCAGCGTGTGGCGTTCGCGCTCGCCCGCAACAGCGTCGCAGATGTAGCTCGTGGTTAAGTGGAAGGGAATGTAGCAAACGATAGTGATCATGGCTGGGGAAAGCGAGAGCCAGAGGTGCCCGATCTGCCAGGGAATGACGATTCCCATGATGGCCACCACCACCAGGGGAACGATAAGTTCGCTTCGGCGTCCAGAAAAAGTCGAGTCTTTCGTTTCTTTCCAAACAATGGTCCAAAAATCGTTCATGGCTTCTCTTCCCTCATCAAAGTCAGAAACAGTTCTTCGAAACTAGTTCCTTCTCTGCTGATCTCCTCCACCTCGCCGCCGTTTTGCACGATCAAACTGACTAGCGGTCCGTTTCGACTTTTTTCGTCGAGAAGTTCGATTTCCAGGCGATCTGGAAGGTGATCCACCCGCGCGACCTCCGGCCTCTGCCGCAGCAGGGCCACCATCCGTTCATCAAATCCCCGCCCCGTGATTTTCACTCTGGGAGATTTGTCCCCCATGCGCAAGGAGTCAGGACTGCCCATGGCAAGAAGTTTCCCAGCCCGGATCACCCCCACCTGGGCGCAGAGTTGCTCGGCTTCCGTTAAGTTATGCGTATTGAGGAAGACCGTCACGCCTTCGTGCGCGACCAGGCTGGCTAAATCCTTCCGAACCGCAGCCGCCGCTACCGGATCGAATCCCGCTGTGGGTTCGTCGAGGAAGACCAATGGCGGACGGTGGAAAAGGGCGCGGGCCACGGCTAGTTTTTGTTTCATGCCCCGGCTCCACGTGCCTACCCGATCCTTCCTGCGCTCCCAGAGATCCAAGGGTTCGAGCAGCTCTCGGGTGCGCGTGCGCCGCTCGGCGGTTGGCATTTTGTAAATGCGGCCGTATAAGTCGAGGTTGTCCTCGGCACTCATGCGTTCGTAAAGTCCCGAAAACTCGAGCAAGGCCCCGCTGTGAGTACGAATTTCTTCCGTGCGCTTGCGTATGTCGAGGCCCATGACCCACGCCTGACCCTGGGTGGGCTGTATCAACCCTAGCAAAAGGTGAATGGTTGTCGTTTTTCCTGCGCCGTTAGGTCCAAGGAAGCCGAATACAACGCCCGCAGGCACTTCCAGCGTAAGATCATCGACCGCTTTGATCGCTCCAAAGGAACGGGAAAGATGTTCCGCGCGTATGATCGGATCCGGCATGTTCTATTGATCCCCTGGCCGCGCGTTTATGAGGATGACATTCCTCTTGTCCATGTTCGGTTGCTGTTATGAGGGAGAAACGGTACTGTCACCCTTCCCCCACAATATCCGCGGCTTAGTTTACCACCGACTGAACCGGCGCCAGCCTACATCTTCGGTGGCACCTTCTGCTTACTTGCAGTTACTCCGAACGGTGTAGGATAATTAAGCGAAGGCACAGAGTGAATCCAGTTAAGGTCAACAAGGTAGGCGTAGTACTATTCCAATTGGGCGGGCCGGACTCACTTGAGGCCGTTGAGCCTTTTCTCTATAACCTCTTTTGCGATCCGGACATCATTGACTTCCCGTTTGCCCGCCTGGCGCGCGAGCCGCTCGCACGGCTGGTGTCGTCGCGGCGGGCCCGGCGAGTCCAGGATCACTATTCACAGATCGGCGGCAAGTCTCCCATCCGGGAACTGACAGAACTTCAGGCAAGCCGGCTCGAGAGCGAGTTGCGCAATTCTCTTGAGGCGCGCGTCCTCGTCGCCATGCGCTACTGGCATCCGCTCACTGAAGAGGCTGTTCGCCAAGTCCTGGACTACCAAATCCGGACGCTTGTGCTTCTGCCGTTGTACCCTCAATACTCCGTGGTCACTACGGGCAGCAGCCTGAATGAGTGGGAGCGCAAATTCCCACCCCACCATCCTGTTGATGTCAGGACCGTGCGCGATTATCACGCCCATCCCATTTACATTCAGGCCCTCGTTGAGCGCGTCAACGAAGGTCTGGCGGAGTTTCGTAAAACGAATGGCTCTGCCTTACGTTTCCCTCCCGACGTGCATTTGCTTTTCAGCGCCCACGGAGTGCCAGAGAGCATCATCAAGGCCGGCGATCCCTACCAAGCCCAGATTGAAGCCACAGTGGGCCTGGTCAGGGAACGGGGCGCGTGGCCGAACCCGCACAGCATCTGCTACCAGAGCCGCTCCGGTCCGGGGCGGTGGCTGGGGCCCTCCCTTCACGAGGCTCTTCAAAGCCTTGCCTCAACTCGAAGCGAGCGCGTTCTCGTGGTGCCGGTTTCCTTCGTCTCGGATCACGTCGAAACCCTGTACGAGATCAATATCGAAGCCCGCGAACTCGCCGAGCGTCTGTCGATCCAGCAGTTTCATGTGACGCGCGGCTTGAATGACTCACCCACATTTATCCGGGCTCTCGCCGACCTTGTGCTGCAGACCGTCGGCCTCCCCGCGCGGACCTAGTGTGCTGTCCCAGGTAAGTCTTTACAGCAACCACCCCCCTACCCCCTCCTTAGCAAGGAGGGGAGCAAGCCGAGCGATTCCCCTCCTCTCAGAGGAGGGGTCAGGGGTGGTGGGCGCGTGTCGATTGTAAAAAGTTACGCGAGACATCAGCCGCGATTTCGTATTCCAGATCTGAAACCCATGTAAAATAAGCGTGCCGCAAAAGGAAGACTTCGATGCGCAGGAGAATGCCATGAAGCGTGCTAGGCTGCTGGCCGCGTACTGGGTGGTCACGAGTCTCGGGACGAGCGCTGGCGCTGCTGCAACCGAGTTCGACATTGCACCTTTCGCGAAACGCTGCTGCGTGGCGGATCGGCACACGGCGCCGCTCGAGTTCGACTACACGGAAGCGCAGCAGGCGGGAGTTGAGGCGGAGAAGTCGGTGGATGGCCGCTACATCTACGGCCTGCAATGGGCAGAGGAGCGCGATATTAAGGAGCTGCGCCTGCAATTCCGCGCCGGCCAGGAAGCGCAGCCTGCCACGGTCGAGTACTGGTTCCGCAACTGGCCTTATCCCCCTCCAGAGATGCCTACCATCGAAGACCCTGTTGACGATCCCTGGCAGGGGCAGTGGTTGAAGGCTCGAACGAAAACGGACTGCCGACAAGGAATTTGCAGCTACACCTTTCTGCCGCTTTCCGCAGCCGAAAACCCCAAGTCCGGCAACCTGCCTGGCTTGACCTACCGGCGCACGCTCAAGGTGCGGCTGGTATTTGACTCGAATCCTCAATTGGAAAACGTGGAGGTCTTCAGTGGCTCACAAGAGAAGTCCGTGGAGTTGCGACTCCAATTAGGGGTAGGAGAAACGGCAGAGCGCGCCTGGGACGGGAAAGTGCGGATTTACAATGGTCGGCTCGAGACGGTCCGAGTGTGGAACGGAGCCGGCAGCGATACGGCGACGGGAGACCATTTCCACATCACGACAAACCGGCCGGCGAAGGGCCTTTTGGTGAGCCTGGTGGCGGCGGCGCCGGACCTTCCCGGATCGAACGAAACGACAATCGTGACCGTGGACGCGGCTGAGCGGACGTTCTCCTTCGCCGTGCCGGATGTGGAGAAGGGGCCGGTGTATATCCCGGACTTTCATGCGTACGTCACGGTTGCTTCCGATCTGCGCGAGTTTTCGGCCTCGGTGGTGAAGCGCGGCGAGAAGATTCGAGAAAAGCTAGCAGTTGAACCCGAGCAGACTTACGAGAGAGCTTCGAAAGAGATTCCCGCCCTCGATCCGGTCGAGCGGCAGGGAGGCCGGCTGTATCTGCCTTTGGCGGCTGACGCGAGTTGGCAGAAGTTTGCCTTAGAGTGGGGGGGCAACATTGCCATCAGCAAGTCAGAGACGAAAGCCATGGGGAAGGAATTGAAGCGCCTGGAGTGGAACGGCGACCGCATATCCTGGCGCATCGGCACGGGCGCGACGCCTGACTTTCGCCCGGCCGCCAAGGATTCCACACTTTCCGTGCTGGAGAATTACCTGCCTTTAGCTACGGCGCGATGGACAAAAGACAGGTTGAACTACACCGAGGAGGGTTTTGCCACGCTGCTCTCGGGGCCGCTGGGGCCGGATGATCCGCAACGCAGCGAACAGACGCCCGCAGTCCTGATGCTGAAGATCAAAGTGGAGAACCCGGGCGGCACAGCAACCGCTTCTCACTTGTGGCTGGCGCTCGATCCGGCTGAGGAACTTTCTTTTCACAACGGAGAATTGCTGGCGGCGGGCAGCGCCCTGCTCCGGGCGCGCGTTCGCTTGCCGGATTCGGCGAAGGCGACTCTCGAGAGTATTAACGAGGGAGCAAAGACGTCGCAGGGGATTCACGTGGAGATTCCTCTCAGTCCGGGCGAGGCCCAAACCGTCTTTCTCGCTTTGCCGTTTATTCCCCGGCTCTCAGCCGAGGAGCGCGCTCGCCTGGCGAGTTTAGAGTACGAGCCAGAACGAGCCAGGGTGTTGGATTATTGGCGCGCGGCCACGGCGAACTCGGTTCCCTTCAGCGTGCCGGAAAAGCACTTCATGGATTTCGCCCGGTCCGTCATTCCGCATGTTCGCATCAGTGCCACGAAGGATCCAAAGAGCGGCCTTTATATGGTGCCGGCGGCGAGTTATGGCTACCTGGTTTATGACAACGAAGCGGCTTTTCAGTGCGTGATGCTGGACGCGTTGGGGAACCACGCCCTTGCTGCGGAGTACCTTGAAACGTTTGTCCGCCTGCAGGGATCGAAACCCTTTGCGGGCACATTTCCAGGAGACCAGAGTGCTGTCTACCACGGCGCGCGGGTCGATAAGGACCACGACTACACGGCTTCCGAGTACAATCTCGACCACGGCGTGGTGCTTTGGGCGCTCGGCGAACACTACTTCTTCACCCGCGACAAAGAGTGGCTGCGCCGCGTCGCCTCCAGCATGAAGCGGGCGGCCGACTGGGTATTCGAAGAGCGAGCGTACACCAAGCTCATGGATCGTGGCGAACCCGTCTCCGAGTACGGGCTGCTTCCCGCCGGACACCTGGAAGACAACGACGACTGGGGACACTGGTTTTCCGTAAACGCCTTCGCGTCGGCGGGCGCAACGCGCCTGGGTGAGGCGCTGGCCGAAATTGGCGATCCCGCCGCGTCCCATTACGTTGAAGAGGCCGCCTCCTACGCGCGGGACCTGCGCGCCGCGGTGACGCGTGCCTCCGGGATTTCCCCGGTGGTGCGGCTGCGCGATAACACCTATGTCCCCTATGCACCTACGCGCCCCTATCAACGAATCCGGCTTTTCGGGCCCGTACGCGTGGCGTATTATTCGCGCTATCCCCAGAAAGTTTTGCCGACTTACCGGCTTTCCGCTACGCGCGAGGTGTTGTATGGAGCGATGATTCTGATCTCTATGGGCATCGTTCCGCCGGACGGGCCTTTTGCGAACGCGGTTCTGGACGACTGGGAGGACAACGCGACCATGTCAACCTCGCTCGGTCTGTTCGTGCACGGCTGGGTGGATGACAAGTACTGGTTCAGCCGGGGCGGCATGGTGTTTCAAGCCAACTTGCAGAACCCCATTCTGGTTTATCTGCGGCGCAATGAGATTCCCGCTGCCATCCGTAACCTTTATAACGATTTTGTTGCCTGTTATTACCCGAGTGTAAATGTATTCACCGAAGAATTCCGCCAGTGGCAGTCCCCGAGCGGCCCGTTTTACAAGGTTCCTGACGAGGCGAAATTCGTGAATCGCCTCAGGGACTTGCTGGTGCGTGAGGACTCGGACGCGCTCTGGCTGGCGGCAGGCGCGCCGAGGCGATGGCTGGCTCCCGGTCAGAAAATCGAAGTGCGAAATCTCTCGAGCTACTTCGGCCCGGTGAGTTACCGCATGGAAGGGAAGGCGAACGGCGTCAGCGCCCGGGTCCAACTGCCAACCCGGAACCCGTACAAAACTGCGTGGCTAGTGGTGCGAACGCCCGAGGCGCAGCCGCTGAAGTCCGTTGAGATTGACGGCCGGTCGTGGCAGGATTTCAATGCGCAGCAGGGGCGCATCCGGCTGCCGCTGCGGAAAGAACCGATGGAGGTCGAGGTGCATTTCTAAGTGATCGTTCGTGCCGCCAGCGCCAATAGAGACACAGCCGTCTCCCGTGGGGAGAGGGTGTCCGGCGAGGGCGGTTTCTTCAGCCGTCGCCGGACGGGTGAGGGGTTGCTTCCGTACCACCAAGGGCAACCTTGGGTGGTGACGGATGGCGCGGCAGAAAGCTTGAAGCAGAGTTGCACCTACACTGAATGGAGTTGCGGAGTACGAGTGGTTAGCTCACTGATGCACGACATACAAGCTGAAGGACGGGGTGATTCGCACGGCTGCGCAAGGGACCCCTCACCCGTCCCGCTCCGGCTGATGACGGCGCCGGCGGCAGGACACCCTCTCCCCAAGGGAGAGGGCGTTCGCCCCTGATTCTGATCGGCCAGTTTTTCGTTAACAGAGCGTATAATACTCGGCGCTGTAGTGAGGTGCTGACCTGAAGGTCCGCGCTACGTGCACGTTGGGGGTGGAGCGATGCGCAAATGGACAAGGCGTGAGGTATTGAAGAGTGGTGTGGTGGTTTCGGCGGGAATCACATCCGCGGCTGCGGCTATTCCGGGTAAGGTCGCGGCGGTCACGAGCCCGAGTCCGGCGCTCCCGCCTCCGGAAGACACCAGCCCGCGCGAACGGCTGCTGATGGATTTTGGATGGAGGTTCCACCTGGGCCACGCCAGCGACCCAGCGCAAGACTTCGGCTTCGACGGCGATGGTATGTTTTCGAAAACCGGGGATCTTGTCGAGTCCCTGCAAGACAAGTTTGACGATAGCAAATGGCGCGCAGTCGATCTTCCGCACGACTGGGCGGTGGAGTTAGATTTCCAGAACGACCCCGGATTAGTCAACCATGGCTTCAAACCGCTGGACAGGAATTACCCGGCGACCAGCATCGGGTGGTACCGGCGGGTGTTCGAGATTCCTGCCGGCGATCTCGGGAAACGGCTGCACATCGAGTTCGACGGAGTCTTCCGGGACTGCACGGTGATCCTGAACGGCCAGTTCATCGGGCGGAACATGAGCGGCTACGCGCCGTTCAGTTACGACGTGACGGACTTCCTCAATTACGGCGCCAAGAATATCTTAATCGTCCGCGTCGACGCGACGCAGGGCGAGGGATGGTTCTACGAAGGGGCGGGCATCTACCGTCACGTGTGGCTGACCAAGACCGATCCCCTCCATGTCGCGCACGGGGGAATTTACGTGCGGCCGGAAGTGCAAGGCGAAACGGCAGCGGTCACGATCGGCGCCGAGGTTGAAAACCAGAGTGCGGACGTGAGGACCTTCAACGTGGTCACGCGCCTCTTGGACAAGAATGGCACCGCCGTGGCAACTGCGGAGACGCAGTCGATGCGCGCCGATCCTTGGACCACCTTGACTCTGGTGGCTCAGACTGGGATTCCCCATCCGTTGTTGTGGTCCCCGGAGGAGCCGAATCTGTACCGTGCGGTGACGACTGTGCAGGATGCAAATAGCGGTAAAACCACGGACCAGTACGCTACCACTTTCGGTATCCGCACTATCAAATTCGACCCTGACGAAGGATTCTTCCTGAACGGCAAGCCGGTCAAAATTAAGGGAATGTGCAACCATCAAGACCACGCCGGCGTGGGTTCCGCTCTGCCGGATCGCATTCAGTACTACCGCATCGAGAAGCTGAAAGAGATGGGTGTGAACGGCTACAGGACTTCGCACAATCCGCCCACGCCGGAACTGCTGGACGCTTGCGATCAGCTCGGGATGCTGGTGATGGACGAGACCCGGCGAATGTCATCGGATCCTGAAGCCATCGGCGATTTGGAGCGAATGATCCGCCGCGACCGCAACCACCCGAGCGTGATCATCTGGTCGCTCGCTAACGAAGAACCGTTGCAGGGCAGCGGCCGTGGAGCGCGCATTGTCAGCTCGATGAAGCGCCTCGCCCGCCGGCTCGACCCGAGCCGCCCCGTCACTACCGCCATGGACGACGGGTGGGGCGAAGGCGTCTCGGGAGTCGTGGACGTCCAGGGTTTCAATTACCACCATGGCAAGGAAATTGACGATTTCCATCAGCGGTTTCCGAAGCAGCCTACGATCGGCACTGAAACCGGGAGCACCGTATCGACGCGTGGAATCTATGTCAACGACAAAGAGCAAGGTTACGTCAGCGCCTATGATGTGAACCATCCCGAGTGGGCGGAAACGGCAGAGGTGTGGTGGAAGATCTACGCCGAGCGGCGTTTCTTGTCGGGCGGGTTCGTCTGGACCGGCTTCGACTATCGGGGCGAGCCCACGCCTTATGAGTGGCCCTGCATCAACTCCCATTTTGGCATCCTGGATACCTGTGGTTTCCCCAAGGACAACTTTTATTACTATCAGGCGTGGTGGAGCGACAAGCCGGTTCTGCACCTGTTCCCGCACTGGAATTGGCCCGGCAAAGAGGGCCAGGAAATCGACGTCTGGTGCCACAGCAATCTCGAGAAAGTCGAATTGTTCTTGAACGGCAAGAGCCTCGGGGCGAAGGAAGTGGCGCGCAATTCGCACGTGGAGTGGAAGGTCCCCTACAAGCCCGGCGTGATTGAGGCCCGGGGCTACAAAGGCGGCCGGCAAGTGTTAGTCGATAAGCGCGAAACCACCGGCGGGCCTGCGAAGATTCTGCTGCGGCCGGACCGGCACGAGATCAAGGCGGATGGCGAAGACGTTTCACTGGTCGAGGTGCAGGTGCTGGATAGCCAGGGCCGCCTGGTTCCAGTTGCCGGCAACGATATCGTGTTTCAGCTGTCGGGCAACGGAAAAATCATCGGGGTGGGGAACGGAGACCCGAGCAGCCATGAGCCGGATAAGGCCAACAAACGCCGGGCATTCAATGGGCTTTGCATGGTCATTGTGCAGTCTCAAAAGCAGCCCGGCGAAATTCGTCTGGAAGCTTCTTCCCCGGGACTCGAACCGGCAACGGTGGCCCTGACGAGCCTCAGCGCGACTCTCCGGCCTGCGTTGGCTTGACGTGCGGTCAGGGCAGCATGAATGGTGATGCGAGACGATTTGCTGCCGAAAGAAACGGTTTCACGCAAAAACGCAAAGTGCGCAAAGCTCGCAAAGAAGACCAGCGGGTTTCGCTTTTGGATTCTATACTGAGAAGCGGAGGAGCGATGTTGGCAAGCCTTAGGCCGCGGCATAAGACTGTGGAGGGCGCCTCTTCGAGTCGATCCGGATTGGTCGGATCCGTCCTCTGCCTTGTTATGGCCTCGGCACTCGTGCGCGACCAAGGGCGCGCTCAGGTATCGTCGGCCGGAGAGGAGGACAACGCTCGAATCGCCGCCGAAGCTGAGGGGGCGCTGCGCGCACACGACTACCCGAAAGCGATCGATGATCTTCAGAAGCTCGAGAGGGTCGCACCCAAGATCGGCGAGATTCATGCCAATTTGGCCAGCGCTTACTACTCGGTAGGGCGCTTCGAAGACGCTGCGGAGCAAGCCCGCGAGGCGCTGAAGCTGAAGCCGGCACTCCTCAATGCTCATTTCTTCCTCGGCCTGAGCCTGGCGCAGACTGACCGTTGCAAAGAGGCCATTCCCTACCTTGAAAAGGACTATGCCCGCGCCCCGGACACCCAAATGAAGCGAGCGATGGGTACACAAGCTCTGCGCTGCGCCATGTTTGCGAGCGATGCGAGCCGGGCCGTCAACTTGGTTCGGCAGTTGAGCCGCGACTTTCCCGATGACCCGGACCTGCTCTACGTGAGCAGCCATGTTTACTCCGACCTCTCGACCGAAGCTTCCGAGCGGCTTCTCACGGTCGCCCCTGAGTCTTACCAGGCACATCAACTCAACGCGGAGGTCCTGGCCATCCAGGGAAAACTTACTGAGGCCGCCGAAGAATACCGCAAGGTGTTGGCGCTCAATCCGACCTTGGGCGGAATTCATTACCAGCTTGGAGAGCTCCTATTGGCGGGCGAGCGCGGACCCAATACACTGGACGCGGCGCGGCAGGAGTTTGAAGCGGAGCTGAAACTTCATCCGCGCCACGCAGGCGCCGAATATGAACTGGGCGAAATGGCTCGGCAGGCCCGGCAGTGGAATGATGCCATCGAGCATTTCAACCGCGCTTTAAGCATCGACCCCCAGCTTGCGGATGCACTCATCGGCCTGGGAAAGTCGCTGGTCTCTGCGGGGAGGCCTGAGGAGGCCGTGGCGCCGCTGGAACGGGCGGTGAAGCTCGAGCCTGCCAATGCCAACGCACACTACCAGCTATCCTTCGCTTACCGGCGTCTTGGGCGTGGGCAGGAAGCGGCGAAAGAGCTTGCCGCGTACCGCGAAATTCATGACGACATTCGACGCACCAGCCAGCGCATCCGCACCGGCATTCTCGGGAATATCGCCCAGCCCCAGACCGACGCGCCGCCAGAGTAATGTCGGAGTAGCACAGGCACTCCTGCCTGTGCGAGCATGAGCATTGCAACGGCTTGGCGACAGGCAAGAGTGCCTGTCCCACTTCAGACGAAACCAAAAACTCAGATGCGTCTTACACGCAGGGTCTTTTTACAATCCGCCGGCGCGGCGGGGTTGATTGCTTCGACTGCGGCACACCTGCGCGGCCAGGGGATGGCGTCGCGAGGCGTCCGGCCTGCGCCACGTCCCAAATTCTCAGGCAGGCCCTGGCCGGTCACGTTCGCGGACGTTGCGCCGCGGGCGGGGTTAACGGTTCCGACGGTTTACGGCGAGGAGTACGTCAAGCGCTACATCGTGGAAGCGAACGGACCGGGCATCGCCTTTTACGACTACGACCACGACGGCTGGCTGGATATCTTCGTGCCGAGCGGTACTCGTCTGGAAGGTTTTCCCGCCGGCCACGAGCCTACCAACCGCCTCTATCACAATAACCGCGACGGCACCTTCACCGACGTTACCGCAAAAGCGGGTCTCACGCGGACGGGATGGTGCTACGGAGTCTCGGTCGGCGACTACGACAACGACGGCCACGATGACCTGTTCCTCACCTATTACGGCAAGAACGTTCTCTACCACAACAACGGTGATGGAACGTTCACGGATGTCACCGATAAGGCCGGTCTCGTAGAGTCCGGGACTCGCTTTGGCAGCGGCTGCACTTTCGTGGATTACGACCGCGACGGTTTCCTGGACCTCTTCGTCAGCCGTTACATTGACATGGACTTGGCTAAGACGCCGGTTGGCGGTTCAAGCCGTTATTGCAAGTATCTGGACGTCCCCGTCAATTGCGGACCCTTGGGACTCCAGCAAGAGACCTGCACGCTTTATCACAACAACGGCAACGGAACGTTCACGGACGTGAGCGCCAAGGCGGGCATCCTGAAGGCCGGCACCCGTTACGGCCTTACGGCTGTGGCTTTTGACTACAACAACGACGGCTGGCCCGATCTGTTCGTCGCCTGCGACTCGACCCCAAATCTCCTTTACCGGAACAATCACGACGGCACGTTTACGGAAGTCGGGATGGAGGCCGGATGCGCCGTGAGCGGCGACGGGCAAGAAGAAGCGAATATGGGGGTCGGAGTCGGCGACTATGACGGCGACGGCTTTCTGGATCTGTTCCTTCCCCACTTCAGCAGCGACACGCCCATCCTTTACCGCAATTCCAAGGGCGAGTTTTTCGACGACGTCACTTCCGCGGCCGGCCTCGCGGTGAACACGAAATACGTCTGCTGGGGCGTGGATTTTGCGGACTTCGACAACGACGGCTGGTTGGATATCTTCCACGTCACCGGCACGGTCTACCCGGAAGTCGAGAAGGTCAACCCGGAGTACAAGTTCAAAACACCTCGAGTGGTGTATCGCAATCTGGGCAATGGGTCATTTGAAGAGGTGTCGGACCTGTCCGGCGCGCCCGTGCTCGAGCCGCACTCCAGCCGCGGATGCGCCTTCGGCGACTTCAACAATGACGGCAACATCGATGTGCTGATTCTCAACATGAGCGAGCCGCCCTCTCTTTTGCTCAACCAGAACCACAGCAATAATCACTGGCTCACGATTAAGCTCGCAGGCACACGCTCGAACCGGTCCGCCATCGGCGCCCGCGTCACAGTCACCACCGGCGAGCGTCGCCAGGTGCGCGAAGTGCTCAGCGCCTCGAGCTATATTTCTCAGAGCGATCTCCGGCAGCACTTTGGCCTGGGGCAGGCGAAAAGAGCCGACCAGATTGAAGTGCGCTGGCCGAGCGGGCTGGTGGACCGGGTGAAGGGCATCGATGCCGATCAGTTCATAGTGATCGAGGAGGAACGGGGAATGCGCAAGCTTTAGGAGCGGCCCTTGTGGCGACCGGCCGGAGAGCAACCACACATAAGCTCTAACCTAAGGGAGCGAGGGCTACGAGAGCCGCGGAGCGGCGCCAGAAAGTAGCCCACGGCGTAAGAACCTGTGAAAAAATCGGCGAAAGGCAAAAATATGCACGCGCTGTCATTCTGAGCGCAGCGAAGAATCTCGCTTTGAGTTCCTTCGCCATCAGCCAGTTCCAACGGCAGAGCGAGATCCTTCGCTGCGCTCAGGATGACACCGAAGGACTCAGGATGACAGGCTGGCTGATTTTTTCACAAGTTCTAAGCCGTGGGAACCCGTATGTTGTTCATATCCGCAGCCCCGGAGGGGCGACAGAAACAGCGCCGGGGGACCTGTCGCCCCTCCGGGGCTTATACAACCCGGGGCCACTCCTCGATCCCACGGCTTACGCCATGGGCTACTCTCTATCGGCCCTCCGGGCCTCGGGAAGCGGCCAGAGCGTGCTACGTAGCGCAAGCTGAGCCATTAGGATAACGCCTACGGGGCAACCACCAGCGTTGCCCCTACGGTCGGCGGCTCACTTCGTTTGGGGCAGGCTGGCGTTATACATCGCACCGAGCAGGTCCTGTGAATCGCCGTCATAATCTGCATCGAGCGACCACATGAAACTCCCGCCCAGGCCCCTGCGCCACACTGAGTAGGCTACCCTGTAAAACGTCGAGAAGGCATCGTCGTAGGTAATGAAGCCCGGCTTGCCGTCGGTCCTCAGCATGTAGGGGACCAGCGAGTAGGTGTCGTAAGACGTCCGCCAGCCGTTCTGGTTGATCCGTTGCTTGATGAAGGTTCCGTAATTCTCCGAGATTACGGTGTTCCCACAGTTCTTGCAAGATCCCCACAGAGCGCTGACGTTCTGGTACAAATACCCGTAAAATGGCGTGCCCATATTGAGTTGGGCGGGAGGTATATCCAGGTCGCTGACGTAAATATCGATCGCTTCCTTCACCGATCCGCCCGGCTCGCACTCGTAGGGTTCAGGATTGAAGGGGTCGGGGAAGATCGCGGAATTGAGCTGTGCATCATCGGTCCAGGGTCCGGCGCAGTCGTACATCATGATGTTGAAGTAATCCACCAAGGGGGTGACATTCGAGAAATTGTAACCGCTGCCGCCCCACGGCGCCACGTCGGCGGAGAGAACAAAAGTGGGACTGGGAAATGCCCCACGAAGCGCGGCAAACAGGCTGAGAAAGGTGCTGGCGTCCTGGGCGGTGCTAGGGTATTCCCAGTCGATATCAACGCCGTCGTAGCCATGAGCGTCCTCAAAAACTTGCAATTTCTTCACCAGGGTTTGGATCAGGCTGGGCTGGGTTTCCAGCGCGCCAAAGTTGCCCCCCAGAAGCAGCAGAACCCTGACCCCTGCCGCATGCGCTTTCTCGATCAGGGCCGGCTCCAGGAACCCGTCGGGTACCACCAGATTGGCATTAGCATCGAAGCTCACACCAGCGTGATTAATGTGAGTCAGCTTCGACATGGGGATTTGGGCCGAGCTGTACGGGGGAGTCTGCGTCCGGCTCCAATAGCCGTAATCGCCCACCAATCGCTTGGCAAGTTGCGGGGCTTCCTGCTGGCCTAGGGCGCGGGCTAGCCAAGGTCCGCACAGGAGAGCCAGAACCAACAAACCCCACTTTCCAACGGAGGAGTATCGAGAGTTTTTCATATGAATCTCCCCATTCGAGCAGTTCCAAGTTGGCCGCGGTGGCAAAGCAAAGTATACACCGGCTCGAGCGACCGCGCCAAATCGTGACTTTCTCGCAAGCCCTTACGCCAGGGGAGGTTTCGCAAGCTCGGCAGCGCAGCCATGCGAGATTTGAGACTCGCCTTGCACGGACCCGGCAAGGGAGCCTACCTGGACAACAAGTCCTTGGAGTACCCGGTACTTCTGCGATTCAGACAGTAAGAAACCAGGCTGGGCAGCTGACCCGCGGTCGGTGTGTCAACCGGTCTGCCCGATCCGTCAACAGCGCTTTTGACGGCCTTTCCGACGCCCAGTTGTCCTCCT
>JBEKLY010000069.1:0-27780 GCA_050010015.1 Terriglobia bacterium
GTTCCCCGGTGCAGGTAGCTATAGGACACCCGTCGAGGGCTTGTATCTGTGTGGAGGCTCGACCCACCCGGGCGGCAACATCACCGGACTCTGCGGTTACAATGCTGCCCGGGTATTAGCCTCTGACCTGGGGTTGCCGGTTTGGTGGAATCCGCCTCAATTGAACCCTGAATCCATTTGAGGCTGCTGCGCCTGCAAAGTCTAGCCGAACCGCAGCCAGGTCCCGACGCAACAGAAGAGATCGTGCCTTTATAATTCCAGTGGCGATCGCGGCGGTTACCAAACAGTATTGAGCGCGGAAGAAACTGCGCACGCGGCCCTTCAGATTCTCGACCATTGGGCAGGCCTCCGCCACGGCTGCTCCTTCTTCCCCACCATAGAGCCACACCCAGTGCAGATATAGCTGTAAATCTCCTTGTCGAGCAGCACCAGCAAGAGACGCTTTCGCACTGGCATGGCGCGCTTGCAGGTCGGGCAGAAGAGTTGGCTCGCCTCCAAGTCTTCAAAATCCCTTTGTTCGTCCGGCGGTATCATCAGAGTCGGGAACCCTCAACCTTGTCTTGCCCTCGCACCACCATTTTGCCGAAATTTCGGCCCAGCAGCAACTCCAGAATCGCCCCCGACCGCATTCTCGACGCGTTTGCCGACCACTTCTACCAAGTCGTTGCGGCCGATTTCATGGCGCCGCCGTGGCACCCTAAGCCTGGGGAGCTGAGCCCTGCTGTGCACGGTTCCCCTCTTAAACGATGCGGCTGACTTCTGTTTTGTTCCCCGCACATTCAGCCTGTGCGAGTAAACTTTTATTTGCGCTTAAGCGAATTTTAGCCATCCCGAATGGTAAGATTCAATGGGGGAACTGCCATGAAAAACTTGCTGCTCGTCTCGTGCTGGGTGTTTCTGGTATCGGTAAGCGCTCCAGGCGCTCAAAATACGACAGTCAACGGCGCTAAGACTTTTCAAACCATTCACGGGTTGGGAGTCAATGCCAACCCTCAATCCTGGAACGTGAACCCCGAAGCGGTTAAGAAAGTGCTTGATGAGCTCATCACGGGTGTGGGATGTACGAGCTTTCGCCTCATGTTTGACGATTGCGACTGGGAACAGGTGAACGACAACGACGATCCCCATTCGTATAATTGGAAGTACTACGATTCCGTCTATAGCGCGCCCCGGTTTACGGGTGTTTGGAATACCATACGATACTTGAACAGCAAAGGCATCACGGACATTACGCTCAGCCCGGACGGCGCAGCTCCGTCCTGGATGGGTGGAACGACCCTTTCGCCGGGGAAAGAAGAAGAATACGCGGAGATGATGGCCTCGATGGTTTATTACGCGAAAAAGCGGCTCAACCCTCCGGTTCAATTCAGCATGTTGTCGCCGGTAAATGAAACGACTTGCGGCGGCAACGAGGGTGCGGCCATGACCCCAAATCAGTTTGGGACCGTATACAGCGCCATCGCGACCCATCTCATCCAGGACGGTATTTCCGACGTCACCCTGATCGGACCGGACGACTGCAATGGTTGGGCCGGCAACTTCCAGGCAATGTTGGCGAACAAAACCACGATGTCAAAGCTCCTGCGCTTCGGCCAGCATGAATATGGAGACCATTTGCGCAAAGGCGAGGAGATGGTCACTGCAGTCAGGAACTCCGCTTATCCTGACAGGGAAGTGATCATGACGGAAATCAACGCAGTCTGTAAGAACTGCGATGAAGCAGCTTATAACTCGGATTATGGTTTCGATAACTATGCTGGCCCTGCGTATAAATTCATTCTTCAGCATCTGAACCTGGGCGTGACTGGAATCCAGGTCTGGGAGGCTTACGACAGCCAGTACCATCACCCCCACCGCACTCTGACCTGGAGCATGTGGGGTATTTTTGGAGTCAACGACATCAAACATCCTGACGTTTATACGAGACGGACCCACTACTATGTGCTCCAGCAGCTTTTTAAATTCGTCAAGCCAGGGTTCAAGAGGATTGACAATTCCACCAGCCTCACGAATATGACCATCTCAGCGTTTCATGATACGGCAAGCGGAACTATCGTTATCACAGGGGTCAACGACAGCAGCAGTCCCCAGACCATGCAATGCAGATTGCTCAACCTTCCGGCAGTCAGGAAGCTGAAATATTACTTTACCGACGCCTCACACAATTTTATGCAGGACTCCGATGTTCCGGTTGGCGAACAGGCATTTTCTAAGTTGATTCGCGCAAAGTGCGCCTTTACCTTTGTCGGTGAAGGAGGCACCCCAGTGGGCACAGGTCGTACTGGCAAAGAAGCAATGGGACTCTCCATGGGCTCGGGACCTGCGGCCGCCCTTGGGCAGAAATTTCAGATCGATCCGCGGGGCCTGGGCCGCGACGGCGTCCAAAAGGTCGCGGTGAACTCGACGAACGACGCCGATACCCGAAATGCAGGCGCGCGTGTCAGCACTTTATTAACGGGAAATTCCTCGTTCAGCGCGGAGTGACAGAGACCGAGGTCGTCGGCGCCTTCAAAGGCAGGGGATAATTTCCAAATTCTCTTGTCGCCTCAATCATCGTCCGGAAGTTTTCCGGTTTCACGGAGGAGTGGATGGCGTTGGATGAGCTAATGATGTGCCCTCCGCCGGGGGAAGCTCTGCGGATGCACTCCTTCACTGCCGCCTCGACTTCTGACGTCGACGCTTCGGAGAGGATATACGCGCAGTCGATGTTGCCTATTAAGCATAACCTCTCACCATAACGCTGTTTTATTGTGCCTATATCCATTCCGGCAATTGGTTCCATGGGGTTCAGGCCATCCACACCGGCGTCGACGATCATGTCTAGGATGGGCCAGAGATTTCCGTCCGAGTGTTTCACCACCTTGGCGCCTTCATCGTGAACAGCATCCACCATCCGCTTCAGCCTGGGAAGGACGAATGTCTTGAACACGGCCGGCGAAAAGAAGGGGCTATCGTTTCCGGCGTAATCGTCAGCAATCACAATGACGTCGGCTCCCGCCCGGATCGCGTTTCTGGCCACGCGGAGCGTCACCTCGAGCACGGTATCCATCAACCGGTGCGCGAATTCTGGTTCGATAAGGAAATTCGTCAGCAGGTTCTCGAATCCATTCAGGAAGACCGACCACATAAAGGCCGCGCGGTGCCGGAAAAAAATAGCTTTCTTTCCTTTAAATCGCGCCACCAGCTCCGGAAGTTTTCCCAAGCGCTGCGGCGCATCGGGATCAGGAGGAACGTACTTCTTCAGATCATCCATCGTCCGGATAGGGCCCCGGATGGGGTGGTCGATTTCTTCCGGCGTCGGCCTATAGGTTACCCCCCATTCGTCAACATAGCTGCCGTCCGCATTCTCGAAGACCTTCTCGTACTGGGCCACAGTGGATACGCCGTCAAGGTCCAGCAACTCCTCAATATCCGTCTGGTCTCTCGCTGCCGGACTCAATGCCTTGATGACCTTGCGGCTGATCGCCCATTCCACGATGGGAACCCGGTCGGGCTCGCGGCATTCCATGGCCGTCATTACGCGCTGGTATGAATTCATGGCTTACCTCGCAGGAAGTCGAGAAGTCTAGAGTCGACCAGTCGAGAAGTCAAGGAGTTGACTCCTTGACTCCACGACTCCTGGACTCCTAGACTGTAGGGTACCAAGTCTCAAAAAAAGGCGGTGAACATCGCATGCCAAAAGCTCATCAGCTTGTTTGCTCAAAAACCAAGTGGCAGGGCAGGGAAGCGTACACACTCAGCAACGGCCTTATTCAAATGGTGAATTTGACAGGTGGCGGCCACATTGCCGAACTGCGTTTCGCGGAGGGCAGTGGTCTTTCGACCCTCAATCCCATGTGGAGACCCCCCTGGAAGAGCATCGAGCCGTATCAATACAGCGCTCGATCCCACGCCAAACGTTACGGGCCGTTGACGGAAGGAAAACTGCTTTCCGGAATCGCCGGCCACAACATTTGTCTGGACTACTTCGGGCCGCCCTCAGAGGCTGAAACTGCCCAAGGCTTGTCCACTCATGGAGAAGCGCCCGGTTTGAAATGGCGCAAATCCGGCGAACGCCTTCGCGGCGGCCAGCTAAACGTGGCGCTCACCGTTCGCTTGCCCGAGGCCGGTCTCGAGTTCAGCCGCGAAATCGGAATGCGAGCAGGTGAGGCCGTGGTCTATCTCAAAGAGACCGTCTCGAGCGAGCGCAAGCTCGATCACTTCTTCCACTGGACCCAGCATGTGACGCTTGGTCCTCCCTTCATCTCGGCTTTGGACACTCGCGTGTTCATGTCCGCCACGAAAGGGATTACGAGTTCGGAGGCTTATGGCGAGCAGGCGTTGCTGGCCTTCGGGAAGGAGTTTCACTGGCCCCTCGCGCCTTCGAGCGCCGGTGGCGAGGCTGATCTTTCCCGCTGCCTGATTCGCAAGGGATTTGGGGTGGTTGCATCTCTCGTCGCAGATCCGTCGCGCGACGTGCAGTATGTTGGGGCGCTGAATACTCGCGAGCGGCTTCTGGTGGCTTACTGCTTCCGCCGCGCCGATTATCCCTGGATCACCATCTGGGAGGAAAACTGCTCCCGGGAGGCTCCCCCCTGGAACGGCCGAACTGAGACACGCGGTTTGGAATTTGGCTCGGCTCCATTGCCGGTTACGCGCCGCGAGGCTTTCGCCCGAGGACCGCTATTGGGCACGCCCACGTTTTCAACGGCGCCCGCCCGCGGCCGGTTAACGGCTCCGTACGTCGCCTTTCTTGCGCACCTGCCGGACGGGTTTAGTGAGGTTCGAAATATCAGCACAGGCAAGGGCGAGATTCTGGTCGAGGGCAGTGAGCCTAGCCAGGTGGTTCGCGTGCCCGCATCCGGAATTACGGCGGCAGGGCTGGCATAGAAGAAAGCAGGATGGCGCAGACTCGCCGCCTTCGCGAGTCTGCGACTCTTCAGGTAACAAACTTCCAGCTCTTGTTGCTGTCTCACGGCCTCGCTCGCCGTGGGCATCTCGGGAGAACCGGAGACTCTCAAAACCAGATAGTCTGCGCCACCTGCTGCTTTTTATCTCTCTCATAAAAACTTTTGATTTAACCCGAAGCACTCGTTGGGGCACACTGATGGTGGGGGTTGAGAAGTAGTAGTGTCCACGAAGAGATCGCACACCGGTACACCCAGACGCGCGCCAAGGCTGGGCCTTGGGCTATGTTTTTTAATTCACACTAAACAAAAGAGATAATTTGAGATGAGCAGCAGTATCACCCCCCGGGGATTGCCAGAGCCCCAGGGTCTTTACGATCCGCGCAACGAGCACGATGCCTGCGGGCTTGGTTTTGTGGCGGACATTTCGGGGAAGAAGAGCCACGACATCATTCTCAAGGGCATTGAGATTCTCATCAATCTCACCCACCGCGGCGCCTGCGGCTGCGATCCGCAGACGGGTGACGGCGCGGGTGTGCTCATCCAGATTCCGCACGCCTTTTTCGAAGCCGAGTGCACGCGGCTTGGCTTCTCGCTGCCCTCGCCCGGCGAATACGGCGTGGGCATGATGTTCCTTCCGGTGGAACCGCACGAGCGCATGCGCTGCGAAGCTCTGGTGGAAGAAATCGTGGTCGAAGAAGGCCTCTCCGTTCTGGGTTGGCGCGACACGCCGGTAAACGCCAACACGATTGGCCGCTTGGCCCGCAGCACTCAGCCTTACATCGAGCAAGTCTTCATCCGGCGAGCCTACGGGATGGACCAGGACGCATTGGAGCGGAAGCTCTACGTCATCCGCAGGCGCGCCGAAAAGGAAGTGGCCGCGACCGACCTGCGGGAGAAGGGCTTCTTCTACGTTCCCTCGCTTTCTTCCCGGACGATTGTGTACAAGGGCCTGCTTCTTGCCCCGCAGATCGCCAACTTCTATCTCGAACTGTCGAATTCGGAAGTCCGCAGCGCCATTTGCCTGGTTCATCAGCGATTCTCCACCAACACATTTCCCACCTGGCATCTTGCCCATCCCTATCGTTACCTCTGCCACAACGGCGAAATCAACACCCTGCGCGGCAACGTGAATTGGATGCAGGCGCGGACCTCGCTGCTCGCTTCGCGCCTCTTCGGACACGATATCAAGAAGCTCGAGCCCATCATTGCCCCGGGCGGCAGCGACTCCGCCAACCTCGACAACGCCGTTGAACTCCTCACACTCGCCGGACGCCGGCTTCCCCACGTCATGGAAATGCTGATTCCGGCGGCTTGGGCGAGCGACCCGACCATGCCGGAGGATGTCAAGGCGTTCTATGAATACCACGCCTCACTTATGGAGCCTTGGGACGGCCCGGCTGCCGTGTGTTTCACCGATGGGCGCGTGATCGGCGCCAAGCTCGATCGTAACGGGTTGCGCCCTGGCCGCTTCCTTGTTACGCAAGGCGGCCTGGTCATTATGGCCTCGGAGGCGGGCGTCTTGCCGGTGAATCCCGCTGAGATTCGCTTCAAAGGCAGGCTCGAGCCGGGCCGCATGCTCCTGGTCGACACGGAAAAGGGAAGGATCATTCCCGACGAGGAGATCAAACAGAACTTGGCGGCGCGACGGCCCTACGCGAAGTGGCTAAAGGAAAACCAGATTTCGCTGAAGCAATTGCCGGACCCGCCGCGCGTCCAGCCCACCGACCACGCCACCATCTTGATGCGCCAACGCGCCTTCGGATATACGGATGAGGACCTGCGCCTCATCATGATTCCCATGGCGCAGAACGGTGAAGAGCCCGTGGGCTCAATGGGGACCGATACGCCGCTCGCTTGTCTATCGGACAAGCCGCAATTGCTGTTCAACTATTTCAAGCAGATGTTCGCCCAGGTCACGAACCCCGCCATTGACCCCATTCGCGAAGATCTGGTGATGTCGCTCTACGACTTCATCGGGCGCGAGGGTAACATCTTCGAGGAGACGCCCCAGCTTTGCCATACTCTCAAGAAGCGCCATCCCATTGTCACCAATTGGAACCTTGAGAAGCTGCGCCGCGTCAGCCAGGGGGATTTTCTGGCGACCACGCTGCCGATGCTCTTCCGCGTGGAGGGCGGCGAGAAGCGCCTCGAGGAAGCCGTGAAAAGCCTTTGCCGCTCAGCCTCGCTGGCCATCAAGTCCGGCTATACGATGCTCATCCTCTCGGACCGGGGCGTGGATGAGGAGTACGCGCCGATCCCGAGTCTTTTGGCGTTGTCCGCGGTCCACCATCACCTGGTGCGCGAGAAGACGCGGAACCAGGTTGCCCTCATCGTGGAGACCGGCGAACCGCGCGAGGTGATGCATGTCGCGCTTCTGATGGGCTATGGAGCCAGCGCCATCAACCCGTACCTGGCGATCGAAACGCTCGCGGACCTGCACGCGCGAGGATATTTTCCCCCGGCCTACACGTTCGAAAAGCTGCTGAAGAACTACATTAAGGCGGTCGACAAGGGGCTGCTCAAGGTTCTCTCGAAGATGGGGATCTCAACCCTTCAGAGCTACTGCGGCGCGCAAATCTTCGAGGCCATCGGTCTCAACCGGGCAGTCGTGGATCGGTACTTCACGGGCACAGCTTCGAGGATTGAGGGCGTGGGCCTGGACGTTCTGGCGCGCGAAGCTCTTTACCGGCACAAGTTCGCTCTCGAGCGGCCTGTCGATTCCGATACCGAACTCGAAATCGGCGGCAGCTACCAGTACCGCGAACGGGGCGAGCGGCACCTGCTGAATCCAGGGGTCATCAGCAAACTTCAGCACGCGGTGAGGCAATCGAGTTATTCGACGTTCCAGGAGTACGCGAAGCTGGTGAACGAGCAGAACCGGAATCTCTTCACGCTCCGCGGCCTGCTCGATTTCAAGCCGGCCGGGCCGCCGGCGCCGATCGAGGAAGTCGAGCCGGCCCGAGAAATCGTCAAGCGCTTCGCCACCGGCGCCATGTCGTTCGGCTCCATCAGCAAAGAAGCGCACGAAACTCTGGCCATCGCCATGAACCGCATTGGCGGACGCTCCAACACCGGAGAGGGCGGGGAAGATGAGGCGCGCTTCCGCCCTGACCCGAACGGCGACCTGCGCCGCAGTGCCGTGAAGCAGGTGGCCTCGGCCCGCTTCGGAGTGACCACGAACTACCTGGTGAACGCCGACGATCTGCAAATCAAGATCGCGCAGGGGGCCAAGCCCGGCGAAGGCGGCCAGTTGCCCGGCCATAAAGTTGACGAAACCGTGGCGCGGGTGCGCCACGCGATCCCCGGCGTAGGCTTGATCTCGCCGCCGCCTCACCACGATATCTACTCGATTGAGGATCTGGCTCAGCTCATCTACGACCTTAAGAACGTCAACCCGCAAGCAAGAATTTCGGTGAAGCTGGTGGCGGAATCCGGCGTGGGGACCGTCGCGGCAGGCGTTGCCAAAGCGCATGCGGATGTCATCCTGATCTGCGGCTACGACGGCGGGACCGGCGCCTCGCCCATCTCCTCCATCCGGCACGCCGGCATTCCCTGGGAACTCGGCCTCTCCGAAACTCAGCAGGTCCTGGTGATGAACGACCTGCGCAGCCGCGTGCGACTGCAAGTCGACGGCAAGTTACAATCCGGCCGGGACGTGGCGATTGCCGCACTGCTGGGCGCGGAGGAGTTTGGGTTCGCCACCACGCCGCTTATCTCGCTGGGTTGCATCATGATGCGCAAGTGCCATCTGAACACCTGCCCCGTGGGCGTGGCGACGCAGGACCCCGAACTGCGCAAACGATTCAAAGGCCAGCCCGAGCACGTTATTAATTTCCTGTTCTACCTTGCCGAAGACCTGCGGCAAATTATGGCCGGGCTCGGCTTCCGCACCGTAGATGAGATGGTGGGGAGAGTGGATTGCCTTGTCGAGCGCCACGATGTGGGTCACTGGAAGGCTCGTGGGCTCGACTTGTCTTCGGTTCTTTACAACCCCCCGGTGCCCGCACGCGTGGGGCGGCGCTGCCTGACCAAACAGGACCATGGGCTTGAAAGCGCGCTCGATCATAAGCTGATAGATCATGCGCGCGAGGCGCTCGAGCACAGTACGCCAGTCTCTTTGAGCCTGCCGATCTCGAACACCCACCGCGCGGTAGGCGCCATGCTGAGCGGCGAAATCGCGCGACGGTACGGCTCGGAAGGTTTGCCGGATGACACGACCCGTTTCGACTTTACCGGGTCCGCCGGACAGAGCTTCGGCGCCTTTCTGGCGAAGGGCGTCACCATGGTTCTCGAGGGCGAGGCCAACGACTACGTCGGCAAAGGGCTTTCAGGCGGCAAGCTGGTGGTTTTTCCGCCGCGGACTTCATCGTTCCAGCCCGAAGAGAATATCCTGGTGGGGAATGTGGTTCTGTACGGCGCCACGAGCGGCGAAGCGTACTTCAACGGAATGGCAGGAGAGCGCTTTGCAGTACGCAATTCCGGGGCAACGGCAGTCGTTGAGGCGGTCGGCGACCACGGCTGCGAATACATGACCCGCGGAACGGTGATCGTGCTGGGCAAGACCGGCCGCAACTTCGCCGCCGGCATGACCGGCGGAATTGCTTATGTCCTCGACGAAACGGGGGAGTTTGCCAAGGTGCGCTGCAACCGCGCGAGCGTCGACCTCGAACCGGTGACCGACGGTAGGGGTAGGGCTTGCCCTACCCTCGACCAGGGGACGGCAAGCCGTCCCCCTACGGACGCGGAGTTGATTGCCTTCTTAATCGCTCGCCACGCGGAGTTAACCGGCAGCCCGCGCGCCAAGTGGATCCTCGATAATTGGGACACCATGCTGCCGAAGTTCGTCAAGGTTTTCCCGCACGAGTACAAACGAGTGCTTGCGCAAGCAACCGCGCCTGCGGCCATTGCTGCTGACGTAGCGCCGGCCTTTAGGCCGGCAGCCGCCGGCGCACAGCCTGCCGACCCTTCGCTTCGCTCAGGGCGGGCTCTGAAGGTCGGCCCTACGTCGGAAGGCGCTGGCCAGCAGGTTGGCGTAGCGCCGGTTACCCGGGAGGCGCTGGGTGGGTAAACCGACCGGATTCATGGAATACACGCGCGAACTTCCGGCGCTCCGGCCGATTGGGGAGCGTGTCAACGACTTCCAGGAAGTCTACGAGGAATTCCCTGAGCAGAAACTGCGCCTTCAAGGCGCACGCTGCATGGATTGCGGCGTGCCGTTCTGCCACACCGGCTGCCCGCTCAACAACGTCATTCCGGATTGGAATGACCTTGTTTATCGCGATCGCTGGCGCGATGCCGTGCGCGCTCTGCACGCCACCAATAACTTTCCCGAATTCACCGGGCGCATCTGCCCGGCGCCCTGCGAGGCCGCTTGCGTTCTGGGTATTAACAGTCCTCCTGTAACCATCAAGAATATTGAGAAAGAAATTATCGAGCACGCTTTCCGCGAAGGTTGGATTCGTCCCGAGATCCCTTCTCACCGCACCGGAAAGCGCGCGGCCGTGGTCGGCTCGGGGCCGTCCGGCTTGGCCGCTGCGCAGCAACTGAACCGCGCGGGGCATTGGGTGACCGTATTCGAAAAGGCTGACCGCATCGGCGGCTTGCTGCGCTACGGCATTCCGGACTTCAAACTCGAGAAGCGTATCCTTGACCGCCGGCTCGAGCAGATGACTCGGGAAGGCGTGGTCTTCAAGACTCGAAAGCACATTGGGCATGACGTTCTTGTGGAAGAATTGGGTGGCGAGTTCGATGCCATTTTGCTCGCTGGAGGCGCTGAAAGCCCGCGCGATCTCAAGGTGCCGGGAAGGGAACTCGAGGGCATTCATTTCGCGATGGAGTATCTTCCGCAGCAGAACCGCCATGTTGCGGGAGATGCGATGGCGGGACAAATCCTGGCTACGGGAAGGCACGTGGTGATTATCGGCGGCGGCGACACCGGCGCGGACTGCCTCGGCACCGCCCACCGGCAGAAACCGAAGTCGGTTCACCAGTTCGAGATCATGCCGATGCCGCCCCTCGATCGCTCAGCGAGCACGCCTTGGCCGCTCTGGCCGCTGCAACTGCGCACCGAAAGCGCCCACGAAGAGGGTGGCACTCGCGACTGGGCTGTCGCCACCACTATGTTCAGTGGCGACGAAAACGGCCACGTGAAGCAATTGCACGGCATTGGGGTCGGGCCGCCGCCCAAGTTCGAGGCGATTGCGGGCACGGAATTCACGGTCGAGGCGGACCTCGTGCTGATCGCGATGGGATTCCTTGGCCCCGTCAAGAACGGCATGCTCGAAGCCTTGGGCGTGAAGTTCGACGCGCGTGGCAATGTCGAGTGCGATGCCAATCACATGACTTCCATCCCCGGCGTCTTTGCCGCCGGCGACATGCGCCGCGGCCAGTCGCTGGTGGTCTGGGCCATCGCCGAAGGCCGCAAAGCCGCCCGCGGCATCGACAAATACCTCATGGGCGAAACCCGCCTGCGGTAGCGCCGAACGGCGTTCGGCCCCGGGTGGGGGATTCCATTAGCGGTACATTCGCGCGTCAAATTTGAACGGCTTGGGTCTGTAGAACGTGATTTTAGAGAACTCCGGGTGTGCAGGGTTCAGCAGGACATTCCACTCTCCGCGAATAGCGGCAGACGGTACAAGCAGCGCCACCGTTCGACCGGCCGCAATCCAGTCGTCCCCGAACGGGCGCAGCGACTCATCCCTGGTCTGGTACCAGCGCGCCGGCAGCGCTTTCAAGTCTAGTCTTTCGACTTCAACTGTCTCCGCAAGTTCGCCTCCAATTGAGACAAGGTCTCCGGGCCGCAGGTTCGGCTCCATATTAACAAAGGTCTCAACCGCAGCGAGCGACAGCGAAGTGGAAGCGTAGACCATCCTCACCCCGCGGCTGTTCCAGCGACCGCCGTAGAGTCGCGCGCCCTCCCCGCTCGCCGCCTCGGCAACGTAGCGACGCCGGCATATTCGCCAGAATTTCATTAGCTGTACACGCCGTAGGCAATGCGGCCCAGAATGTCCTCAACTGTTCGAGCGCCGAGGTCGGTATCGAGCTGATCCAGGGGCCGATCGCCACCTAAGGCGCGGTTCGGCGTGCGCAGCCATTCAACCGCCTTGCTGTCATCTCCAATCATTTCGATGGCGTTGGCGTACACCCGGGCCAGGCGGGCAGTTCGGTCTGACTCGGCAGCCGTCAGCCGGGCTCCGCGGCTCAGCCGGCGAGTCAGCGTGCGCCGCGCGATGCCGAGTTTTTGAGACAGCACCGCATTGCCGACGTCCAACCTCTCAGCCAGCACGGTGACAGTAGTCGCCGGCAGCCCCCGGCGGACCAGTCGTGCAAGATCGTCGGTCCTCTTGACTGCCTTTCCGAACACCTTCCGGCCGCCCAGTATCTCGGCTATCGCTTTGGCTTTCATTGTGGCCTCCTGGCTAATTACTATGCGCCATTTGGCCACAATCTGCAAGTGGTTTGGCCTAATAAGCACCAGGAGCTTACCGGCAGGGAAGACGGCAAGCCCTTTGCGCGCAAAGAGGGTGGTAGAATAACCTCATGGACCGCCGAGAATTTCTATTTGCCGCAGCAGGGATTGCGGGTTTGAGCGCTGCCCACGGGGCCACACCGATCCCCATCATTGACACCCACATTCACCTGTTCGATCCGGCGCGCCCGCTGGGCGTGCCTTGGCCCGAGAAGGGCGATGCAGTCCTGTACAAGCCTGCTTTGCCCGGGCGCTACCGGCGGGTCACGAAAGGGCTGGGCATCGTTGGGGCGATCGAGGTGGAGGCGAGCCCGTGGCTCGAGGACAACCAGTGGGTGCTGGATGTTGCTGCCAAGAACACGATTATTGTGGGCACGGTCGGAGACCTCGAGCCGGGAAAGCCGGACTTTCGCAAAAACCTGGACCGATTCCACCGCAACCCGCTGTTTCGCGGGATTCGATACGGGAACCTGTGGAACAGAAATCTTGGAGAACAATTGTCGCGGCCAGAATTCATTTCCGACTTGAAGGCACTGGCAGATGCCAATCTGGAGTTGGACAGCGCCAACCCCGACCCGGCGTTGATTGAAGCGTTGGTGCGGCTCACGGACCGGGTTCCCAACCTGCGGGTTGTAGTCGACCATCTGCCGCAGCTCGATCCGCCCACGGAAGAACCTGCCCGCGACGCGTACAAGTCTAGTTTGCGCGAGTTGGGCAAACGGCCGCAAGTCTACGTGAAAGTCTCGGAAGTTCTGCGGCGCGTGGAGGGCAGAGTGCCGACCGACCTGAGCTTCTATAAAGCGAGGCTCGACGAGTTATGGGAGATCTTCGGCCGGGACCGGTTGTTGTACGGCAGCGACTGGCCGAACAGTGATAAGTGGGGCACGTACCCGCAGGTGTTAGGCATCGTGCGCGAATACTTCACGAGCAAGGGCAGGGCGGCGGCGGAGAAGTATTTCTGGAAGAATTCCGTCGAAGCATATCGCTGGGTGAGACGCGAATCAGCTCAGCCGTCGTCCTCGTAATAGGGGCGCCCCATGTGGGTGCCCAGGGCGGCCAAAGGGGCCTTGCGACGACGGGCTGACCCCCTCATCCGGCCCGCGACGGCTGATGAGAGCGCCGTCGCGGGCCACCCTCTCCCCCAAGGGGGAGAGGGCTATCAATATAGATTCTCCTGAATCATGAATTCTGACTACTGACTGTTTCCCTACGTCCATCTGAACCAGCGCAGCGCGAGCAGGTAGGAGATGCCACCCCAGAGTACCATGATGAGCAATCGCGACCCTTGTGTCGCGAGCGAGCCGCCCTCGAGAATGGTGGAGCGGAGGGCGTCGTTGAGCGCTGTGAGCGGCAGGACTTTAATGAAAGGCAGAAGGATGGCAGGGAATCGCTCGTAAGAAAAGAATACGCCCGAGAAGAGCCACATGGGCATCATCACCAGGTTGATGAGGCCGCTGATGCTCTCGATTTTCTGGGCGCGGCTGGCGGTGAGAAGGCCCAACCCGCCGAAGCACAGCGCTCCCAGGCCACTGATCAGAATCACCACGGCCCACGAACCGACCAGGCGCATATGAAATGCCAGGATCCCGAAGCCGAGTAACAGGACAAGCTCGATCAGCATCAGGATCAAGCGGCTCGAAGCCAGCGCCATAAGAAAATCGCCCCGGCGCATGGGCGTGGCCACGAATCGCTTCAACAGTTTGCGTTGGCGCATCTCGACCAGGGCAAAGCCAACGCCCCACATGCCGGAGTTCATCAAGTTCATACCCAGCAAGCCTGGGATCAGGAAATCGATGTATCTCGCGCCCGGCTCACTCGAAGCCTTGTCTGACGTGGGCACGGGATCTTTTCTCCCCCCCGCGGCTTGCAAAGCATCATTCACCATAGCGCGAGTCAACACGCTTTCCGGACGCGCCGGATCAAATCGGTACTCGAGGTTGCCGCTCGGCTGGGGGATCACCACCAAGTCGTATTTGCCCAGCCGGAATTGGTTGAGCGCGCTCGATTCCGGAAGTACGTCCGCCTGAACCGAACCCTTTTGAGGAGAGGCCTGGAGCATCTCGAGTGTGCGCTTGGCATCCTTACCGGCCACGATGGCCGCACGGTGGACCTCAGCGGGCTTGTTTCGGAAGGCAATCCCCAGTCCAAGGGCCAATAATATCGGGAATCCAAATACCCAGAAGATGACCTCCGGCTCGCGATACATCTCTTTCTCGCGTGCGATGAGCAGGTGCACGTAACCGGCCCAACGGCCGTTGACGGGCGCGAGGGTAGGGGTCTTTGCCTTTGGCGTAATGGGGACCGACTCGGCGCTCAATGTACTCATTTTCAGCCTAGTTTTTCATCGTCGCCCCCGCGGAAGCGGGCGCCCATTGTAGGTCCGATGGATTCCCGCTTCCGCGGGAATGACGCGACGGTCGACTCTTAATCCTCCCGCAGGCGCCGTCCGGTGAGACGGACGAAGACGTCCTCGAGGCTGGCCTGGCGAGTGGTCAGGTGCAGCAATCGCGCCCCGCGCTTCTCGAGGGCCGCGAGCAGCGATGGGATCGTCTCGTGAGTTTCGCGCACGCTCAGTATCAGACAGCCGTTTTCCTCATGGACGGCCTCGACGCCGGGAAGTGACCGCCACTCGTCCATCGCGCCGGGGCCGCTATCGGTCGCATCGAATTCCACCATCTGACGCCCGCCCAACTCCTCGATCAACTGGGCAGGCGTGCCGGAAGCAATGGCGCGGCCGTGGTCGATAATCGAGATGCGATCGCAAAGCCGCTCGGCTTCATCCATGTAATGGGTGGTCAGCAGGATAGTTCCGCCGCGGCTCTGGAACTGGCGGATGGTCTCCCAAAGTTGGCGCCGGCTCTGCGGATCCAAACCCGTCGTGGGTTCATCGAGAAACAGGATTTTCGGGTTGGCCACGAGCGCTGTGGCTACGGCCAGCCTTCGCCGCTGGCCTCCCGACAGCTTGCCGACCCAGCTACTTGCCTTCTCGGTCAGGGCCATCTCCTGCATGACCTCGTCGGTCGAACGCGGCTGGCGATAAAAGCTCGCGAAAAGGTCCAGTGTTTCCCGCACCGTCAGTTTCTCGCCCAGGCGAGTTTCCTGAAGCG
Organism: Terriglobia bacterium; assembly: GCA_050010015.1. Lineage (GTDB taxonomy): Bacteria > Acidobacteriota > Terriglobia > UBA7540 > UBA7540 > CAVROP01. The sequence goes on from JBEKLY010000069.1 coordinate 15,465, forward strand.
AGATCCCCAGCACCTCCCGCAGTTCCCGGTTGTGGGCGTTCCAGTTCTTTCCGAGGATCTCGACTTCGCCGGAGGTTTGAGGCAGCAACCCCTCGAGGATCTCGATGGTGGTGGTTTTCCCCGCGCCGTTCGGGCCCAGCAACCCGAGGCACTCGCCGCTCAGGATCTCTAAATCGAGCCCCCGCACCGCTTCGACGTTGCCTTCATAAGTCTTCACCAGGTTGCGACACCGCACCGCGACGTCCATACTTGCTATCATACCGAATGAGATGGTTTCAGGGAAACAATCGGGGGGCGGTCACGGAGTGCGGCAGCACAGCCGCCGCCGTGGAATTCGAACGAACCGCGGCAGCTGGCGTTACCGCACTCCAAGTTGCGTTCGGCACAAGCATTTTCAAATTAGTCGCGCATGCCCGTCCGCTGACGGGCACCCGCAAACTATGAAGACGATTCCCCTCTTTGGTAAGGAGGGGTGACGGGTGATTGCGGGGCGTCGGGGCAAGCACCCACCACCCCCAGCCCCTCCTCCCGCTGAGGAGAGGAGTCATTTTCAGGCCAGTGTAGTTTGTTTAAGACTTGGCGTAGGGCTGGACGTGTTGCGCAGTCTCGGGCCGGGGGCGGCAGAATCTGGCGCAGGGTGTGAGCCCTGGGCAATATGAACTGTCCTGCACTGCCTCCCATCGGCGCCCACACGGGGGAGGGGTTCCCGCGTGAGTGCGATAGGGTGAGGACCGTCATGCCCTGGGCCATCGGCCTGGGCCACCATCTGCCGCCCCAGGAGGGGCTAAAACCTGGTGCTGTCCTAATTTGGTCGTAGCGCCGCCATCTTGGCGACTCCATTGCCGGCTGGAAGCCGGCGTTACGGGCCAAATTAGGACGCTACCTAAAACCTGAATCACCTGCCTAATAGTCGAACTTATGTTACGCGCCACGGGTTAGAACTGACATCCTCTGGAATCGAGGGCGGCAGGTCCGTCATGCCTCTCTTTTGATGTTGCGGAAGGCTTGCGGAGCTTCGCAGTGGATACAATCCGCGATCATGAGTGAATAGCCAGGTTGCGAGTTCCAGGCGCGACGTGACGCCGATTTTGTCGAAGATGGAACCCAGATGGTTCTTGACTGTTTGAATAGAAATCTTTAAGTCCCCGGCAATCTCGGCGTTTGAAAGCCCCAGGGCAACGCGAGCCACAACCGTCCTCTCTCGCGGCGTCAGCGAATCGGCCGGCCGCCGGGTTTTGTCCTTTGTCGACAAGGAACGTTGAAAGATTTCAGGGTTCAGAGAGGTGGTCCTCCTCGCATCCCTCGGGTGCTTCGCGCTCTTTTAGTCATCGGTAGAAAGCAGTGAGGAGGTGAATCGTTCTTGCACAATGGACGAAATTTCACTTACTGAGTTGCCCGCTATGTTTGGAGGTTGTGTTGTACCTTGCCGGCAAGTATTGGAGACCCGGAAGGTTGCTCGACTCCTCCAGGTCTCCTCGCGATTCGATTACTGCGCATCTCCAGAGCGTGTCGCAACTTCCTTGTTGGCGCCTTTCGGAGCACTTACGTAGCCTTTGACCGAATTCTGGGTGACTTGGTTGACCACCAGTTCGTAGGGCCGCTTGGAGCCGTTGACATAGAAGAAAATCGGCTCATTGATGGTGCGATCTTTCTTCTCGACGCGAATGTCGTCGACGTTCATCGCCAGGTTGAATTGATGCCGCTTCACGTTGGTTTTGGTTACCGTCAAGCCGACTCCCGCCACCCGCGCCGAGGTCTTCTTGGTCGCTGTGAACTCGAAGTAGTCGCGTTCGCCCAATTTGCGGAGGGTCTCGACATCATCATGATTACGGGCGATCAGGGTGCCCATTTCGCTGCGGGCCATTCCCAGGTCGGAGCGGACGGAATCAACAGCTTTCTTGGTATTGTCGAGGTCGGTGCGCTGCGCGGTAAGGTCCTGGCCGAGCGCTCCCACCTGCTGCTGGTCGGCCTTCTGAGACAATTGTTGCTGAAGCTGATCGGCGCGTGTCTGTTCGTCCTTCTGTAGTTGAGTTACCATGGCGCGCGAGCGTTTCAGTTCACCGCCTGTTGCACCCAGGCGCTTCGCCGCGGAGTCCAACTCGTCCTTCAGCGCGTCGAATTGCTGCGCGTTTGCGTTTTCGATGGCGCTCAGGCGGCTGGCCATCTGATCCTGGAATTCGGCGGATATTTGCTTGTGAGCCTGAGCTTGCTGTGCTTCCAGCGCTTCGCGCGTTGAGTTGATTTTGTGAAAGGAATAGATCTCACCGGCGACCAGCGCCGCCAGCACAACAAGTATCAATAGAAACTTTCCTTGCGAGCCGGAACGTTCCGGCTCGACGACATGAACTTCCTTTTCAGGAACCTCGTCAATTGCCATTTGGTTTTCTCCTTCTCGGGACATTGTAGCTATGCTCGACTGGCTACCCGTCTTGTCCCCGGGGATGGGAAAGAGCACGCCGAATGCCACTCCAGTTTTTTCCTATCCTGCTGAAACAAAATCGCTAAGCGACAGCTCAGGCTGCCGGGCGGAGGTTCGCTAAAGCAATTCTTACGCTCCGAATGCAAAAACTTCAAGTAAAACCCTTAAGTCAGCGAGGAATAACCTGTAGATCGGAGTCAACCACGTCGGCCGGGCACCAACCGGCACCACTGCATGGACCTGCGGCTGCGAATGTGTGAAGGAATACGCGATTTGGTGTCATCCTGAGCGAAGCGAAGCATCTCAGCAGTTCTTCGCAATTCATTGAAACACGTGGAACTCCGGCGATCCTTACCGTCGCTCAGGATGACAGGCGGCTGGTTTTTTCACTCCTTCTACGCACAGTGCGCCATGCCACTCAATGTCGCGCTATTTTCCGACGCGCCAGCGCGTTGACCCGGACGCAAGAGAATTGAATCGCCGTCGCACCTAAAGTGGATAGGGACTTTCTGTCCCTTGTCTGACTTCCCACCTGCGTATACAGTGTCAGCGAGCCACATTTTTCGTGGAAGGGTTCGGCATGGCGAACTCCGGTCCGGACCCGCTTCAAAGTTGCAATGTTCGCTCTATTTCATAGGTTTTGGAGGACATAATGACTACGACGGTAGATAATCTTAAAATTGCGTTCGCTGGCGAGAGCCAAGCGAACCGAAAGTACCTGGCATTCGCAAAGAAGGCGGAGGAGGAAGGTTTCGGCAATGTGGCGCGCCTGTTCCGAACTGCCGCCGAGGCGGAGACCATTCATGCGCTGGGGCACCTGGAAGCCCTGAACGGCATAGGGTCGACGCTCGACAACCTGAAGGCGGCGATGGGGGGCGAAACACACGAATACACGGAAATGTACCCGGCGATGCTCGAAAAGGCCAGGGCCGATAACCACGCGGCGAAGCGGATGTTCTCTTATGCCTTGAAGGCGGAGGAAGTGCACGCCAAACTGTACGCGATGGCTCTCGAAGCTCTGAAGCAGGGCCATGATTTGACGGGGGTGAGTTTTTTCCTCTGCCCGGTGTGCGGCAATATTGAGATCGGTAAGGCCCCCGAGGCCTGCCCGATTTGCGGAGCGAAGGGTGCAGATTTCGTAAGGATGTAAGCTATAATTGAGATCAAGGCCAGCGAGTGTTGCGAGCCAGCGCAGGAGCATCGAGGAGCGGGAACGATGAGCTATCTTGTGGCACCGTTTGAAGTCGCCTCGAAAGGCTTAGAGGCGCCGGTCAAAGTTCACTTCGTGAACCTTTACCCAGCTATCGCCACGCGCCATAGCGACAGCATGGATGCCGTCTTCCTGCTGGACGGCCGCAAGGCGACGGTGGCGATCTCCTGCGCCACGCTCTTCGAGTTACGCACGGCGGAGGGCAAGACTTTCACCGACCAGCAGTTGGCGGATATCGCCTCCCTGCACCTGCGCCGCACCCTCGAACAAGGATTCGAGGCTACGGAGGCGGAGCTTTTCCTCAGTGGTGAGCCATTCCGGGTGCTGGCTCGTGAACTGGGTTACCTTTAACCAGCTGTCAAGGCCGGCGCCGGAAAACTGGTAAAGAACGACGGACACCCAGTTACGACTGCGATTTACTCAGGGCTTGAGATTGCAAAAAACCGAGAGTTGAAGGCCGGGAGTAGGGGGCCATCATGTGCGGCATTATCGCTTACGCCGGGAAGCAGCCCGCTCGCGAAATCCTGATCGATGGCCTCAAGCGTCTGGAATACCGGGGATACGATTCCAGCGGAATTGCCATCCTCAACGGCCCGGCCTACTGGGTTCGCACCGTGGGCAAAGTGGAGGCTCTCGAGCAGCGCGTCTGGCAGGACGCCCCGACAGGCACGGTGGGCATCGCGCATACGCGCTGGGCGACGCATGGGAAGCCTTCCGAAAACAATGCTCACCCGCACATCGATTGCACGGGCAAGATTTACCTCGCCCACAACGGTATCATCGAGAATTATCTGCTTCTCAAGCAGGGCCTCACTTCGTCGGGGCACTCCTTCCGTTCGGAGACTGACACGGAGGTCCTGGCTCACCTGATTGAGAGCCTTTACCAGGGAGATCTTGAGGCGGCAGTTCGGAAGGCCCTTTTACAGGTTCAGGGCACGTTCGGTTTGGCGGTGCTGCACTCGGCCCACCCGCATCAGATCATCGTGGCGCGGCGCGGAAGTCCCCTTGTCCTGGGCGTGGGCGTTAACGAATGCTTTGCGGCCTCCGACGCTTCCGCGTTGGCGCGCCACACGGATCAGGCAGTGTATCTCGAGGACAACGAGGTGGCGTGCCTGGAGCCGGGCAGCTTCTCCATTACCACCCTGGAAAACCGCGCCGTCAGCCGGGAGGCTGCCTCGCTCGAAGTGGGCGCGGACGCGATGGAACGCGGGCCTTACGCGCACTTCATGCTCAAGGAGATCTTCGAGCAACCGGAGGCGGTCGAGAACGCCTTGCGCGGACGTGTGAATCACTCGGAGGGGGTGCCTAAGCTCGGCGGCCTTGAATCGGTGAAGGACAAGCTTCAACAGGCGCGCCATCTCATCGTGGTCAGTTGCGGCACCAGCTACTATGCCGGGCTGTTTGCGCGCTATGCCTTCGAGACTCTCACCGATTTGACGGTGGAAACGGAGTTGGCCTCGGAATTCCGGTATCGCAAGCTGAACCTGCGGCAGAACACTGTAGTGCTGGCGATCAGCCAGTCAGGCGAAACCGCCGACACGCTCGCCGCCCTTCGCGAGGCAAAGCGCAAGGGGGCAACCGTCCTCGGCTTGGTGAATGTAGTGGGCAGCACCATCGCCCGCGAAACTCATGCCGGCGTTTACTCGCACGCGGGCATCGAGGTGGGTGTAGCTTCCACAAAGTCGTTCGTTTCGCAGATCACCATCCTCACCTTGATGGCGCTCTTGATGGGGCGTAACCGCGACCTTTCCTATGAGGAAGGAGCCAGACTATTGCAAGGGATGGAAAAGCTACCTGGCCAGATTCGCGAAACCTTGCAGCAATCCGGGCACATCCGCGGACTGGCGCAGAAATACTGCGGATTTTCGCACTTCCTTTATATCGGCAGGAAATACCAGTATCCGATTGCCCTCGAAGGCGCTTTGAAACTCAAGGAAATCGCTTACATCCACGCGGAGGGTTACGCCGCCGGCGAAATGAAGCATGGGCCGATTGCGCTAATCGACCCCGCGTTTCCGACCATGGCCATTGCTCCCCTGGATGCTTCGTACGACAAGCTGATGTCCAACGTGCAGGAGATTCGCGCCCGCGATGGTCGCATTGTGGCCATCACCACTGCCGGCAACGCCAGGCTCGGGTCTTCGGTGGATGACGTCATCGAGGTTCCCTCAAACCATGACATCCTGATGCCGGTTCTGACTGTTGTGCCTTTGCAGCTTTTTGCCTACTATTGCGCGCTGCTGCGCGGCTGTGACATCGACAAGCCAAGAAACTTGGCGAAGAGTGTGACAGTGGAGTGATCTGGAAAAAGGGAGACCCGTCCGGCTCAGGGCTTATCAGGCAGGATTGTGGGGTTGCTATATAATCCCGGACGGGTCGGTGGGCTCGTTGGTAGCAGTTGCCTGCTACGAAACTCATGAGAGGCCGAAAGCTACTTTGCATCGGCGGCCCTGACTTCACTTGGACCGGCGACATTAAGTTCTCTATCGGCGCCTGTTTTTGCGTCGCGCCAAGGCGGAATCCAGCAGGGATCATGCCACGGCTGAGGCTTCGCGTCCTCCTTCGTCTGTGCGGCTGCTATCTTAGCAGTCGCGTGGTCGCTCCAGTCGGCGCGCCTGAATGCTTGTTCGCTTATACCTTCCGTCTGTGCCACAACTAAGATAGCTCAATCGGGGGGGATGTCAATAGATTTCGGATGGGGCCTCTTCTTTATAACATTAGTGTTAAGATTCGAGCCTAAAAGGCACTCCATCCGCCACCGTCTTGCCCTGAGAAGGTGTGAGGAAATTCGGAACGTGGCATCCTGAGTCCTTTGCTTGTCATTCTGAGCGAAGCGAAGAATCTCCGTAGTTCGCTCAGGATAAACTCCGCGAAGGATCGCTGCAGTTATTCGTAAATCGTTGAACCCTAAGAAACTGCCGGGATCCTTCGCTCAGGATGACAGGCATCGATTTTTCCAGAGGTTGCGAGGCGCAGGTCGCAGCAGCCCTCCTGTGGCCGGCAAAAGGCGGGCACCCGGGACCGCCGCGATGCTCTTCCGCGACGACCGCAAGGCCCGCACTGCGCCGTCCTGGCCCTAGGCTGTCTGTCGTTGGCTAGTGCTTAACCTTGATGAGCACGACGCCGTGGGAGGGCACACTGGCCGAAAACTGGTCAGCGATTCTGCCGAGGTCTTTGTGAGCCCAAAGGTCGCGGACCGCCGGCGAACCCTCGAATCCGAGATCAGTCCAGCGGACCGCGATAGTCGCTCGAGCCTCGCCCCGATTGAAGAGGCCCACGGCCACGGAATTGTCGCTGAGAGGCCGTGCGGCAATTACCGTGGAACCCTGCTCGAGGATCTTCTTCACAGGTTTTGCGTCGGGATCCTGGTCAATCGCGATGACCTCCCGATTCATCAGGATCGCTCTCGTTTCGGCGCTCATGGAACGAAGATCGTTACCGGCCAGCAGCGGAGCTGCCAGAAGTGACCAGAGGGACATGTGAGTTCGGTATTCGTCGTCGCTCATGCCGCCGTTGCCCACTTCCAGCATATCGGGATCGTTCCAATGGCCGGGCCGGTCATAAGGGGCAATCGCGAATTGGCGGAAGCCGATCTCCTCCATGGATTTCCAATGATCGCTGATGTCCCCGGTGGTGCGCCAGAGATTCCCGCCCACTTTCGCCCCCCAATTCCAAACGTCGGCTCTTCCATACTGGCATAGGCTATAGACGATCGGCCGGCCGGCTTTGAGCAGTGCATCGCCCATTTTTTGATAGACGGCTTGCATATCCTCGTCCTTGTAAATGCGTCCCGCGCTGCACCAATCGTACTTGAGATAATCGAATCCCCAATCCGCGAAGGTTTTGGCGTCCTGTTCTTCGTGGCCGTAGCTGCCCTCAAATCCCGCGCAGGTTTTCGGCCCTGGCCCGGAATAGATACCGATCTTCAACCCTTTCGAGTGGACATATTCGGCAAGCGCCTTCATATCCGGAAACTTGCGGTTGGCGGTGATGTTACCCTGCGAGTTGCGCTGGCCCTGCCAGGTGTCATCGATGTTGATGTAGATATAGCCTGCGTCCTTCATCCCCGTGTCAACGATAGCATCCGCCGCGCCCCGCACCACGGCGTCGTCGACTTTGCCGGCAAACTTATTCCAACTGTTCCAGCCCATGGGCGGAGTGCGGGCCAAGCCGTTGTCCGGCACGTCGTGCAACGATGGTAGCGGCAGGCGGGGAGGGGGAAGGGCGGCCTCCGGTCTGCTGCGCTCCGCGACGCCGGTCAGAGGTTCGCGCCCGGGAAAGTTCACGGTCATCGAGATCTTACCGTCTGCGAAGCTGCCGTCGTAGGTGACTTGGCGTTCCTGCCCGCCAAAATGCGACGCGACGACCAAATGTAACTTGCCGCCGCTGAACGTACCCTCGGTGATCGGCAATTCGCGGTAGCCCGGCAGTATCTTGCCCGTCACGCTCTCGCCGGACTGCTTGAGGTCCAGAAACGTTTCGCGGAAGTTGCCGTCTCCAGTCGGTATGCGCAGAACCCAGAAACCGGTCAGGTCCACCTGCGCAAGAAGGGGAAGAGACCCGAACAAGAGCAAGGAAAATGCGAGGAGCGCGGCACCTGCCGCAAGGCGCCGCCCTGATCGGCCACACAGTTGCGCTGAACGCTTCATATTCCCTCCCTGCCAGCGAATTATTGTCCGGTTGGGCTTATAGTACGTCTGAATCCGAGCCGTTGCAATTCATTCTGGTGCGTCCCGATACCCAAGTAGCGCCGACCTTCACGTCGGAAAACGCCCGACAGGTTGGGGCGCTACGAATCAAACCACTGTATAGTTGGTTCAATGAGTGCAGTTTCAAACGACACTCGGAAGCGCGGGGCTTTAGCCCAGCCGCCTCGAGACGCGGAGTTGAATGGGCCTTTAGGCCCTGGAGCCACGCCGCTTCAGGGGCTGAATCCCCCTCCGCACCTCACAAGATCAGCGGCGGGGCTGAAGCCCCGCCCTTCCGCGTTCGGCAAATGAGTTCGCTCACTAATTCGGCTAAACGCTAGGACAATTCCAACTTGGCATTTCGCTTGTACTTTTTTATATTTGTGTTAACATTGGCGGCCAAATATCAACGCCAGGCGGTTCTATTATGAGCATAGGAACGCGCGTGATGCAGATTCGTAACCAGAAAGGCATAAGCCAGCGCCAATTAAGCGAGCGGTGCGGCATTGCCGGGTCTTATCTTTCGCGGATTGAAAATCGTCACCTCGAGCCCCGGCCCAAGACCCTCCGCAAGATAGCGGACGCCCTCGAGGTGCCCTTGGCGGAGTTCTTCCAGGACCACACCGAGAGCCTTGCAGGCGCGCAGTGCGTGGTTACGCCCTCCGGAAAGTGCATTATGGAACTGATGGGCGCCAGCCAGGGAAAACCTCCTCAGCCTGGGGCTGAAAGGTACACGGCCCGCCATCTGCGGCTGATTCGCCTTGCAGGTTATCTTATTCAGAGTGGAGACCGGCGCCTGCTCGACGCGCTGGAGGTGGTTCTCGGGGCTTTGCTGACTAGCGACTCGGGCCAACCGGAGCGGTTCGAGCCCTACCTTGCGCCGCCAACACCCGAGCCCCCCCGGATCGGCGAGGAGTCGGCGTAGGCGTCCCACCACCCCTGGCCTCTCCTCCCTTGAGGAGGGAAGAGCGCGAGCCCCCGTGTGTGGAGAAAGAAGTATAGGATTCCCCTCCTTGCGTAAGGAGGGGAAAGGGGTGGTTGAGCCGCGGAATTCCATCAGTCTTGCGCCGTCACCCCAGTGTTAACCGGCTGCTATCTAGCAACCTTCTCCAAATCCTCCGCCGCCTCGTCGATGAGTGCGGCTTCGGCCGTGAGCACTCTGCCTACTTCGACAATGCCCTCGTCAGCCAGTTTCCATTTTTTCTGCTCGATGGACTCCCGAATCGCGGGCATGGTTTTGACGCCGTAGCCCGTGTAAACTCCGGGCGCATAGATTTCGTGCCTGTACCAGGGGCGTCCGGGGAGTCCTTCGGCGCTGGTCAATTTCCGTTCGCTCTGGATGAGCAGCGCATTGAGGACGCTCAAAGATGCGCCGGTCAGGGCCGCGCCGCCGTTGGCGTTCGCCTTTTCGACCGCCTTCGTGTAGCGCTGGGCGCTTTGCGTCAGCGCATCCATGGCGTTGTCCAGGGGAGCAAAATTCAAATACGGCGGGACCTCCTCACGGGGGGGAGGAACGAAGGTCTTTTTCGGGTCGGCAGTTGCCGTGAAGACGCCCTCCTCGATCTCGCGATCGAGCTCGCGAGCTTCATCCTGCTTGGTCTTCAGAAGCTTCTTCAATTCGTCCCCGTATCGGTGCATGGTGTCGGCGAAATCGGAAAAGTCGAAGGGCAGGAGTTCGGCATCCGCGAGGCGCATCGCCGCCGTCGCGGCGGTTTGGGCCAGGGCGCGGCCATAGACATATGTAGTATCACTAAAGTGAGTATACCAATAGAAGTCATCGTAAATAGAATGGTATATCCCCCCGCCGTCTTCCCCGCCATAGCCGACGTCGAGCGAGGCGATTCCCAGGTGATCGACGAACACCCCGTAGTCGGAGCCGGAGCCCAGGGCGCCGATGCGCAAGTCGGGCCGATCGCGCGCTTCCTGGCGTTCTTCCGGGGTGGCAGCCTCCTCGATGCTGCGAAGCTGGGTCCGCTTCCAGACGCTGATCTTCTTCTCCGGGTCATCGATATCGCGCGCTACCCCGTTGACGAATTTCTCGAGCGAGTGCGATCCTGCCGCGAAGAAATAGCCTCGCCCGTTCGAGTCGGAGTTGATGTAAGCCACGGCTTTTTGCGTAAGCTCATCGGCGTGCTCCTCGGCCCATTCGGTCGAGCCGATCAGCCCCGGCTCCTCGCCGTCCCACACGGCATAGATGATGGTCCGCTTGGGCTTCCAGCCCTGTTTCAGGAGCTCACCGAAGGCGCGCGCTTCTTCGAGTTCCGCGACGGTGCCGGAGATGGGGTCTTCGGCTCCATTCACCCAGGCGTCGTGGTGATTGCCGCGCACGACCCATTCGTCAGGGCTGTCAGAGCCGTCTAGGCGCGCAATCACGTCGTAGAGGGTCTTAAGATCCCAGTTGGCTTCGACCTTCAGATGCACTTTCGTGGGGCCCGGCCCAAGGTGATAAGGGAAGGGAAGCGCGCCGCGCCACTGCGCAGGCGCCATCGGCCCCCTGAGCGCCGCGAGCAAGGGTTGTGCGTCGGCATAGGAGAGAGGCAGAGTGGGAATTTTGGTGAGCGTCTGAACGTCTTTGAGCGGCAGCCGCTTGGCGTCCTTGGTCGCTCCCACACCAGGCGTCAGCGGGTCGCCGGTATAAAGCGTGTCGTCCATGACGCTGCCGCGCTGCACGCCATCCGGGGGGCGAAAGGGGCCGCGCGGGAAGACATCGCCCTCCTGATAACCGTCTCCACTCGGGTCGGAGTAAATCAGGCAGCCGACAGCGCCGTGTTGCGCCCCGACTTTGGGCTTGATTCCCCGCCATGATCCGCCGTAGCGCGCGATGATGATAGCGCCCTTGACGGAAATCCCCAGCCGCTCAAGTTGCTCGTAATCCTGCGGCACTCCGTAATTGACGTACACCAACGGGGCCGTGACGTCGCCATCCGCTGAATACGCATTGTAAGTGGGGAGTTGCTCGTCGTGCTGGCCGGAGGTCGGGTCCCCGGGCACCGTCGGCTCTTCCAGCTTGGCTTTGAAGTGCGTGGGTTCGAGCATTTCAACCAGCCGCTCTTTAGGCGTTGGGAAAAGCACGTCAAAGTTCTCGATATGAGCGTCCCAGCCCCATTCCTTGAAACGGGAGAGAATCCATTCCGCGTTGTCCTTGTCGTAGGGCGAACCAACATGGTGCGGGCGTGCTGATAAACGCTGCATGTAGCTGCGCAAATTGTCGGTGGACGGTATGGAACGGAGCTTCGACTCCCAGTCTCGCTCCCTCTCGGAGGAGTTCGAAGAGAAACCTTGCAGGGTCACGGGTACTTCGGCGGGCGCGGCAAAGAGCGCAAAAGCCGAGAGCAGTAACAACACAGTAATCTGCCAACGGTGCATCAGGTAGCCTCCTTGTGGGATTTCGCCTGAGAGTATAGCGCATTTGGATGCTCTGGCGCATGGTGGCATCAATCTCGCGGCACCGGTCTGTCGCACCAGTCAGCGAGTTTAATGACGATCGCCGGAAAGGCTGGGAAGCTGTGAAATAATCGCCAGGACCTGTCATTCCGAGCGAAGCGAGGAATCTGCATTTGCTTGTTTTCAAAGAGATAAAATGCAGATGCTTCGCTTCGCTCAGCATGACAGACGATTTTTTCACAGCTTCTGGGCTTCAGCGTCTGTGTGAGAATCTCATTCAGGCTGTCATTCAGAGCCCTTCGCTGTCATCCTGAGTGCACCGAAGGATCTCGCCTGGGTGCTCAGCGTAAGCTCCGCGAGGAATCTCGCTCTGAATGTTTTCAAGAAAGTCGCTCAGCGGCGGTTCTGATCCCACCAAAAGCTTTCGTTCGACACCACGAACCGCATGCTCACGCCCTTTCAGTGGCACGCGTGAGGCTGGCCGTGGTAGTGTCCTAGTACATCGTTCGGTAAATTCCTTGTAGTATTCTCGGCTCTGTGTTACTGTAACCGGCATGCCGAGAGTCGCACCTGCAATGGCTTTGAATGCCGTGACGGAGTCCACTTTGCAACATT
>JBEKLY010000070.1:0-37235 GCA_050010015.1 Terriglobia bacterium
TCGAACTGACACCGCTAACCCCTGCACCGGCACCGACTTCACCCTAAAGGGGTCGGTGATCACAACGACGATTTTCGACGGAGCCCTTCGCTTGTCATTCTGAGCGGAGCGAAGAATCTCGCCCTGCCGCTCAGGGTAAACTCCGCGAGGAATCTCGCTCTGTTTCGTCTTCGAGGCAGTGCGAGATTCCTCGTCGCCTGGGGCGTCTCGGAATGACAAGCGATAAGGGCTTTCCGCCGTGCGTGGAGGCCAGCTCGGCAATGGAACTAGAGGGCATCGGACGCCCGCAATCTAGTCACTCCTCCGGCCATTCGTCCTTTTCCAGGCCTGTCACGATGGCTTGACGAACCCGCTCGATGACCATTTCACGATCTTCGACGGTCAAGCCCTCGGTGGAGACGCTGTCGTGGACCGTGATGCGGACGCGTCCCGGCCGCATCACGAACTTGCCTTTGGGCATGATCTTGTTGCTGCCGGAAACTGAGACGGGAACGATCGGCGCGCCGGCTTTGAGCGCCATGACGAAGACGCCTTTCTTGAACGGTTGCAGCCTGCCGTCGGGACTGCGAGTGCCTTCAGGGTAGACCAGGAAGGACCTCCCCGCCTTCAGCGCGAGTACGCCCCGTTCAACCGCATCGAGCGCCTGTTCCCGGTTCTTCCTGTCTACGCGAATGAAGCCGACTTGGGTCATTCCGTTGCCGATAACCGGAACCCGGAAAAACTCCTTCTTTACCAGCACCAGTACCTTCGGTAAGACCGATAGCAAGGCGGGAGGGTCACAGTTGCTTTGGTGATTGGCCATGAAGACCGCAGGCCTCCCGCTCGGAATGCGCTCGCGTCCCTGGACTTCCAACCGTACGCCCGCCAGCCAGAGAGCCATGCGCGCCCCCAAAATTCCCGTTCTGTAAATTGGATCGCTGTTGCCGCTCAGCAGGCCGTAAATCAGCACCGGCGGGCCGAAGATCAAAACGTAGGCGAAAGTAATAAACGTAACGAGAAAAGCGCGAAGCATTGAGAATATGAACTAGCCAATAGTGAATAGTGCCCTGAGTCAGAACATCGTTAACAAAGTCTTCTTCAAGCTCGACCGTTCTTTAGAGCCCCGTTAGGGGCGGCATAGAGTAGCCCAGGGCGTAAGCCCTAGGTTAGATGGCCCTCACCCCGCCTTCGGCACCCCTCTCCCGCGGGGCGGAAGAGGGGCCGGGGGTGAGGGTGGGGGTCTCGCGACCCACGGCTTACGCCGTGGGCTACTCGCTGCCGCCCGTCGGCTGACGGGCTGAGTTCTTCAACGAACTTCTGACTCAGGGCAATAGTGAATAGTGAATTACACACTCTATAAATGACCACTCACAATTCACTATTCACCATTCGTTTTTCCGTGCAACCAACCTTCCCGGATTCGGAGCTGTTCAGACGAGAGCTTCGAGATCTCCTTCAGGCGGAAAGTGGATCCGGCAGTGGACTCCAGGCGATACGTCACCTCCTGCGGGCCCCCGTCGCGCAGCACCGCGAATTTGATCTCTTCTTCCGGCTTGAGTTGGGAAACCATGTCGGCGGGCGATTCGTGCAGTGGCAGGTCATTCATTTTCTGAAGGAGGTCACCCTGTTCGAGCCCCGCCTGCGCCGCGGCGCTGTGTCGTTCCACGTAATCCACTCGAACCTCTCCGGCCGAATTCACACTGGCCGCGAAGCCCAAGCGGGCCATGCCGGGACCCTGACTCTCCAGTTCCAAGCCGGCATAGCCCAGGTAAGCCGGGTAATCCAGTTCGCGCGTGCCCCTGACGTAGTCTGCGAAAAATGCCTCCAGCCCCGAAAAGCCCGGAGCAACCTGCGCCATCACGCGCTCGAGGTCCGAGTCGCTGTAGTAGCGTCCACGACGAGCGAATTCTTCGTTCAAGCGGCGCATCACATCGTCGAGGCCGGCGGCGTTGCCGGTGGCGTGACGGATCCCGAGGTCGAGCAGGAATCCCAGCAATTCGCCCTTGTTGTAGTAGGAGATGCTGCGCTCGGGCCGGAAGTAATCATTGTATTTCTCGAACCAGGCCTCGAGACCGGACTCCTCGACGCTTTGAAAGAAGCGGGCGGGCCTGGATTCGAGGGCGGAAATCTGCTCCGCCACGTGCGCGTAAAAGGTCTTGCGTGAGATCAATCCCGCTCGCAGCAAGGCGAGTTCGCCATAAGTGCTGGTCAGGCCTTCCGAAAACCACAGGTCGCGCGTGTCGTTGCCGTGCACATAGTCAATCGGCTCGAGCAACTGAGGCCGGATGCGTTTCACGTTCCAGAGATGAAAGAATTCGTGCGCCGAGACGCTCTCCACGCCTTCCCAGTGGTCGTGGACTTCCCTCGCCCGCACCGTGATCGCAGTCCCGTTGCGGTGCTCCATGCCGCCGCCACCCGGAGCGCTGTCCGGAAAGTGAAAGATAAACGTGTAGCGGGAAAACGGCACGTCGCGCATCAGGGCGGTTTCGGTGGCCGTGATTTTCTCGAGCGATCCCAGCAGGCGTTCGCGAGAATAATCCTTGGGGTCCGCGTGGACGATGACGCGGTAAGTGGCTCCGCCTTGGTTATAACTGTATTCCTGGAACTGCCCGGCTTCCACCGGGCTGTCGACCAGCAAGTCGTAATTCGGCGCGGAGAACCCGTTGGCTTCCTCTTCCAGCAAGCTTGCCGCCTTCCATCCCTCAGGCAGCAGCAGCTTGACGTGCAGGGCTCGTTCGCGCTGCTTGGGCAAATAGAACAGCATGCTGGCAAAATTCAGAAAAGCGTGCGTGTCATCCAGGTCGCTTGAAAACGGCGTCGGCCCTGACACATAAACGCTGTAATGGAGTGCCAGCATCGAGCAGGGTTTGGGCCCCGACTTCCACGTGTCGAGGTCAACTCGCGTTAGTTCTTCCTTTCGTCCGTCGCATTCCGCAGTCACGTCACTCACGCTGCGCGCGAAGTCGCGAATCTGGTAGAGATTGTTCCAGGCCGGAAGCTGGAATTCAGTGCCCGGCGAGGCCGCAGCGACCGTCATCTCAACTTCCACCTGATGCGAGGCGGGGTTGCGCAAGTCGAGTTGGTATTGAATCGGCTCCGACCCGCCAAAGGCAGAAGCCGCGAGCAGCAGTAGCGCAACAAGGCCCGCGAGAATCCGGGGATTGACGATTGACGATGGCCGATTGACGATGGCTGAAGTTACCGGCACGCGACTGCTCCGCCAAAAAAGTCTTGCCGTATGCTGCTGGGCTTTCTAATATAACATTTGTGGGTCAGGGACAAGCCAACATGCTACTAAAGGCGGACATGCACTGTCATAGCCTTCACTCGGGGCGGGTCAAGCACCTCCGCTTCCTGCGTTGCCGGGATTGTTATTCCCGCCCGCTGGATGTTTATGCGAAGGCCAAGCGGCGCGGTATGGACTTCGTCACCATCACCGACCACGATTCCATCGACGGGTGCCTGGAAGTGCTCGACCGCCTGGGCGAACTCGAGGACTTCATCACGGGAGAGGAAGTCAGCGCCACCTTTCCGGAGTTCAACCACACCGTTCACATTGGGGTTTACGGGTTGAACGAGGCGCAGCATCGTGAAATCCAGCGCCTGCGCTCGAACGCCGAAGAACTCATTGCTTATCTCCGCCAGCAGAATCTGTTGTTTGACTTGAACCACTTCTACCACGACTTTGCGGACTCGGCGCGCGTGCAGCGCTTCACCGAGCGGATGTCTGAGCTCTTTGACGTATTCGAGGTTCGAAACGGCACCCAGGAGCGCGACCACAACAACTTAATTGCCAGTCTGGTTGAAGCTCTCCGTGAGGGCGGGCGCGCTGTCGGGATCATCGGCGGCAGCGACTCGCACACACTGCGCCGCCTGGGACGGACCTATACTGTTTGCCCCGCCGCCGATCGAGAAGAGTTTATCGAAGCGATCCGCAGCGGCCGCAGCCAGGTGTGCGGCGCGCACTCCAACCACCTTTCGCTGGCAGCCGACATTTACGGCGTGGTGCTGCGCTACTATCCCGCCGTCTTCGGGATCAGGAATGGTGAACTGCCCGCGGGCATCCGTTTGCGCAATATCGTCCTCAGTATCCTGGCCGCGCCTTTCCTCTTCGTTCCCTATGTCACCGCCGCGCGTCACAGTTCCATCGAGCACGCGCGCGTCAACCAGTTTGCACGCCTCCTTAGCGCTCACAACCCGCACTGGGCCGGTCGTTCCTGCGAGGGCGGGAATCCGATAGAACCCTTCACGGCTCGGTGAGCGGAGCAGCGCTGAACGCTGGAGTGCTGCCGCGAAGCTCCCGCCTTGGAACTCAGGCCAAACGGCGGCAGCTTCGCGGCCGCACTCCATGACGCTTCAAACCGCCACCGCCCACCCGATTCCGATTCCTGCGACAGTTCTCAGCCGATCGATCAGTTGCCCGGCGTGATGCTGGATGTGACGAATGTTGTAGAGTTGCAGTTCCAGTTTGTTGAATGGAAGCCAGTAAAAACCCGAGGGCGCGTCGAAATCCAGCCCCGGCACCTTAGCTCCGATTTCCTGCCAGCAAATCTCGAGGTATTCGAGAACCTCCTCTTTGCTATAGGGCGTGCCAATCTTGGGCTCTTCGTGCGGCGGCCAGGGCAAGCGGCCCAGCCACTGATAGTTTTCCCGATGCTTTGTCCATGGAGTGAAAGCTTCGTGGGAATCTTGCAGATACATGTGGGTGCAATAAAGCACGTGGTAAGCGATGTGCCAGAACTTGTTTGGGTACTCGGGAGCAAGCCAGAGCGATTCCGGACACTTCGTAATTGCTTCCTTGAGCATCGCCATCGAAGCGCGATATTGTTTCGAGAGTATTTCATGCACGTTCGGTTCAGTCATGATGAGTCTCCTGTAGGGGCGGCTCGCGAGCCGCCCCTACCGCGCCGTGGTGAATCTTACGCGGCGCCCCGCGGTCGGAAAAACCAGCGGTAGACGAGCATGCCGGCCGCCATCGTCAGTAATCCTAAGCCGGATTCCTTGGGCCGTAGCGCCATCGTGTAGCAGAGCATCCAGGCGCTCGCGCCGGCAAAAACCGCGGGTACGAGCGGATATGCCCAGGCTGCAGCCCTAAGCCGTTTCCATCCTGCCCGCTTGCGCAGGCGCACCATGCCCAACACCGCCAGGGCCGCAAACAAGACCAATGCGAAACCGATGTAATAGACCAGGCTTTCGAAGGTCCCGGTGAGGATCATGGCAGCGGCTGCGAACGACTGCCACAGAATAGCCTGAACGGGCGTTCCCCAGCGAGGATTGACGCGAGCCGCCCCGGCGAAGAAGCAGCCATCCTGAGCCATGGCGTAATAGACGCGCGGCCCCACGATGGTCATGGCGCTCACCGTGGAAAGCAGCCCGACCGACATCACGGCACTGAAGATGTCACCGCCCTTGCCTTTGAACAGCGCGGTCGCTGCCGCTGCGCCAATGCGCTCGATGCCCTTCATGGCTTCGAGGGGCATGGCATAGATGAACGCCACGTTTAAGGCAAGATAGAATGCCGCCACAATCAAAGTCCCTGCAACCAGGGAAGCCGGCAGGGATCGCTCCGGCGACTTCATCTCCTCCGCCACATATGCGGCGGCGTTCCAGCCGCTGTAAGCGAACATCACGAAGATGAGCGAAACCGCGAATTGCGCGCCCAAGGTGTGATGTGAGGTCCGGACCGCCTCCGCCGAAAAGTGGGCGGTGCTTCCCTTCCCCACCAGGAAGGCCAGCGCCAGGAAAGCGCCCAGGATTCCGATTTTCAATCCGGTAAGAACATTCTGGATTTTGGCGGCAAACCGCACACCGAGAGTATTGACAACTGCAAAGGCGGCGACCACTCCAACCGCCAGGAGGTTTCCGGCGCCCGTGTGAATCCACTTCGAAGGGAACGCCAATCCCGTTGGGGAGCTAGGCGAAAGCACGGGATAGAAATGCGCCAGATACTCGGAAAACAACAGCGCTGCGGCGGCAATGGGCGCGGCAAAACCTGCGAAGAATGAAATCCAACCGCTCAGAAATCCCCAGGCCGGCCCCCATGCCTCCCGCACGTAAACATACTCGCCTCCCGATCGAGGGAGATTGACGGCCAGCTCGGAATAACAAAGACAGCCCGCCAAGGCGACAAGAGCGCCCGCCAGCCAGATGCCGAGCACCAGATAAGGCTTGCCGAGATCGCCGGCCAGAAACCCCGTGATGCCGAAGATTCCCGCCCCAATCATGTTCGCCACCACAATGGCGGTACCGTTGGTGAGAGTCAGTTCGCGGCGGAGAGGCGAGTCGACAGTCGAGGGTCGAGAGTCAAGAGTTCGCGTGGCGTTGGAAAGTTGTTTCATCGTTCGGCGCGCCTGCAGTTCACGAAGAAGAAGTCAGCCCTCTCCCTTGGGATCTGTGCGAAAACACCTCGACTTTCTCATTCCGAGCCCTTCGCTGTCATCCTGAGCCCTTCGCTTGTCATTCTGAGCGGAGCGAAGAATCTCGCTCTGCCGCTCAGGGTAAACTCCGCGAAGAGCCTGTCCTGAACGAAGTGAAGGAAAACTCCGCGAGGAATCTCGCTCTGAATGTTTTCAAGCCAGTGCGAGATTCCTCGCTTCGCTCGGAATGACAGACTAATCGAGTTCGTACGATCAAAAGTCGCTGACCTTGGCTACCCCCTCGACAATGCCCCTCACTCTCCATAGAATTGTCCTATGCAACAAGCTCAGCGCCTTAGTGACCTTATCCGTGACCGCGGCTGGTTCGCGGTTCTCGTTCCCGCCTTGCTGTTTTTCTGCCAGGCGGCTTCAGCCCAATCCGTACCTCTCGAGCCTTCTCCGACTGACGCCGGCAAATATCTCGAGCACCTTGTTCCGTACGTGCCCACGCCCATGGCCGTGGTACAGAAGATGCTCGAAGTCGCCAAGGTTCAACCCGACGACGTGGTCTACGACCTGGGATCGGGCGACGGGCGCATCGTCATCGTGGCGGCGCAGAAATTCGGCGCCCACGCCGTGGGGGTGGAACTCGATTCCGACCTCTTCGAGAAATCCACGGACCGCATCCGAAAGCTCGGCCTCCAGGACCGCGCCCAAATCGTTCACGAAAATATGTTCGAGGTCAACGTCCACCACGCCACCGTGGTGACCCTTTACCTCCTGACGGCCGTTAATGAACGTCTGCGCCCAAAGCTGGAGCACGAGCTTCGTTCCGGAGCGCGCGTCGTCTCGCACGACTTTCAGGTTCCGGGCTGGCAGCCGGCCGAGACCGTGGAAGTCACTTCCGAAAACCAAGTGGTCAGCAAGATATACCTCTACGTTAGACCGTGACGAAGATCGGGAGATCAGGTGATCGGGTGATCCGGTGATCGGGTGAACAGGAAACCGCGAAAATCGAAATTCGAAATCCGTTCCCAGCCCCGATTCTTGCTTCGCAAACTTCGCTTCACTCGGCGTTCGCCCGATCTCCCGATCGTCGGATCACCCGATCTCTCTGACCGCCTCGAACATCGCCACAACGTTCTGCGGCGGGACGTACGCGAGGATGTTGTGGACCTGCTGAAAGACGAAGCCGCCGCCGGGGCTTAAGATTCCCACCTGTTCCTTGACGTGGCGGCGCACCGCATCGGGAGTGGCGCTCGGCAGGATGGTCTGGGTATCGCAGCCGCCGCCCCAGAACACCATCTCGTTTCCAAATTCGGCCTTCAGTTCCGCTGCGTCCATCCCGGCGCAGGATATCTGAACGGGGTTGATGGCGTCGAGTCCGGCGTCGATCAAATCCGGCAGCAGTTCCCTCACTCCGCCGCAGCAATGCAGCATGACGACGACGCTCGCGAGTTCTTTGGCGCGCATCCACATCAGTTTGTGGCGCGGCTTGAAGAACTCCCGATACATCCTGGGCGAAACCTGCGGGCCGCTCTGCATCCCCAAATCGTCGCCAAACTTGATGATGTCGATCGAGTCGCCCACCGCGGCCAGGTACTTCTCCAGGTTCGCGAGGTGAATTTCGACAAGCTCGTCAAGGAACTTGTGCGCCTTCGCGGGTTCGCCCGCCAGAAGCATGAAGAAGTTGTCGTTGCGATACAAGAATTGCCCGGTCTCGAGCAGATTGCCGCCGAAGCCGCCCAGGATGGCTCTGTCGGTCTTTTGCCGCAACCGCTTTGCGCCCTCGCGCAACTGTTCCTGATTCACCCTGGGGCCGGGGGGACCTCCGACGGCGTTCCACATCGATTCTTGCATTCCCTCGCGGATGGTGGTCGGCCCTTTTTCGTCTGCGAACGGGAAATACGTTTGTTCGAAATAGAGCGCGCCCTCGGGCATGTGAGCGATCACGCGACCGCTCTTCGAGCGGAACACCCACCTTCCGTCTGCCTTTTCAGGCAACGCCCACGCCGGCATTTTGCAGGGAGTGCCGTCGGGCAGAATCCAATCCGCCCAGGATGCTTCGTCGAGCGCGAACCCGCGGCCGAGATCCAGGACGTCAACTCCGAATTTCTCAAGGACGTCTTCATCCACGATCGCCAATTGCTGGATGGGATCGTAGACACGAATCGTTCGCTTGGGGAGGCCCAGATAGTCGCGCAGTTTGGCGTAGGCAATGGCGGCGATGCCTGAGGACGGATGCCCGGAAAAATCAATCGCCACGCGATCAGGCTCGCGATGCTTGCAGGCGGTGAGAACTCTTTCACGTGAGGTCATGGCTTGCCTCCAAACTCGTAGGTGCCGCGACCGACTCTTTCCACCGGGCCGGTAAGCGTGACTTCCCCGTTCGCGAGCCAAGCCACCTCAAGCACGCCGGCTTCGGTGCGCACGCGGACCCGCCTCTCGGTCAGTCCATTCAAGATGCTCGCCACTGTCGCGGCGCACGAACCCGTTCCTGAGGACATGGTATGGCCCACGCCGCGTTCCCAGAAGTGCACCTCGATCTCTCTTCGCGAGATCACCTTCACAAACTCGACGTTGGTGCGATTCGGAAAGAGCGGATACGTTTCGATTTCGCGCCCCAGTGTCTCCCAATCGTGAGGCATATCGTCCACGAAAATGGAGCAGTGCGGATTGCCCATCGACGTCACCGTTACGGGCAGCAAGCCGTGTTGAGTGTCCAGTTCATATCGTGTGACCGGCGCAGCCGTGCCTGCGCCTTTGAACGGTATCTTCTCGGGCTCCAAAACCGGCGCCCCCATTCCGGCACGAAACAGCCACTTACCTTTCGCTTCTTTTATCTTCTCGAGCGATTTCAAACCCGCCAGCGTCTCGATAAGAAACGTACGTTCTTCGGGCATGAGCTCCGCGAGAAAAGCGCCGGCGCAACGAATGCCGTTTCCGGACATCTCGGCCTCACTGCCGTCGGCATTGAAGAAGCGCAGGCGCGCAGCGTGGCTCGATTCCCGGGCCGGCGCAAGCACCAGGAGTCCATCCGCGCCGATGCCGGTGTGCCGCTCCAGAATCGCCCGTGCGAACTTCCCAAGCGAGCGTGGAAGGCCCTCCCCTCCCACGACAAGCCAATCGTTTCCGAGACCGTGAAACTTGGCAAATGGCACTAACATATTCGTCGCCTTCAGCATTCGCTGCCTAAATTCATGTCACCGCTACTGTCCTGAGTCGGAAGTTCGTTGAAGTAGTCAGCCCGCGGAGCGGGCGGCAGCCAGTAGCCCACGGCGTAAGCCGTGGGTCAGCACGCCGCACCCTCTCCCCCTCCCCTCTCCCGCACGAGCGGGAGAGGGGTGCCGAAGGCGGGGTGATAACGGCGAAAAGCGCCTGCAGCCAGACGCCATCCTGAGCGCAGCGAAGGATTGCTGCAGTTTGGCGGCGCAGGGCAGAAATCAACTGCAGAGATCCTTCGCTACGCTCAGGATGACAGAGTATCACTCGCTCCACTATTCAACGATCGCTATTCAGACTTGCCACTCTTCTTGCGGTAGACTTCAACGCTGCCCTCCTTCGAAAACGAGTCCTTCTCCACAAGCTCGAATTTTGCGAACGCCTGCGGGTAGGCGCGCATCAGCTCATCCACCGGGTCGCCGTCTCCGCGGATGATCCATCCCACCAATTTACTCGCATCAGTCCGAAGTTCGCGCCAATATTCGCGGTTCGAATCAGAAACAGTATTACGGAAGTGAATCCCCACTTCCGGAAACACGCACGGCCACTTTCCCGCTGCCACCAGGACGCGTCCGCCGTCATAGCGGGCACGGAGAACGCGAATAATAGCCTGCTGCCGCTCGGATCGGCAAGGAGTATTCAACACTCCCTCTCTTGCGACCACCAGGCGTTCGGCGCCGCCCGAGAAAAGTAAACAGCTTTGCAACACTACGATGGCCAGGAAGAACGCCAGCAGACCGTTACGCCATGGGCGCGGGAGAGTTCGCGGGAGAAGAAAGCCGGCGAAAAGCGCGAGCGCGGGGATCATCTCCGCGCCATACCGCAGATTGTAATAACTGAACGGGAAGAGTGTCGGCACGTAGAGAGGCACCGCGGCGTATGCAAGAGCGTTCACATAAAACGGCAAGGGGACCAGGAACAGCAAGGCCGCGCTTCCCTTCTCCCAAACCGGCCGGTTGACGATCCATGCCACCAGCCCAAGGCTCCCCAACTCGAGCGGCCACACTCCAAACACAAGTTTGAGATCCTCGACGTAATATTGCGCGGAGAGCAGAAGCTTTCCATCAGTGGGGTAGGGAAATGCCATGGTGGCGAGTTGATGCGCGTAGATGGCCTGGGCCGAGAATGGCCCGTTGTAGAACTCCAAAGGGTTCGAGAAGCGGTAAGCGTTGTGGAGCAACCAGAGCGCGGGGCCGGCCCCTGCAATGAGTGAAAATATCAAGGCATGCCGGACGCGCAGTTGCCAGTACTGCCGCCGCGCCAGCAGGACAAACAATGCCGCAAAAGGCAGGACGTACCACTCTTCGTAGCGGGTCAGCGTTCCGAGGCACGCTGCACCCGCTGCGACAATCAAATTCAGCACGCTGCC
Source organism: Terriglobia bacterium (assembly GCA_050010015.1). Classification (GTDB taxonomy): domain Bacteria; phylum Acidobacteriota; class Terriglobia; order UBA7540; family UBA7540; genus CAVROP01. The sequence goes on from JBEKLY010000070.1 coordinate 10,927, forward strand.
CTTTTGCTGGTAGCGAAAGAGTTCGTACACAACCAGAACCGACCAAAAGATTTCGAGCGGCTCCGTTAGCGGCGTGCTGGCTAGATAAAGCAGGTTGGGGCTGAGCAGAAACACGGCAAGCGCCAGTAAGCCTGCCGCTCGGCCCTCGTTCACTGCGCTTCCGAATCGGTAGAGGATCCAGGCGGTGCCTGCAAAAGCCGCGCAGGACACCACGCTCCCTGCCAGTCCCGTCCGCCAAAGGAAGTCATTGGTTGCTAAGGGTGCGGCGAGCAGGTGAAACAGCGGCAGCCAGACCGTGCCAATCTCGCTGTAGCCAGGAGTCAGGGAATCGAAGATGCGACGCGCGCCTTCCATGTGCGCGATGGCGTCGCCGTAAATGTTCGTGAGGCCGCGCGAATAGAAAAAGTATAAAGCCGCCAGGCTGACCGCGGCGATCGAAAGGGCCACGGCGCCGTCGATCTTGAAGGACAAGGCAGGTGGTTGGCCGAACCGTGGGGTTCTCCCGGAAGATCCGCCAATCGTGTCATTCCGAGCGGAGCGAGGAATCTCGCTCTGATTGCCTGTTCCGCGAGCCGCCCCAGCCAGAGCGAGATTCCTCGCTCCGCTCGGAATGACACCGTTTGGTGACGTGCTTTTTGCGGATTCCACGGCACACTCGGTCACACGTCAAAATGGGTCAGGTTCTTGAACTCGCGATAGCGCGTCTCAATCTCCTGCGGAGTTAGCCGGAGCAAGCGCGAGAGTCCGAACTCTTCCACGGCGAAACTGGCCATTACCGAGCCGTAAATCACGGCGCGGCGAAGCTCGAAATCGGAGAATTCTCCTGCTTTTGCCAGGTACCCCATAAAGCCGCCCGCAAAGCTGTCGCCAGCGCCGGTGGGATCGTGGACCTCATCCAGAGGGAAAGCCGGCGCGGAGAAGATTCCGCCCTCAGAGAAGAGCAAGACGCCGTGCTCTCCACGTTTGATCACCAGCGTGCGCGGTCCCAGCTTGCGGATCGCTTCCGCTGCCTTCTTGAGGTTGGTGATGCCGGAGAGCATCCGCGCTTCGTTTTCGTTGATTACAAGGATGTCGATTTCAGCCAGCGCCTTCTTCAACTCCGAGGGGGCTCCCTTGATCCAATAATTCATGGAATCCAGGCCTACCAGGCGCGCGCGAGGCAATTGCCGGCGGACGTGGAGCTGCAATGTGGGGTCGATGTTCCCTAGAAACACGAACTCGGTATCCAGGTAGGCGGGAGGCAGCGTGGGCGAGAATTGCTCGAAGACGTTGAGCTGCGTTTCGAGCGTCCGCGCTTCGTTCATGTCGCCCGTGTATTCGCCAGACCACCGAAACGTCTTCCCGCGAGCCCGCACCACCCCCGAGATGTCGATGCCGCGATCGTGAAAGACGCGCAGGTGCTCTTCGCCGAGGTCGTCACCAATTACCGCCACCACCCGGACAGGAGCAAACCAACTTGCGGTGACTGCCAGATAGGTCGCGGCCCCTCCCAGAATGTTCTCGGCCACCCCGTACGGGGTTCGGACGGAATCGAACGCGACTGCGCCCACCACCAACAGAGAGGCCGGGGACTTGGGGCTAAAGGCTGGGGGAATTTTGGATTTTCGATTTTGGATTTTGGATTTGGGATTTTGCATTACGCTCTCTTTTACAGTTTCAATTCGTTGCATGCGGGTAATTGCAAGTCACAGCTTTCGTTAAGGAAATCAGCCCGCCGTGCGGGCGGCAGAAAGTAGCCCATGGCGTGAGCCGTGGGACCAGATGCGACAGCAATCTTTGCAGCCCCGGATGGGGCGACAGACATCCTGCGAGTGGCTCTGCCGCCCCTCCGGGGCTGAGATTTCCTGGGGCTGCTCCTCGATCCCACGGCTTGCGCCGTGGGCTACTTTCTTTCGGCCCTCCGGGCCTGCCTACCGCCTACTGCCCGCTGCATTCTGCCTTCCCTGTCTCCTATCGCAAATACTTTCCCACCAGCAGCGCGAGCTTCTTCTTGGCTTTCGGCGAAATGCTCTTGCGGTCTGTAAGGATGGCGTGGGCCAGCGCCGAAGCGCAAGGGCAATTTCGTTCTCGAGGCAGGGCGCGAATGGCTTTGAGCAGGATGTTCTGCGAGTTCGCGACGTTCTTTGTAAGGTACCCCAGCACCACGTTGATGGTTACGCTATCGTGCTCGGGATGCCAGCAATCATAGTCCGTCACCATCGCTAGCGTGGCGTAACAGATCTCCGCTTCGCGCGCCAGCTTGGCCTCCGGCAGGCTGGTCATGCCGATCAGATCCATGCCCCACGAGCGGTAAACATTGGACTCAGCTTTTGTGGAAAACGCCGGCCCCTCCATGCAAACGTAGGCGCCGCCTTGGTGGCAGGGCACGCCGACATGCTTGCACGCCGCGGCCAGCGCCTCAACGACGATAGAACACACCGGCTTGTCAAAGCTGACGTGCGCGACCAGACCCTCGCCGAAAAATGTGGACGGGCGCTGACGCGTGCGATCGAAGAATTGCGCGGGCAGTGCCATGTCCATCGGGTGGTATTCTTCATTCAGAGACCCCACAGCGCTCACCGAAATGATTCGCTCGACGCCCAGTTTCTTGAACCCGTAAATATTGGCACGCGAGTTCACTTCGGTCGGCAAAAGGGTGTGGCCCCGCCCATGCCGGGAGAGAAATGCAACTTTGCGCCCCTCCAACTCTCCCAGCACGAAGGCGTCCGAGGGTCTGCCAAAGGGTGTCGCGAGGCGAACTTCCCGCACGTGCTCGATCCCCGGCAGATGATACAGGCCGCTACCTCCGATGATTCCGATTTCCGCTTGTGGCAAAGGCGCCTCCGTTCCTTTGGTCGTACTACTCGATCAACGATGACTCCCCTCCTCTCGAGGAGGAGGGGTAGGGGGTGGTGGATGCTTGCACCGATGTCGCGGTCAACCACCCCTAACCCCTCCTTATCAAGGAGGGGAATTATCTTCGTCCAACGTAAGTCACGTGACCGGCACCCCCGTAATCTTGCCGTTTCTCTCCTCCAAACGCAACCATGGTGTGGCGGTCTCGTGAGGAAAAATCACGATGGCTTTCCGGCGTGCCAATTCCGGCAGCAGGCGCTTCTTCGCGGCAAGAGTCTCCATGGGATAAAGGTCCAGGCTCATGATCCAGGGATATGCAAGATGCGCGGCCATGGGAACGGTATCGGAGATGAAATACGCGCACCGGCCCCCCGATTCAATCCGCACGCACTGCAAGTGGCGAGTGTGGCCGGGCACGACCTCGACCCGAATGCCCGGTACGATCTCCCCATCGCCATCCAGAAATTCCGTTTGCGCCTCGGCGGGCCGGAAGAACTCCTCGATGTAGCTCGCCCGTTCCCGCTCGCTGGGATTGAGAGCGCGTTCCCACTCGCCGCGTTGGATCAGATAGCGAGCGCGCGGAAAGGTGGGAACCGTTTTCCCATCAAGACGCCGCGTGTTCCAACCGCAGTGGTCGAAATGCAGGTGGGTGTTGATTACAATGTCAATATTCTCCGGCTGGACGCCCGCGCTTTCGAGCGATGCCAGCAGAGTTGGGGGATGCCGAACGTCATAGATATCCTTGAATCTCGCGTCGAACTTGTCGCCAATTCCCGTCTCGACCAGAATATTCAAGCGCCCGGTACGAATCAGCAGGCAGGTCAGGGAAAGCCGAATGCGGTTGCGTTCGTCTGCCGGAACCTTCCGCTGCCAGAGGATTTTTGGCACTACGCCAAACATCTGCCCGCCATCCAGGGCAAAGCTTCCGTCGCTCGCGGGGATCAGTTCAAATTCGCCTAGCTGCATTAGACCTCGGTGCGTTGATGTAGGGCGGGCGTCCCGCCCGCCGTGGCGGGAGCGTCCCGCTCCCGCGCGCGGGCAGGATGCCCGCGCTCCGTTATTTATCTTCGACCAATTCGATGAGCACGCCGGCCGTGCTGGCGGGATGCAGGAAAGCCACGAGCTCGTTCCCTGCCCCGCGGCGAGGCTCCCGGTCGATCAGCCTGACTCCGGCGTTTTCGAGCTCGCGCAGCGTGGCGGCCAGGTCCTCGACCGCCAGCGCGATATGATGCAGGCCTTCGCCGCGCTTTGCGATGGAGCGAGCCAGCGGTGAATCTTCACTTGTGGCCTCGAGCAGCTCCAGGCGGCTTTCGCCCACCTTAAACATCGCCACCCGCACCTTCTGCTCTTCGACGACCTCTTCAGCATCCGCAGGCTTCCCCAGCATTTTCTCGAAGACAGGCCGCGCCGCCCCGAGCGAACCAACTGCGATGCCGATGTGGTGGATTTTCATAAGTCCCGCTAGCCGCCGTCAGCTATCAGCTTTCAGCGATACAGGCACGTCACTCCCAGTGTACATGGACCTTCGGTCCACCCCCGGGGATGAAAGTCGCTGTCATCCTGAGCGTAGCGAAAGATCTGCAGTTCCGGTCCGAGGCGAACCCATGCAGATTCTTCGCTTCGCTCAGAATGACAGACTTTCGAGAGAGCGTATAATTTCAGTAGTTTCCTCGCGCGGGCGGCGCAAGATCGCCGTTACGTGTCGCTCGGTGTCTGGCCATCTTTCAGCGACTCAGCCACGATTTTGTCGACCAATGAATACGGGTCCGCGCGGTGTTCGAGCAGGTCGTTAACGAGCCGGTCAAGCGCCTCGCTGGGCAAACGCTCGCTGACAACTTTTTCGAAGAGATTCCGGCGCAGCATCTCCAGCAGACGTCCGCGCCAGTAGCTCCTTCGGCGCTTATCGCGGCCCTCGCTCTGCTCCTGAAAGCGCTGAAACTGCTCCAGCGCCTGTCGTACTTCGCCGATGCCTGAACCTGTGGTGGCGATTGCCCTGATGATCGGCGGGCGCCACCCATCCCTGCACGCAGCCAGGGAAAGCATTGCCTCGACTTCTTGTTCGACGCGTTCGGCGCCCGGCAGATCGGCTTTGTTAATTACGTACAGGTCGGCGATCTCCATCACCCCGGCCTTGAACGTTTGGACCTCATCGCCCATGCCCGGCACCAGGAGCAGGGCGGTAGCGTCGGCGAGTCGCGCGACCTCAACTTCATCTTGCCCGACGCCGACGGTTTCAATCAACACGACGTCGCAGCCCGCAGCGTCAAGGACGGTGACCACGTCGTGGGTCGTCGGCGCCAGGCCTCCCAACTGGCCGCGCGTGGCCATGCTGCGAATGTAAATATCCTTGTCGCCTGCCAGGTTCTGCATGCGAATGCGATCTCCCAGCAGCGCGCCGCCTGAGAATGGGCTGGTCGGATCGACGGCGATAATGCCCACCCGCGCTCCGGCGCTTCGATACGCGCCCGCCAACTTCTCCACCAGAGTGCTTTTGCCGGCCCCGGGTGAACCTGTAACGCCGATCACCTGCGCTTTCCCCGAGGCCGGGAACAGGCTCTTCAGAAGCGCCGTGCTCCGCGCACCGCCCGACTCGACCGCGGAGATAGCGCGGGCGATGGCGCGCCGGTCTTGCGCGAGCACTTTTCGAACCCAAGTCTCGATTGAATCCGCCATTTGAAGGCAGGGCCCGTACTGATTCCTCGAAGGTATCTCGCGGGCGATCAAGGTGCGCGGGAGATCATCCCTCGCTTCGCAGCATCTCCCAATGTCAAGGCTATACCACATGCCCCACAGCGTCAAGAAACCTGGCGACTTTGGAGTGCGGCAGCGAAGCTGCCGCCATGGAATTCCAGTAAAGACGGCGGCAGCTTCGCTGCCGCACCCCAAGGCCGCTTGCCGAATCGCCAAGACATGGTTTAAGTTACAATTGAGACAGGAAGTGAGCATCGAGGATAATGTTTCGCTCTTTCTTCGTCCTAGGGTTCTTGGTGTTGTCCGGCGGCGTTCGCCCGCTTTGGGCTGCTGACAAGCCGCGGCCGCCCGCCCCGCCCCAGGTGACGGTGCACGCGTCTGGGCCGGCTTGCCCGGTTGACATCGACGGCCGTGCAGCCGGCAAGACGGATGGCCACGGCGTGCTCGTGGTTCCGGAGGTTGAACCTGGAGACCATTACCTCCACGTGCGTTGCCCCAGCGCAGCGGAAAAGACCTTCTTCATTTCACCCGTGGCCGGCGAAAAGCTGGCCCTTGATGTGAACCAGGCCTCAGCGGCTTCGAACCCGCCAGCCGATGCCGGCCTCAGCTCTGCCGAGACCGAGATTCAACTGCGCCAATTGGTTCAACAAGCCCAACAACTGAGGGCGCAAGGCAGGCTGGACGAGGCAGTCGAACGGCTGCGGGCCGCGGCCAAGCTTGATCCTGCGAACTCCGACCTTCACCGCGAGCTGGGAATCGCTTTTCTGCTGGGCAGGGATTGGAAGCGCGCCCGCATCGAGATGCTGGAGGCGATTCGTAACGACCCCACGGACGCCGATGCCTATAACGGCCTTGGCTACGCGCTCGAGAAGATGGGAGAGTTGGCCGAGGCCGTGAAGCAGTACCGCATGGCTACCCACCTGGATCCCGCAGACCCCACCTACCGCACCCACTATTTCGATATCCTCTCCAAATTAGCCCAGGAAAATGCCAAGAAGAAGTAGGGACTAGGGGCTGGGGGCTAGGGATTAGGGAAAGGCAGAAGGCCGTCCAGCGTGACCGTTTACTGAGGGGTACCCAGGAACCTTAGAAGGCGCGAAGCGCTTTGAAGTGCGGCAGCGAAGCTGCCGCCGTGGAATTCCGACGACCCGGCGGCAGCTTCGCTGCCGCACTCCATGTTGCCTACTGCCTACTGCCGACTGCCTTCTTCTCACTCCCCGCCACCACTTCGCGCAGAACGCTGAGCGCCCGCTCGCAGCCGGCGCGGTCGACATCCAGGTGGGTCACCATGCGAATCAGTTTCGCGTCGTAGGCATTCGCCAGGACGTTCCGGGCCTTGAGCCGCTGCGACACCTCGGGCGCAGTCAGGCCGGCGCCGGAAACGTCGAAGAACAAGATGTTGGTGACCACTTTCTCTGTTTCCACCGTGATGCCCGGAATCTCCGCCAAGCCGCGAGCCAGAAACTTGGCGTTCTCGTGGTCAATGTGAAGCCGCATGGGGCCTTCCTCGAGGGCGAGCAGGCCCGCGGCAGCCAGGATTCCCGCCTGGCGCATGCCGCCGCCCAGCATCTTTCGTGCGATGCGCGCTTCTTCGATGAACTCCTTGCTGCCCACGAGCATCGAGCCCACGGGCGCGCCCAGTCCCTTCGACAGGCAGAACATCACCGAATCCGCCATCTTAGTTAACTCCGTTACGGGCCGCCCCAGCGCCACGCTGGCATTGAAAATCCGCGCGCCATCCAGATGCACGGGCAAACCGGCAGCGTGAACATGGTCGGCAATTTCGTCGAACACCTCGGGAGGGTAGACTGAACCGCCGGCAATGTTCGAGGTATTCTCCATCTCGACGAGCGCCGTGCGCGCCCGGTGGTCGCCACGGCCGCGCACAAACGGGGCGATCAGTTCCCAGGTCAGGATTCCATCCTGCGCCCAGATAGTTCGTGGCACCAAGCCGGCAAAGGCCGCCACAGTCCCCATCTCGAAGTTGTAGATGTGCGCCCGCGACTCGCAGATTACTTCCTGCCCGGGCGTGCCGTGGACCTTCAGCGCCGCCTGGTTGCCCATGGTTCCCGAAGCAACGAAGAGCCCTGCTTCGCGGGCAAAGACTTCCGCCGCGCGTTCCTGCAGGCGATTCAAGGTGGGGTCTTCGCGGTAAACATCGTCTCCTACCTCCGCTTCGTACATGGCGCGCCGCATGGCGGCGGAGGGCCTGGTTACGGTATCACTGCGCAAATCAACAATGGCTGTGTTCATAAGACTTATTGCTCCATTCGGTTTTGTCCGGTGTCAGTAGTCCGTTGTCCGTTGTTGAAGATCACGCGTCTTCGGTCCATCGCTATCAGACCATTGTCATCCTGAGCCCGTTCGCTTCGCTCAGGGTGAACTGCGCGAAGGATCTCTGCAGTTCCTCTTCTTTCCGCCATTCACGACGAACTGCGGTGATCCTTCGCTTCGCTCAGGATGAAAGCTAGCAACGGACAACCGACAACGGACAACTGACGTCCTTAGACAAACTCCTGAAAAACCTCATTTGAAACCAGGTAGGCGGATTCCGCCAGCCTGAAATTATCTCCGCTGGTGGTCAGCAACCCGTTTTGGGTCAGCGTCTCGATTCTTCCTTGCCAACGGCTCAGCAGGTCGTCTCCCCACTGTTTCCGGGCCGCTCGGAGGCTGACTCCTTGCGCCTGCCGCAGTCCAAGGAAGAAGAACTCTTCCACCTGCTCCTTCGGCGAGAGCCTGCGGACCTCGCCGATAGGAGTGCCCCCGCGTGTCAACTCGTCGATGTACGGCTCGGGGGAGTCAAGGTTGGCCCAGCGGTTCGCGCCGTCGAACGAGTGCGCGCCCGCGCCGAGTCCCAGGTAAGGTTCGAGTTGCCAGTACTTCAAATTGTGCCGTGATTCATAGCCAGGCAATGCGAAGTTGGATATTTCGTATTGAATGTATCCTTCCCGGCGCAGCAAATCGCGCCCCGTCTCGTAAGCGTCGGCCATGAACTCTTCGCCGGGAACGGCGGCAGCATGATAGCGCGTTCCGCAGTCCATCACTTCTCTGCCCAGGCGGCTCTTCTCGTCGATTTCGAAGAGGTAGAGCGAGATGTGCTGTGGGGCAAGCCGGAGCACGGCCTCCAAACTGTCTCGCCACGACTGAGTGGTCTGGTGTGGCAAGCCGGCGACGAGATCGATACTGAGGTTGGCGATGCCTGCGTCGCGCGCCAGCCGCACCAACTCCCGCGTGTCTCGCGCGCAATGCAGCCGGCCCACGGCGCGGAGTTCCTGGTCCTCGAAGGTTTGCGCGCCAATGCTCAAGCGGTTCACGCCCATCCGCAGAGCCCTTGCCAGGAACTGCGGGTCGGCCGAATCCGGCGTGACTTCGAGAGTGAATTCGCCCGCCGACGGCATCTCAAAACGCCGGCGAAGAGCGCCAACGATCTCCTCCAGTCGATCCGCCCCCACCAGCGGCGGCGTTCCGCCGCCAAAGTAAACCGTATCCACTGGAAGGGTGAAAACCTTTTCGCCCAGCCCCAGCGCTTCGTAATGGACCGGCAGCCGTTCGATCTCACGCTCCAGTGCGGCGCTGTATTGGCCATAGAGGCTGGAAGGCTCGACCCTCGAGCTGAAATTGCAGAAACTGCACTTGGAGGCGCAGAAGGGGACCTGAACGTAAATGCCGAGAGATCGCATCGAGAGCAATCATAACTCAACTGGACCGCGCGGTGTAGGGGTAGGGCTTGCCCGACCCCCGTCGGAACCAGCGGAAACGCGGGGACGGCAAGCCGTCCCCCTACAGCGGCACGGCCGTCGACGGATTGCGGGCACCCGCGCTGCGGTGCGTGCCTTTTCGGTGTTCATGGCCTAGAATAAACAGTTCGACAGATTGATGACTCGAGCAGGAAATTATGCCCATGCCCAATCCATTGTCGCGCGCCAGGCACCACTCTTCGATTAATCCGCAACTCAATCCTTCCATCAACCCCAAGGTCACGGCTGCGATTAATCCCAGCTTCAATCCCTGGATTAATCCGGCACGGAACTCCCGCATCAACCCGAACTTCAACCAACACTTGAACCCTGTGGTGACGGCCTCTCTGAATCCCACTCGCAACTCTTTGCTTGACCCTAAACTGACCCATAAATTCTCCGGCCTTCGCCGTCTGACTCCCGAGGCGGAACTGGCAGGCTACGTCGTACGGACCCGCAGCAAGGCGGTGCTGCTTTTCTTCGACAAGGACCTCAACTGGACGTCATACGCCGTGGATAACAGCCGGGACGGCTACAACGTTTTCGACCTGGAAGGAATCTGGAAAGGCTACGTGCTGAAGAATCGGGCCCGGGGCTGGAACGAGTTTAACCTCGAAGGCGACTGGCTGGGGATGATTGCCGCATAGCCCAAAGAACTGCACCCTTTCAGGGCAGCCTTGCATCCATTATGAGGGGTGGATACACAGGCAGTCCACACATTACACTCGAAGGAGGTATAACCCATGCGAAAACTGTTTGGACTCGCAACCATCTTGTTGTTGACCGCGGCTCTCGGTCTGGCCGGCGATAATAAGCAGCACAACGACGCCTTCACCGCAGGACCGCAAGACGAATCGGATTTGGCGCGCAAGGTGCGCCACGAGCTTGTGACTCTGCCGTATTACTCGATCTTCACCGACCTCGCTTTTCAGTTGAACGGCAGCGTGGTGACGCTCGAGGGGGCGTGCCCTCCGGAGCCTCCCTATGACATCAAGAAGGACGCGGAAAATGTGGTGAAGCGAATTCCGGGCGTGACCCAGGTCATCAACAATATCAAGGAATTGCCGCTCTCGAACTTCGACTGGCAGATCCGCCGGGCCACGGCCAAAGCCATTTACGGCGATTCCCAGATCGGAACGCGCTACGGCTATCAGGCCTTGCCATCGATCCATATCATCGTCGACAACGGCCACGTGACGCTGGAGGGAGTGGTCGACAACCAGATGGATGACACGATCATCCGCATGCGCGCCAACCAGGTGCCCAACGTCTTTTCCGTGACCGACAACCTGGTGGTTTTGAACAAGTCGAAGAAGAAAGAGAAATAGACCCGCGTGATCTCGTAGGGGGACGGCTTGCCGTCCCCGCATTTCTGCCGGCGCCGACGAGGGCAAGGCAAGCCCTACCCGTACGCCGCCCAAGTCGGGCTGGCGCAGAGCGAAGCTTTGCGGTCATCATGTATTGGGGCGGAAGAATGCCATCAACTGTCATCCTGAGGAGTCCGTCAGCCGACGGACGACGAAGGATCTCGGCAGTTCGTTCAAACTGCAACTGCGGGGATTCTTCGCTTCGCTCAGAATGACATGGTGCAGGCGTTATTCCCCGGCCTGTAAGGCCTCGCCCTCCGGTCAATAAAGTAATCGCCTTCCCGCTGTCGCCGCCTCGCCGTTGTCCGCCTCACCTTCTGGGCATATAATCTGCTGTGTGAATGACTCCTCTCCTCAATTGAGGAGGGGTAGGGGTGGTTAGGTGCTCGACCCACCGCCCCTACCCCTTCCTTGGAAAGTAGGGGAAGCATTTGCTGTCCTATCCAAATGTATCTGATTTACAGCTTCCTCTTTACGCTAGGCGTCGTGCTTACGGCGCCCTATTACCTCTGGAAACGGCGCGATGAGCTTTCCGGAGAACGGTGGCAGGAACGATTCGGGATATTGCCGGAATCATTCCAGCAGCCGGAGCGTGGGGCGATTTGGCTTCACGCTGTCTCGGTCGGCGAGACTTTAGCGGTGGCGAGCCTCGAGCGCGAGATGGAGGCGCTATTTCCCGGCCGGAAGATTTTCATGAGCAGTGTGACGCCGGCGGGACGCGCCGCCGGAGAAGGCCGCATCCCGTCGGTGGCCGGCCGTTTCTACTTGCCCATGGATTGGCGGCGAGCGGTCCAGTCAACGCTGGATCGGCTTCAGCCGTCTTTGCTCGTGATCGTGGAGACGGAGTTGTGGCCCAACCTGCTGCACGCCGCGCACGAATTCGGAGCGCGGATTATTCTTGTCAACGCGCGCCTCTCGACACGCTCCTTTGGGCGCTATCGCCTGCTGCGGCCACTCATGCGTCGTGTGCTCCGAGATGTGGATATGATCTGCGCGCAATCGGAGGCCGACGCTGATCGCTTCCGGCAGTTGGGCGCGCTGCCGGAGCGGGTTGTGTTATCCGGAAACCTCAAATTTGATTCGGAGCCGCCCCGCTCGGCGGTTTTTCCTCGACTCCTTGAGAAAGCGTTCGCCAGAACCGGACGCGGCCCGACGCTGATTGCCGCAAGCACGATGGCGGGCGAAGAAGCGATCGTCCTGAAAGCCTGGAGCAAAGTCCGCGAGCAATATCCTAAAGCCCTCTTGATCCTTGCTCCGCGGCACCCGGCGCGCTTCGACGAGGTTGCCCGGATCCTCACCGCCGGCGGCTACAGTTTCGTCCGCCGCACTCGTCTGGCGTCGCCAGACTCAGCGGACCTCAGCCGGCTGGCGGTCTCGGAAGTCCTCTTGCTCGACAGCATCGGAGAATTGGCAGGCGTGCTGGAGTTGGCAGACGTGGTGTTCATGGGCGGAAGCCTGGTTCCCACCGGCGGCCACAATATTCTTGAGGCCGCCTACTGGGCGAAGCCCGTGGTTTTCGGCCCACACATGGAGAACTTCCAGGATATCGCCCGGCTTTTTCTCGATGCGCAGGCTTGCCTCAAGGTCCGGGATGGAAGCGAACTGGCTGCGTCGGTGCTGGCGTTGTTTGGCGACCCAGCCGCCGCTCGGGGATTGGGCCAGCGGGCCAAGCAAGTTCTGGGAAAGGAAGCCGGGGCGACGGCGCGAGTGCTGGGCGAGATTCAGCGGCTGTTGGAGGCGCCTGTCACGCAGGACCGCGGGCGGCCCTGTACGTAGCGCGGGCGTCTCGCCCGCAGTCGCGTGGGCATCCTGCCCGCGCGCGGGAGCGGGACGCTCCCGCGACTGCGGGCGGGACGCCCGCACTACGTGACTAAGAATGTCGGTCGCTAAGCCCCAAAGGGGCGATCTAACGAAGCCCAGGCCAACGGCCTGGGTCATCAGCGACATCGGCCCGTTTAGATTGCGTCAAGCCCTGAAAGGGCGGAATAAGGCAGGAAATTTATCTCGCCCCTACAGGGCTGGGAAGGCCTACGAGTTTGAAAGCACGGCGTTGACCCAGGCCGTTGGCCTGGGCTTTGTGAGATCGCCCCTTTGGGGTTTAAGGCGGATACAAGTGAAGTGAATGTGTTACTTAACTTCCTGTCGAGTATCTTTCTGACTGGCATAAAGTTCCGCCACGCTGCCTACCGCCGCGGCTGGTTCAAAACCCGGCGCCTGCGCCGCCCGGTGATCAGCATCGGCAATTTGAGCGTGGGAGGAACGGGCAAGACTCCCATGGTCATTCTGCTGGCCGGGATTCTCGTTGCCGCCGGCCGGCGGCCCTGCATCCTGACGCGAGGCTACAGACGGAGGCGGGGCAAAGGGCCTATGCTTTTGGACCCTGAGGAGCAGCTTGTCTATGATCCTCGTGTAATAGGTGACGAGCCCGCCGCGCTGGCCAAAGCGCTGCCCGATGTCCCCATCGTGGTTGCGGCCGATCGTTTCCGCGGCGGTACCCTGGCCGAGCAAAGCGTTCGACCCGGCGTGTTCGTCCTCGATGACGGCTTTCAGCACCTGGCTCTTTATCGCGATCTGGATGTGGTTTTGCTCGATGTCACTACTCCGTCGTCAGAGCTTGCACTGCTTCCTGCCGGCCGCCTGCGCGAGACTTTCCAATCTCTCGAGCGCGCCCACTGGGTGATTCTGACGCGAACCGAACTAGGCGACGCGAGCGGGATGGAGGCCCGAGTTCGAGCTGCGAATCCGAAAGCCCGCATTTTTCGCGGCTCGACGAAGCTTGCCGGTTTGGTGGATGCGCGCAGCGGCCAACCGGAGCCGCCCGCAAGCCTGCTTGGCAAAAAGGTCGCGGCCTTTTGCGGGATTGGGAACTCCTCAGCATTTTTTGCGGACTTGCGGAGTTGGGGATTCAACGTAGCGGCGGAACGCGCTTTCCCAGACCACCATGTCTACCTGCATCGCGACCTGGAGAACATCTTCGCGCTGGCGCGGGCGGCAAGGGCGGAAGCCGTTCTCACCACCGAGAAGGACCTCATGAATCTGCCGCCGCGTTGGGATGCCCCGATGCCGCTTTTTGCCTCTTGCATTTGCCTGGAGATCGAGAACAAGATGGAATTCGAGCGAGCGTTACTGGCTGAAGTGGAACGAGCAGCAACGCGGAGGGCCATTTGAAAACCCACGAACTTCCCTCCTGGAATCCGAAGAAAATCATGGTGCGGGCTACGAATTGGATTGGCGACGCCGTGATGTCTCTGCCGGCCATCGAGGCGTTACACGCGCGCTTTCCGGACGCCGAGATCGTTGTGGTCGCCAAACCTTGGGTCAGCGAACTCTACCAGCATCACCCCGCTGTCAGCCGGCAAATCGTCTACGACGCGAACGGCGAGCATCGGGGAATGGGAGGATTCCTCAAGTTGGTCCAGGCGCTGCGCGAGGAAGGCTTCGACGCAGCGATTCTGTTTCAGAACGCCTTTCAGGCTGCCTGGATGGCCTGGTGCGCGCGCATCGCGGTGCGCATCGGTTATGCGCGGGACGGGCGGGGTTCGCTCTTGAACGACCCGGTGGAGGTGATTTCGCCGGCCGCCTGTGGGCATCAAGTTTACTATTACCTTCAATTGTTATTTCGTTCGGGATTAATTGATAAACCTGAACCGGTCGAAGAGGTTCAACTCCACCTGGCGGACTCGGAACGAAGATGGGCGGCCCGGCAGCTTCAGACCTTGGGGCTGGGCGGCAGGCGCTTCCTGGTGGGTATCTCGCCGGGCGCAGCCTTCGGCCCGGCGAAGCGCTGGTTGCCGGACCGCTTTGCCGACTTGGCGGATCGCCTGATTGATGCCTTAGGCGCCGATGTGCTAATCTTTGGCTCCTCCGCCGAAAGCGCCCTCGCCGAAGAAGTGGCGCACGCCATGGAGCATACCCCGGTGCTGGTGGCCGGAAAAACCAGCTTGCGGGAATTCATGGCATTGCTCGCGAAGTGCCATCTGGTCATCACGAATGACTCCGGTCCCATGCACCTGGCAGCGGCGCTGCAGTTGCCGCTTCTGGCCATCTTCGGCTCAACGGACCAGCGCGAAACGGGGCCGATCGGCCATCGCTTGCGGATTATCAAGCATCCCGTCGAATGCAGCCCCTGCGGCCTTCGCGAGTGCCCGATTGATTTCCGGTGCATGACGGGAGTTTCCGTTGACACCGTCTACAGTACGGCGCTCGCGGCGGTTAAGGAATGGGGGATCGGGTAATCGGGTGATCCGATGATCGGGTGAACATCCGGAAAACGAAGTTCGTCGGGAAAAATTCAACGTCATAGACGAGCTCCGATTTTCGAATTTCGAGTTTCGATCTTCGGGTTTTCTGTTCACCCGATCTCCCGATTCCCCGATCTCCCGATACTTTTATGAAGATCAACGCTCAAGATCGAGCGGCCCTGCTGGCGATTGTCGAGAGATTTCCCCGCCAGCGCGTCGTCATGTTGGGAGACATGGTGGCGGATGAATACGTTTACGGGGAGATCGCACGGGTTTCCCGCGAAGCTCCGGTGCTGATTTTGAAACAGCGAGAGAAACGTGTAACTCCCGGCGGGGGAGCGAATGCCGCGAACAACCTCGCCGACCTCGGCGCGCGGGTCAGCCTGGCGGGCGTGGTCGGCGATGACGAGGCGGGGGATGCGCTGGTGGGCTATTTTCGGCAAAAGGGTGTATCCACGAGCCGCGTGCTGCGCCTCAAGGGCTACCCCACACCCACGAAATCGCGGATTCTGGGTGCGCTTAGTCACTGGCAGCCCCAGCAGATTGTTCGCGTCGACCGTGAACCTGCCGAGCCGTGGTCCAGGGAGATTCGAAGGCGGTTAACCCGCAGCGTGCTGAAACTGGCGCCGAACTCCTCGGCGCTCCTGGTGTCCGACTACGGTTACGGCTCGACGGACGCGCGCGAAGTGGGGTCTATCATCCGCCACAAGGGAAGAGGCCGTTTGCCTGTAGCGGTTGATTCGCGTTACGACCTCGTGACATTCAAAAACGTGACCACGGCCACGCCCAACGAGCCCGAAGTGGAGGCCGCCTTCGGCCAGACGATCGGCCACAACCTCGAGCGCCTTCACGAATTGGGACGAAGGCTGATGCGCCGGCAGGGACTCCAGGCGCTGCTGGTGACGCGGGGCCGCGACGGCATGGTGCTTTTCGAGCCACGACGTCCGCCCCACCATCTGCCCATCTTCGGTTCTGACCAGGCGCTTGACGTGACCGGCGCAGGCGACACGGTGATTGCCGCTTATACGTTGGCGCTCGGAACCGGCGCAAGTTTCCTCGAGGCCGCCATGATCGCGAATTGCGCGGGCGGCCTGGTGGTGATGAAGCGAGGCACCGCGACCGTGACGGCGGCGGAACTGGCGGAAGCGATCCGTAACGCGTGAATGCGGCTTCGGCGGAACTACTTTCATGGCAGTCGGCCATGCCCGTCGGCTGACGGGCGCACGGCAACCATGAAAAACACCCGACGGTGGACGGATGTGGTGCGGGCGTCCCGCGCGCGGGCAGGATGCCCGCGCCCCCGCGGGCGAGACGCCCGCGCCACGATTATCAAAGTGGTGTGAGAACCCATGAACGCCCCAATCATCCCGCGCGAAGGAGTAGCCGAACTCGGTCTCGAGTTGCGCCGCAAGGGGCGCCGCGTGGCGTTCGCCAACGGATGCTTCGATGTATTGCACGCCGGCCACGTGCGCTATCTTCAGGCGGCGAGGCAGCAAGGCGATGTCCTGGTGGTCGGCGTTAACAGCGATCGCTCGGTTTCCGCGCTGAAAGGGCCGGGAAGGCCGCTGCTCCCCGCTGAGGCTCGGGCAGAGCTCGTCGCCGCGCTCGAGCCGGTCGATTACGCTGTCATCTTCGATGAACTGACCGTGGAGGGCATTTTAAGCGAGCTTCGCCCTGACGTACATTGCAAGGGGCCCGACTACACGGCTGAGACCGTTCCCGAAGCGCCGCTGGCCAAAAGGCTGGGGATTGCCGTGGCCATCGTGGGCGATCCGAAAGACCACTCGACGCGCGCCATGCTGGCGGAAATCGCGCGACGCTACGGCAAGTAGCACACCGCGGCAAAGCCGCAAATGCACATTCTTCGCTTCGCTCGGAATGACATGTCATCCTGAGCGAAGCGAAGGATCTGCTTTTCTTCGCGCGCCGCGAAAAAACTGACCCTTAGTAGCACAGGCACTCCTGCCTGTGCGTGCAGTGGATGGATCCGATCTGTACGAAAAGGACAGGCAAGAGTGCCTGTCCTACTTTTTATGCGACGCCTCCTGGTCATTCGCTTGAGTTCGATCGGCGATATCGTGCACGCGCTGCCGGCCGTGGCGGCGCTGGGAGAGTCCTTCCCGCAGCTTCGCATCGACTGGCTCGTTGAGGCTCGCTACGCTACCCTGCTGGCTGGCAACCCTTACGTACGACATGCTCTCACCTTGGACACACTGAGCTGGCGGGGCGGCCTGCCACCGCTTTCGGTGCTCGGGGATATGGTGAGGACGCTCGGGGGCCTGCGGGACAACGCGTACGAGACCGCCGTGGATTTCCAGGGTTTGTGGAAGTCGGCCCTGCTCGCCCTCATCGCGGGTGCGAAGCAACGAGTGGGCTTGGCTCAACCCTGGATGCGCGAGCCCAGCGCCGCCATCCTCTATACGCAACGGGTCTCCGCGGCCGGCAGGAAGCACGCTGTCGAAGAGAGCCTCGCCCTGGTCGAACATCTTGGAGCGCGCGTTGGCCGCTGGCAGTTCCCCTTGCCGCACGACCCCGATGATGACCATTACATTGACGATCAACTCTGCCGGTTCGAGGCGCAAGACTTCATCATCATCAATCCCGGCGGCGGCTGGAAATCCAAGCGCTGGGCGCCGGAAAACTACGCTCTACTGCTGGGCCAGTTGGAAACCGGGCTTAATTACAAGCTCCTCCTCACCGGGTCGCCTGACGAAAGCGAGTTGATCCGAGGAATTCTCGAAAGCGCAGGAGTAAAGTGCGCCTGTTACTTCCCCACGAGCGTGGTGCAATTCATTGCGCTGGCGAGGCGCGCTCGACTGTTCCTGGGAGGCGACACGGGACCCATGCACTTGGCGGCGGCCGTGGGTACGCCGCTGGTGGCCATCCATGGCCCCACCGACCCGGCTCGGAACGGGCCGTTCGATGCCGCCGACATCGCGCTTTACAATCATGCGCCCGTAAACCACTCCCGCCGGAATCCGCGTGCCGCCTACATCGAGGGGATCTCAGTCGAGCGCGTTCGAACGGCGATCGAAGACCGCCTGGCGAGGGCCCATGGCTAAGGACTACGCTACCTGGGCAAGTCGCTGGCGCGTGCCGATGGGGTTCGGGCTTGCGGCGCTCTATTTGCTCCTTGCGCAGCCGGCGCCGAAACTGCTACTCTGCGGTGCCGCCCTGGCGTTCGCCGGTCTCCTGTTGCGGGCCTGGGCGGCGGGCCACCTCTCGAAGAACCAGCGGCTTGCCACGGGCGGCCCGTATGCCTACACCCGTAACCCGCTCTATCTGGGCAGCGCGGTAATGGGATTGGGGGGCGCGTTGGCCGGGCGCTCGTGGCTGGTCGGCGGAGCTTTCGCCGTCCTCTTCGTTCTGGTCTATTGGCCGGTCATGCAGCGCGAAGCCCGCTTTTTGCTGGGGGAGTTTCCCGACACTTTTGAATCGTATGCCCGCCAGGTGCCGTTATTCTTTCCCAGACTGTCCCCTTTCCGTGGCGGGGACGAGAGATTTGATTGGCGGCTCTATCGGCGCAATCGCGAATACGAAGCAGCGGCAGGTTATGCGGGCGTAATACTTTTTCTGGTATTAAAGCTCTGGTTGAGTTAAATTCGAGAGGGCTACCTTTATCCAAGCATGAACGTCCAATTAAATAGAGTGCGCGGCTCTCTACTCAAGTTCGGCAGCTTGGCGCTGTCGTTTTCGGTGCTGGCGAATCCCTCTCTCTTCGGGCAAACCAAACCCGCGCCCTTCCAGCCGGGTGAGCGCTTGACCTATGACGTGAGCTGGTCGGTCTTCCAGGCGGGGACCGTCTCCTCTACCTTGCAGCGCACCCTTCAGGGTACTAAGGAAAAATACACCGTCATCACTACCGCCCATTCGCAAGGCTTCGTTTCTTTGGTTTTCAACGTTGATAACGAATTCCGGTCCGTTTTTGACCCCAAGACCTTATGTTCCGAAAAGATCTCGAAGAAAATCTACGAAGGGCGGCGCCACAAAGAGACTGAGATCGTCTTCGATGCTCAACGCAAGTTGGCCATTCTCGACGAACACGACTTGACGAGGCCCCACGACCCGCCCAAGCACGCCGAGATCGAAATCCCCGGTTGCGTCGAGGATGTGGTGACCGCCTTCTACTACCTGCGCAACCAGGACTTTCAAGTCGGCAAGCCCCTTCACGTGACGGTAAACGACGGCTCGAAGACGTACGACGTAACGCTCGACGTTCAGGCAGACGAGACCATCCAGACCCCCCTGGGCCAGCGCGCCGCCGTCCGTGTTGAACCCACGGTTTTCAGCGGCCTGTTCAAACGGAAGGGCCGCATGCTGATCTGGTTCAGCAATGACCAGGACCATCTGCCGCTGCGGATGAGATTCATCATCGCCGTCGGGCCCATCACCGCCACACTGAAGTCCGTGACCCACGTTAAAGAGTAGGGGCTAGAGTTTAGGGACTAGGGGCTGGGGACTAGGGGTTAGGGATTAGGGACTAGGGGTTAGGGATTAGGGATTAGTTAGCAGGCTGCGGGAAATTCCCATCTGTCATGCTGAGCGTAGCGAAGCATCTGCAGTCCCTAATCCTTCCTAGCCTCTAAGGCCTAGCCCCTGACCTCTAGCCCCTCATCCCCAGCTCTAAACGATTCGGTATTTTTCCGCCAGCAGGCGCTTGAACTTGGGCTGGTAGATGATGTCGTAGGCAAGTTCTTTGTCGGGGAAAAGATCCAGGGCAAATTTTCGCGTGTTGGCAACCAGTTCCGATGCTTCTTCGATGGGAAGGTCGGACTGAGCCACCACGTTCAGGACCAGGTTCACCACAAATTGCAAACGCCTTACTTTCCGGTTCTCCTCGAGGATTTCCAGTTGGCTGGCCATGGCGTCGCCCTCCCTTTTTTGCCGGCGGGTCAATCCGTCAGTCGACGGAGCTAATGGCGAGATCCGCGTCGGACCGGAACTGGCAGCGCATGAAATTGACCCCACAACTCCCCACCTTCAGCAATTGTAGTATAAGCTAGTAGCCCTGGCCAGTCGCAGCGCTGGCGTTTCCGGACGGTGGGAGGGCGTGAAATAATCTCGCTGTCATGCTGAGCGAAGCGAAGCATCCGCATTGATCTCCCTGAAAAAGACCAATGCAGATTCCTCGCTCCGCTCGGAATGACACGCGGATGGGCTTCTCCCCGGCCTGTTCAGGCGGGCGCTACGAGAAGACGGTCGTAGGAAGCCATGTCAACCGAAGTCACGACGCAGAGAAAACTACTCCTCTCCTGGCGCTGGGGACAGATACGCGAGGTCCTTCGAGAGGCGGCTGGCAGCTTTTTTCGCGAGAACTCTTTCGCCGTCTCCGCCTCCATCGCCTACTACAGCCTGTTGGCGCTCTTCCCCATGCTGCTGCTGCTTCTGGGAGTGAGCGGCGTTTTCATCCGCCGCTACGAGCTCTCCGGCCGCCTGGCTCTGGTGTTGGGGCATTACCTACCGGTGCGGCGAGACGTCATCATGACCAATCTGGTGAGCATCTCGCGCGCCTACGGAAGAGTCAGCGTCATGTCGTTTCTGCTGCTGCTATGGGCTTCCTCGGGCGTTTTCCTTCCCCTCGAACGCGCCCTCAACCATGCCTGGGAAGTCGAGAAGCAGCGGTCCTGGTGGAGGCGGCGGCTGCTGGCCCTCGAAATGGCCGGCATATTCGGCTTCCTGGCTTTGCTCTCGACGCTGCTGGTGGGAACCCGCAAGTACACTGACGCCTGGCTCAAGACCTGGATTGCAAGTCCCCTCCTCCCCCTGGCCCAGCTTCTCTATCGCGGCGTCTTCCTCACCGCGACCTTTACCATGACGCTGCTGATGTTCCTGATCATCTTCGAGCGCCTGCCCAACCGCCACATGAGTCTTCGACAAGTATTCCCCGGAGCCCTGCTGACTGCGCTCTTCTGGCAGGTCGTGCGGGGACTCTTTTTCCGCCTCTTGCCTGTATTCAACTATCGCCAGGTCTATGGCTCGATCGGGGTGGTCGTGGCCCTGATGACGTGGGTTTACATTTCTTCGGCGGTCATGCTCTTCGGAGCCCAGGTATCCCGTTCACTCTACAGGACTTGGCGAGGACAAGAGCCTGCCGTTGGCGCGCTGACCTCCGACGCCGGTGCGGAAAACCGCCCGCCTTCCCGCCAGAATCCAGCAGTTCCCTTTCAGCCTTGGCGGTAATGTCTCCGGTCAAGAGCACGCTGTCTCCGCCGTAAGCGACGCGGAGAACCAGCGAATCGTCGTTCGAGAACGAAGCCGCAGGCCGATGGGATCCCTCGGGCCACAAAACGCGCACGGTGGCCCCGCCACGCTCGAGTTTGTCGCGAGCCACGAGCGTCTGTTCCGCCACACCCTTCGCCCGCAGTTTTTCCAGCAAGTCCCAGTAAGCGCGGCCAGCGGTATTCTCTGCGTGCCAGAACTCGCCGATCCGGAAATTCCGGGCGACCGCAAACAGGCCGCCCAGGCGGTCCTCGTGCGGAATTGAAAGCACCACGATATCGATCTTCTCGATCCCCCGCGACCACAAGTACGGCGAAACGATGTCTTCGCCGGGGTCCCAAAGCCGGCCCTGCACTGCGCCCTCACCGGTGCCGCGATGGCGACTTCCGCAGCCGTCCACCAGCATAGTTGTTCTGTCCGGGAGCACCACGAAGAGTGATTCGCCTTGGCCGCAATCGAGCGCTGTGACCTCCAGGGTTCCACTAGGAAGCCGGGGAGAAAACGGGTGAGTGGCGACGAGCACGGTCATCACTCCAAGACCCGCCAAGGAGAGCCCAAACACCCAGGGGCGCTTGCCGAGCGCCAGCGCCGTCGCGAGAATAAAGAGCACAAAACCGCAGCTAACCCAAAACGGCGGGTTAGGCACTCGGAACGAAAGCCATGCCGGGAGGTGCGGGAGGTCCGTCAACGCAAACAATCCGGCCATGACGGCCGCAAGTGCTTTGGCGGGCCAAACCGCGAGTGCAGGGACTAGAACCGCCAGTACGACGGTCGGAACGGCCAGGGCCAGGAGCACGGTCATGACTGGGATGGCTAAGGCGTTCAGTCCGATTCCTGCCAGGGCCACGCGGTGAAACGTGGTTGCCATGGGCAGCAAAAGCCCAACCTGGAGGACAGCCGAAAAAAGCAGGATGTTTGCCGTCCAGAGCAGCACGCGCGCCGGCCCGGTGACCAGAGCCCGTGCCAGCGCTTGATGCCGCTCGAGAACGCGCCATCGCGATTTGAGCCAGGCGATGAGCGCGCGCAGGTCTAGGCGGAATTGTGCAAGGCGCGGCGCGAGATGCTCGTCCAAGTGCAGCTCGTCCAAGCCGCGCAGTGCCCGCCGATAGGGTTCCGTGGTCCGTTCCAGGATGGGAACCGCCAACCCGGCAATGAGCAAGGCGGCTGAGAAAGAAAGCTGAAATCCCGATTCGAAGAGCCAAGCCGGACGCCAGAGCAGCAGGACGAGCGCTGCGAGGCCGATCGAGTTCAGCGTGCTACTGCTGCGGTAAAGCAGCCGGGCCAGCAGATAAAGCGCGATCATCAGCGTGGCGCGCAGGGTGGCCGCGCGCTGCTCCACCAGGAAGGCGTAGAAGATCAGGAGCGCGAGGACGGTCAATCGCCTTGCCCGTTCGCCGAGGCGCACCAGGCGCAGCAGCCCATCCGCCAGCAACGCGAGTAAGCCCACATGAAGGCCCGCGATGACCAGCAGATGATAGAGCCCCGTCTTGCGAAAACTTTCGATGGTTTCGGAGTCGAGCGCGGACCGGTCTCCCAGCAGGACTGCCTTGAGCACCGAGCCACACCGTCCCTGGGCGGACCAGCGCGGGTAGAGATCGTCGATGGAACGCAGCAGCTTGCTCCGCACTCCCTCGGCGAATGTGGAGAATGCACTCGGGCTGAATACGCGAGCAAGGCTGCTCACTGCCATCCCGAGGTTTCCGCCTGGGCTTTGTAGCGCGGGCGTCTCGTCCGCGGTCGCGCGGGCATTCCCTCGCTCCGCTCGGGACAGGCTCTGCTCCAGCGCGGGAGCGGGACGCTCCCGCGACTGCGGGCGAGACGCCCGCACTACACGCTCGTCTGCGCCGGGCAACTTCTCAATCAGCAGCGGATTCTTTATCGTCCCGACCCAGTAAATATCCTCGGTTGACTCCATCCAGCGGCGAAAGTCAAAGCTGCCGGGGTTCTGGTAAATCCTCGGCTTGCGCAGGCGCACCCATAGTCGAACGGCGTCCCCATACTGAAGATGCAAGCCCTCCACAAGCGCCCACGCTTCCGCCCCTTCGGATGCCTCGAGGCGCAACCTTACCTTCCCGGTCACGTCGCGAGAGACTGTGCGGCTCTCGGCGCGCTCCGTCTCAAGGTCGAACTGAAGACCATAGGCCGTGCGGAGGGGCGTGGAGGCGATATGGCCGTCGAGCCGAACCGGTTGTTCCAGGTCAACACCCCGGGCGGCCAACTTGCTTACATGGGTTTCCGGAAATCGGTATTCAAACAAGCAACTGGCGGAAGCGCCGGCGGCCAGAAACCCGAGCAGCGCGAAAATGAGGGAGAGTCGCTCCCAGCCTGCGCGCATCACGAGCAGACCGGCCACGAGACAAACGGCCACGCAAACGGGAATCGCGGCTGCGGCCGGGCCGGGCAAATGCGCGCTGCCAACCAGGAATATCCCCAGCACGAAACTGGCGGCCATTAGTAGCAAGGGACTTCGCATCCGCATTATTGCCTTCTAAAAATAATCGGCAGCAGGGTTCGCGACGATGAGCAGAATGTGAAGGCAACAGGGATTAAGAAAACACCCGCCTCCTCGTGGCACTGGGAAGGGCGGGACTTTAGAGTCTGTGTGAGAACTCCCTTTGCTTGTCATTCCGAGGAGCCGCAGGTGACGAGGAATCTCGCACTGCCTTGATAGCACTCAGAGCGAGATTCCTCTCGGAGTTTACCCTGAGCGGCAGAGCGAGATTCTTCGCTCCGCTCAGAATGACAAGCGAAGGGCTCAGGATGACAGCGAAGGGCTCGGAATGACAGTCCAGACGAGGTTTTCACACAGACTCTAAAGCCCCGCGCTTCCGCTTCGAGCGAATGAGTTCGCGAACTAGCTCAGCCAGGCAGTCGCTAGCTCTGCCGCGCCCCGGCGCTCTCTCGAGCGAGACGAAATGCCTTGCCGGGGAGAGAGGTGTTGTACACGGAGGTACCGGTACGAGTAGTTCACCACATACGGAGGTACCGGTACGGAGTAACCAGTACAAACAGGTTATTGAACCGCTTGTTTACTAGCACTAGTCTTAGCGAGTTATGTATAGCCAGAAAATGCAGTCTCGGGAAAGGAACGGACGGGGCTTTCCCGTTATCGGATCTGAATATGGCTCCTGAAACGGTTGGGCACTACACAATCGAGAACGAACTGGGCCACGGGCAAAACGGCACGGTTTATCTGGCGCGCGACATGCGCCTGGACCGCCCCGTGGCCCTCAAGGTCCTGGACCGCTCCGGCGAGGACGCCTGGGGCGAGGCCCTTCAGGAGGCGCGCCTGGCGAGCGCCCTCGACCACCGGAACATTTGCACGGTCTATGACGTTGGCGAGGCTGAGAGCGAGGATCGGAGCCTGCCCTACATCGCCATGGAGTACGTCGAGGGGCGCTCCCTGGCCGAAACGCTCGAGGCCGGCCCGCTCGACCGCCTGATGGTCCGGTGTTACGCGACCCAACTGTGCGAGGCCCTTGCCTACGCGCACGAACGCGGCGTCGCGCACGGGGACGTGAAAGCCTCGAACGTTCTGATCACGCCCGACGCTGAGGCCAAGTGGGTGGACTTCGGTTCGGCGGTTCGTTCCCGGCGCCCGGAATCGATTTCCGCTCAGGGTGACGTTTGGAAAATGGGAATCCTGCTCTACCAGATGGCAACCGGGGAAGACCCGTCGCCCGGCGCTGCCGACAGTCCTTCAAGCGCTCTGCCCATGCCCCGCTCGGTTCCCCGTGACCTCGCGGCCATCATCAAACGGTGCCTGGATAGCGGCGCCGACCGGCCCTACAGTTCGGCGCGCGACATCCTGGAAGACCTGCGCAGCGAAGAGGACCGGGCGAGCGCCCCCGCCCCGCGCAAGGACCCGTCGTTCCTCTCCCGGCCGTTTCTCTTCGTGTGGCTGGGACTTGCGGCACTGTTGTCGTTTGGCGCCGTCGCCGTGCTGACCGCGCACCTCCTGCAGCATCCGCCCGCCGCCTTGGCCTCCAACTCGGGATGGCACGAGTCGCGTCCTGCAGTCGCGTCGGGCCCCGGCAGGCAAACCCCTCAGGCGGGTAATCCCGATTCCAAAGTGTGGGTCAACGGGCGCAGCATGAAATACCACTGCCAGGACTCGCCCTGGTTTGGGCGCACCGTCGCAGGACAATACCTAAAGCAAGGGGACGCGCAGAAAGCCGGCTACGCCCCGGCGTACGGCGCGGCCTGCCCTTGAATTATCCGGACCTCGAAACGCGGGTGGCGCATACGTCGCGACGGTTTTTGTCGGGATGTATGCGCCGCTTTTGCACCTGAAGGGCGCAGACATGCCAAAGAGCGGCACGTTTGCGCCATCCATGGCTTTCGTTGATTGCAATCTTGCCGTCGGGACCACGGCAACTGCGGGGACGGCAAGCCGTCCCCCCTACTCAATGTACGCCGACTTAACGTAGTCCTTGCTCTTCCCGTCCTTGTGGCAGTTCCAGCAGTCGGTCATACTCTTCAGGCTTGGCTTCTCATCGCTGCCCGGGTAGACTTCGAAGCCCCAGCCGCCTGTATCGGCATAAAGTTTGGCGCTCTTCTTCATCACGTAGACGGCCTTGTGATTGGGACGAGGCTCGATGGCACCCATCGCGTTGCTGGTGTCAAAGAGTTCCAGCACGAGCATGGAACCGTCGGGAAAGAGCTTGCTCTTTGAGAGCGCGGGCCAGCCCGTGTCGTTGACATAAACGTTGTGGAGGCCGCCGAATCGATCAAACATTTTGTTCTGACTGCTGAAGACGACCATCGACTTCACGTGCCGCCAATGGCGGAAATCGCTGGGATAAGCAATGGCGGGTTTCTTCGGAGCCTGAGCGATCAGAGTCCCCAGGCTCACCACCACCGCAACCACCAAAAACACAATCCTGGTGCGGGTTGTCATGGGGAGATACCTCCTGGTGCTGTGCTCACATAAGCGATCAACCTCGATAAAGACTACCGAATCCTGGCCCCCATTCTACTCGAAGCGTTTCGAGTGTCCAGTGGAAAATTCGCGGGCAACGAAGGCAGTGGGCAGCGGCGGCCCTTCTGGCCGCCCTCGGGCAACCACAAGGGCTTCGAGGCCCAACCCGGCGCGATGTAGCGGGTGTTCACCATTGAGTCGGAGTGACGCTTTACGTCCAAGTTGCTGCAAGCTAACGAGGTTTGCGACGCTTGGGCAGTTTCTTGCGCGTGACTACAAGAATCTTCCGATGCGGAAG